>CALBNS010000038.1 GCA_937896665.1 uncultured Clostridia bacterium
GCAAAGTGATCATCGATCAGCTGCATACGGATCATCCTGCCTGGGGCGCCCGTCAGATGTCTGCACAGCTCAAAAGGCGCGGATATCAAGTCGGACGCCGTAAGGCTCGCCGCTATATGACAGAAATGGCTATTGACCCGATTTATCCCAAAATGAACCTTTCTAAACGTATGCAACAGGCAAAAGTCTGCCCGTATCTGCTACGTAACGCCGTTATCGACCGTCCAAATCAGGCATGGTCAATCGACATCACGTATATACCAATCAAAAGAGGGTTTTTGTATCTGACAGCCGTAATTGACTGGTATAGCCGCTGCATCGTAGGATGGGAAGTGGACGATACGCTTGATACCAGGATGGTCATCAACGCGTTAAATAAGGCATTTACGGTTGCTAAACCAGTTATCCTTAATTCTGATCAAGGCTGTCAGTTTACCAGCAACGAATACCGGAACTTTCTCAAAGAGAATGGGGTACGTCAGAGTATGGATGGCAAAAGCCGCTGGGCTGATAATATCATGATTGAGCGTTGGTTTCGCAGCTTTAAATACGAGGAAGCATACCTCACACAATACGCCAATATCCGTGGAGCACGACAGGCGATCAACAATTATATCCATACCTATAATTTTGAACGCTGCCACTCTGCAATCGGGAATCAGACGCCAGCAACGATGTATTATCCAGCCTTATTGATAGATTATGTTGCATGATACCCACAAGGGGAGTTCTCTCCCCTACTTATCCACAGATAGAGATTCATTATAAAATCATGAAATTTATGTCTTGACAACTGAACCACTATAGAGAGAAGGAAGTTACAAAAGATAAATTACTTAATGTTTTAAGTACAGGGGAGCGTAGAGCATATTATATCTTAAATTTGATTTTCCAAATATTGGTTGCGAAAAAACAAGGTAAAGAATGTATGATAGTACTTGATGATATTTCTGAATCCTTTGATTACAAAAACAAATATGCAATTATAGAGTATATTAGCGATATATCAGAATATACAGATTCGAATGATGAAAAATTATTTAAAATCTTGTTTTTGACGTACAATTTTGATTTTTAGTATCCGGAGACAGCCGTGCATGAGAAAACGAAGTTTTAGAATGCTTGTGCACCTCCAGTGTAATGTTATTAATCAATAGAATAAAAAGCTATATCTATTGTCTGCTATTTTTGGCGATGTCTACTTTTATCTTACCACTTCAGGGACTGCTTTTTGGGGTTATAAAAACTTAACCGGGGTAGAATTGAACGTAAGAAAATATATGTGAAATAGGTTAGATATACTATGAAGAAATCATTTCTATTCTGTGTACAGCTTTCCGATGCTGATGTATATTATTATGTCTTGTTTATTGGTTTTGTAGGAGTTATTATCTATACAGTAAAGAGAATTATCGAGAAGAAAATATAAAAATAGAAAGTGAGAAAGAGAATGAGTAGAATATTCAAAAAAAGTATTGTTTGTTTGGGATGTGTCTGTATACTAGCGTTGGTGTTACATAATTTAGCTCAGGCAGAAAATGAACCCAAACGGATTGATGTAATGTTTACGCATGATACGCATTCTCATTTGGAAAGTTTCACAACATTGATAGATGGGAAAACACAGGAAATAGGCGGCTATGCTAAATTGAAAACATTAATTGATGAACAGAAAGAAAAGAATCCCGATACACTTGTGGTGGATGGCGGTGATTACTCTATGGGAACACTGGTACAGACTGTGTTTGAAAAAGAAGCCGCAGAACTCAGGATGCTCGGTGAAATTAGTGTAGATGCAACTACGTTTGGAAATCATGAATTTGACTATCGCTCGCAAGGTTTAGCGAATATGTTGATTACGGCAGCAGAAAGTGGTGATCCAGTGCCTGAATTACTGGTTTCTAATATTGACTGGGAAACGATGGAATCGGCCGGGCTCACGGAGGAACAGCAGCTTCTGAAAGATGCACTTAATAAATATGGTGTAAAAGAATATACGACAATACAAAAAGGGGATGTCAAGATTGCCTTGTTTGGAATTTTCGGAGAGGATTGTCTCGAATGTGCTCCAACCTGTGCTTTGCAATTTGAAAACGCTTCTGCTGCGGCTAAAAGAATAGTGGATAAAATCGAGAAAAATGAAGCGGATGTTGATATGATTGTATGTCTCTCGCATGGTGGTACATGGGAGGAGAAAGAAAAGTCAGAGGATGAAATTCTTGCAAAAAATGTGCCGGAAATAGACTTGATAATCAGTGGGCACACACATTCTATATTAGAAGAGCCGATTCGTCAGGGGGATACATATATTGTGTCTTGTGGTGAATATGGAAAAAATATTGGCTCGCTTTCCATGACAGAACAAAAAGATGGTGTGTGGAAAATGGAATCTTATGAGATTATCCCTGTTACATCAGATATTGAGGAAGATGCACAGGCAAGGGAAAAGATCAAACAGTTTATTGAAACAATTAATTCGGGATATCTGGCTGATTTCGGATATGTAAGAGAACAGGTTCTAGCAACAAATGATATCAAATTCAGTACGGTAGATGAATTGGCAGATGTACATACAGAACATAATCTTGGAAGCATTATAGCTGATGCTTATAGTTACGCGGTAGGTGATGAGGTCGATGTTTCAATAGTGCCTGCAGGCACTGTGCGTGATACCTATGCAGAGGGAGATATTACGGTAGAAAAGGTTTTTAATTCATTTTCTTTGGGAATTGGTCCTGATGGAGTCCCGGGATACCCTCTGGTGAAAACATATTTATCGGGTGAAGAATTGAAGGTGATTGCTGAAATTGATGCCTCGATTTCGGATTTTATGACTACAGCAAGGCTGTACACAAATGGTCTTCAATTCTGCTTTAATCCAAACCGCCTTATTTTGAATCGTGTGACGGATTGTTACCTGACGGACGACACTGGAAACCACATTGAAATTGAAAATGATAAATTATACTGTGTGGTATCTGATTTGTATAGTGCGCAGATGTTAGGAGCAGTAACAGATATGTCGTTTGGGCTTTTATCAATCGTGCCGAAGTTTGAAGATGGCAGTGTAGTAAAAGACTATGAAGATTTAATTATTACAAATGATGGAAAAGAACTAAAAGCGTGGGCGGCGATTGCAGCTTATATGGAATCCTTTGAAGATACAGATGGTGATGGAATTGGAAATATTCCGGAGGAGTACTCTTCAAATCAGGGACGCAAAGTGGTAGATGACAGTAAAAAACTTCTGGATTTAATTAAGAATCCTAATAAATATGCAGCCATGATTATTGGAGTTGTACTTGTTATAATCTTAGTGGTTGTTGTGATTGTGACTGTAGTTATGAAAAAAATAAAGAAGATGAAGAAATATAAAAAGGTAAGTTAATATGCATTTAATAAAGAAAAAAATTATTCTGGCTTCAGCTTCTCCGAGAAGGAGTGAGTTGATGCGACAGGCAGGATTTGAATTCGAGGTCAAGGTAAGTGAGAAAGAAGAGTGTTATCATAGTAGTGAACCGGATGGCATCGTCAAAGAGCTGGCACTTTTGAAAGCGAAGGATATTGCAAGTCAGATTCAGCGAGAGAATACGATTATCATAGGCGCAGATACTGTGGTGGCACCGGATGGAATGATACTAGGGAAACCAAAGTCAGAGAAAGATGCGTTTGCAATGATTCAGAGATTACAGGGTAAGGAACACCAAGTGTACACAGGAGTGGCAATACTTTTGTATGACGAAGCAGGCAATGTGACGGTGCTTAGTGAAGCGGTTAGGACGGACGTATATGTCAATGCAATGACAGATACGGAGATAGAGGATTATATATCCAATGAATATGTAATGGACAAAGCAGGTGCATATGGAATTCAGGGACGGTTTGCGATTTATATCGAAAAGATTGTGGGCGATTATTATAATGTTATGGGATTGCCGATTTCGTATATATATAGCGTGCTGAAAAAAGAGATGTAAAATGAAGAGTCCGTGTCTGAACTCTCACGCGAGGCACGTTTAGGGAGTTATATCTTTCTTATACGCGCCTCGATGTTCTTTCTAGAGTGTTGTAAAATTCCTTATTTCGCTTCCCAACGTCCGGAAGCGCCACAAGGCAGTACAAGTCCGTTGGTTGAAACCGGAAGACCAATTTCCTGTGAGTCTACTATGCCGTTGAACTTTTTAAGCTCTGTTGATAACATGTATGTTAAGACGGCAGGAGCAAGTCCGGTTGTGTAGGAGTTGATTAAAAAGAATAGAGGGTTGTCTGATAAAATCTGTGTACATAATTTAATTAACGGATGAATCATATCTTCAATTTTCCAGATTTCACCTTTTGGTCCGCGTCCGTAGGAAGGTGGGTCCATAATAATAGCATCGTAGTGATTACCACGTCGAATTTCTCTTTCAACAAATTTGACACAGTCGTCCACGAGCCAGCGTATTGGTGCATCAGCAAGTCCTGAAGAGACGGCGTTTTCCTTTGCCCAGGCAACCATGCCTTTGGAAGCATCTACGTGTGTTACGGTTGCTCCGGCCGCAGCAGCTGCTAAAGTAGCACCGCCGGTATATGCAAATAGATTCAGTACCTTGATTGGTCTGCCGGCATCTTTAATCTTATTAGAAAACCAGTCCCAATTCGTTGCTTGCTCCGGGAAAAGACCGGTATGCTTAAAACTAAATGGTTTCAGATTAAATGTTAGATTTTTATAATGAATCTGCCATTGTTCCGGCAAATCAAAAAATTCCCATTCACCGCCACCTTTTTTACTGCGGTGGTAATGCCCGTTCATCTTTCTCCAGCCTTTGTCAGTTTTTGGAGTATCCCATATAACCTGAGGGTCTGGTCTGACTAAAAGATAATTCCCCCAGCGCTCCAGTTTTTCGCCGTTAGAAGTATCGATTACTTCGTAATCTTTCCAACTATCTGCTATCCACATAATATATAAATCCTTTCGTATTGAATATTTTTTTCTTCTATATAATAATATCAATGTTTTTAGAGAATGTATAGATTCTTTGTGCTGTGAAAAGTGCACAAAAAACTGCTCATATTCTGTAAAAATTCGTCAAAAAGCAGAAACATGAAATTGAAAAAAGTACTTGCAATATAGATGGAATTCTCTTATAATATAAGGGCTGTGACAAGATAGCGTTGAAGCGAGAGGTTGCTGCCGTAAGTGGCAGGTATTCCGTGGAGCGAATGTCAAGTTAGGAAACTGGCGACAAGTCACTGTACGAATCTATAACGGCCGATGAAAAACGGTAACAACGTGTGAGTACTCACGACACACACGGGAGAGTGTACAGTCACCGCTTGTCGTACTGAAACCCAAAGTACGAAAAGGAGGCGACTTTTTTTATGGCAAGTCAAGTAATGAGAATTACACTGAAAGCATATGAACATCAATTAGTTGATGCATCTGCTAAAAAAATCATCGAAACTGTAAAGAAAACTGGATCACAAGTGAGCGGACCGGTACCACTTCCAACTAAGAAGGAAGTTGTAACAATCTTAAGAGCTGTTCACAAATATAAAGATTCAAGAGAGCAGTTCGAACAAAGAACTCATAAGAGACTTATTGATATCATTGCTCCAACACAGAAGACAGTTGATGCATTATCAAGATTAGAAATGCCGGCTGGTGTTTACATCGATATCAAAATGAAAAACAAATAAGAGTTCAGTAACAATTCAAAGACAGTAAGACAATCCTATAATTTAGGATGAACGTGAAAACGTTCCGCTGTAAATCACAGGAGGTAGTAATAATGAAGAAAGCTATTTTAGCTACAAAAGTCGGAATGACTCAAATCTTCAACGAAGACGGAGCTTTAACTCCAGTAACTGTTCTTCAGGCTGGTCCTTGTGTAGTAACACAGATTAAAACAGTTGAAAACGACGGTTACAGTGCTGTTCAGGTTGGTTTTGTAGACAAGACAGATAAAATCGTGAACAAAGACAAAAACGGTAAAAAAGAGATCGTGCACAGACACGGTGTAACAAAAGCAGAAAAAGGACATTTTGAAAAAGCTGGTGTTTCAAGCAAGAGATTTGTAAGAGAATTCAAATTTGAAAATGCTGACGAGTACACATTGGCTCAGGAAATCAAAGCTGACATCTTTGCCGCAGGCGATAAAGTTGATGCAACAGCAATCTCAAAAGGTAAAGGTTTCCAAGGCGCAATCAAGAGACATAACCAACACAGAGGTCCTATGACTCACGGTTCTAAATTCCATCGTCATGCAGGTTCTAATGGTGCTGCTTCTGACCCAAGTAAAGTATTCAAGGGTAAAAAGATGCCAGGACACATGGGGGCAAAGAAAATTACAATTCAGAATCTTGAAATCGTAAGAGTAGATGCTGAAAATAACTTAATCTTAGTAAAAGGCTCAGTTCCAGGACCTAAGAAATCTTTAGTGACAATTAAAGAAAGCGTAAAAGCAATCTAGTCTTTAATAGGAAAGGAGGAACACACAGATGGCAAATGTAGCTGTTTACAATATCGAAGGTAAAGAAGTTGGAACAATCGATTTAAATGATGCAGTATTTGGTGTAGAAGTAAACGAACACTTAATGCACATGGCAGTTGTTCAACAACTTGCAAATAAACGTCAAGGAACTCAGAAAGCAAAAACTCGTTCTGAAGTTTCAGGTGGTGGAAGAAAACCATGGAGACAAAAAGGGACAGGTCATGCAAGACAAGGTTCTACAAGAGCTCCGCAATGGACGGGCGGTGGAGTTGTATTCGCTCCAACACCAAGAGACTACTCTTTCAAATTGAATAAGAAAGAAAAGAGAGCGGCTCTTAAATCAGCTCTTACATCAAGAGTATTGGAAAATAAATTTATCGTTGTTGACGAGATGAACTTTGGAGAAATCAAAACAAAGAACTTCCAAAACATGTTAAACAACTTATCGGTATCAAAAGCATTAGTAGTATTAGAGGGTGAAAACAAGAATGCAGAATTATCAGCAAGAAACATCGCTGGTGTTAAAACAGCCCGTACAAATACAATCAATGTTTACGATATCTTAAAATACAACACAGTAATCGTAACAAAAGCTGCTGTTGCAACAATCGAGGAGGTGTACGCATAATGGCAAACGTTCAATATTATGATGTAATCCTTAAACCGGTAATCACTGAAAAGAGTATGGAGCTTATGGCAGACAAGAAATACACTTTCTTAGTACACACACAGGCAACAAAATCTCAGGTTAAAGAAGCAGTTGAAAAGATGTTCAAAGGAACAAAGGTAAAAAGCGTAAACACTATGAATCTTGATGGAAAAACAAAGAGACGTGGTATGACATACGGAAAGACTGCTAAGACAAAGAAAGCAATCGTTCAATTAACAGCTGACTCAGCAGATATCGAAATCTTTGAAGGTCTATAAGAATTATCGAAAGCGAACGATAGCGCAAAATTATATGGAAGAAACCATGACAACAAATAATATTAGAAATTGAAAGGAGTGAACGTAATGGGAATTAAAACATATCGCCCATATACACCTTCCAGAAGACATATGACTGGCTCTGATTTCTCAGAGGTAACAAAGACAACTCCAGAGAAGTCGTTATTAGCTTCAAAGAGCAGAACAGCCGGTCGTAACAATCAAGGAAAAATCACAGTAAGACACCGCGGAGGCGGAGCTAAGAGAAAATATAGAATCATCGACTTCAAGAGAAGAAAAGATGGTATTCCGGCAACAGTAATCGGTATTGAATATGATCCAAACAGAACAGCTAATATCGCGCTTATCTGCTATGCAGACGGTGAAAAAGCATACATCCTTGCACCACAAGGTTTAACAGATGGAATGAAAGTTATGAACGGACCGGAAGCTGAAGTTAGAGTAGGTAACTGCTTACCACTTTCTGAAATCCCGGTAGGTACACAAATTCATAACATCGAGTTATACCCAGGTAAAGGTGGACAGTTAGTACGTTCAGCTGGTAACAGCGCTCAGTTAATGGCTAAAGAAGGAAAATATGCAACACTTCGTTTGCCATCAGGTGAAATGAGAATGGTACCAATCGTTTGTAGAGCATCTATCGGTGTTGTAGGAAATGGTGACCACAACCTGGTTAACATTGGTAAAGCGGGACGTAAACGTCACATGGGTATCAGACCTACAGTACGTGGTTCTGTAATGAACCCTAACGACCATCCACATGGTGGTGGTGAAGGTAAGACAGGTATCGGTCGTCCAGGTCCATGTACACCTTGGGGCAAACCAGCACTTGGTCTTAAGACTAGAAAGAAAAACAAACAGTCTAATAAGTTAATCGTAAGAAGAAGAGACGGTAAAGGTATCAAATAAATCAGTTTATAAGGAGGTTAGAACCTATGGCTCGCTCACTTAAAAAAGGACCATTCGCGGACGAGAGCTTACTTAAGAAAGTAAGAGCTTTGAACGAATCAGGTGAAAAAACAGTTATTAAAACTTGGTCACGTCGTTC
This sequence comes from uncultured Clostridia bacterium, assembly GCA_937896665.1. Lineage (GTDB taxonomy): Bacteria > Bacillota > Clostridia > Lachnospirales > Lachnospiraceae > Faecalimonas. The sequence goes on from CALBNS010000038.1 coordinate 8,470, forward strand.
AACGATCTTCCCAATGATGGTTGGACATACAATCGCAGTTCATGACGGAAGAAAACATGTGCCTGTATACGTAACGGAAGATATGGTTGGACACAAACTTGGAGAGTTTGTTGCAACAAGAACATATAGAGGACATGGAAAAGACGAAAAGAAATCAAGAGTACGTTAATAAATCGTAATTTGAAAGGAGGGTTCATCCATGGCAAAAGGACATAGATCCCAAATCAAAAGAGAGAGAAATGCTAATAAAGACACTAGACCATCAGCTAAGTTATCTTATGCTAGAGTTTCAGTTCAGAAAGCATGTTTCGTATTAGATGCCATCAGAGGTAAGGATGTACAAACAGCACTTGGTATTTTAACATACAATCCAAGATATGCTTCTAGTTTAATAAAGAAATTATTAGAATCAGCAATCGCAAATGCTGAAAATAACAACGGTATGAATGTTGAAAACCTTTATATTGAAGAATGCTACGCAAATAAGGGACCAACAATGAAGAGAGTTAGACCGAGAGCACAAGGTAGAGCTTACAGAATCGAGAAGAGAATGAGCCACATTACATTAGTGCTTAATGAGAGATAAGGAGGAAGAGTATGGGACAGAAAGTTAATCCTCATGGCTTGAGAGTCGGTGTGATCAAAGATTGGGATTCTAAATGGTACGCAGAAGAAAAATTTGCTGATTACTTAGTAGAAGACCACAAAATCAGAACATTTCTGAAGAAAAAATTATACAGCGCCGGAGTTTCTAAGATTGAAATCGAAAGAGCTTCTGACCGCGTTAAAATTATCATTTTCACAGCTAAACCGGGTGTAGTAATCGGTAAAGGCGGAGCTGAAATTGAAAAAGTAAAAAAAGAACTTCAACAATTTACAGATAAGAAATTAGTTGTTGATATCAAAGAAATCAAGAGACCAGACAAAGATGCTCAGTTAGTAGCAGAAAATATTGCGTTACAGTTAGAAAACCGTATTTCATTCAGACGTGCTATGAAATCTTGCATGTCAAGAACAATGAAGGCTGGTGCACTTGGTATCAAAGCTGCTTGTTCAGGTCGTTTAGGTGGTGCTGATATGGCTCGTACAGAGTTCTACAGCGAAGGCACTATTCCACTTCAGACACTTAGAGCAGATATCGATTATGGATTCGCTGAGGCAGACACAACTTACGGTAAAGTAGGTGTTAAAGTCTGGGTATATAAAGGCGAAGTTCTTCCAACTAAAGCAACTAAGGAAGGGAGCGATAAATAATTATGTTAATGCCAAAGAGAGTAAAACGTCGTAAACAATTCCGTGGTTCTATGAAAGGAAAAGCTTTACGTGGAAATAAAATCACAAATGGTGAATTTGGTCTTGTTGCAACTGAACCATGCTGGATTCGTTCTAACCAAATCGAAGCAGCCCGTATTGCTATGACTCGTTATATCAAACGTGGTGGTAAAGTTTGGATCAAGATTTTCCCAGACAAACCTGTAACTACAAAACCAGCTGAAACACGTATGGGTTCTGGTAAAGGAACTTTAGAATACTGGGTAGCAGTTGTTAAACCAGGACGTGTAATGTTCGAGCTTTCAGGAGTACCTGAAGAAGTAGCACGTGAAGCATTACGTCTTGCTATGCACAAATTACCTTGTAAATGTAAGATCGTTTCACGCGAAGACTTAGAAGGCGGTGATAACAGTGAAAATTAATAAATTCGTAGAAGATTTAAAATCAAAATCAGTTGCGCAATTGAATGAAGAATTAGTAGCTGCTAAAAAGGAACTTTTCAACTTAAGATTCCAAAACGCAACAAATCAATTAGAAAACACAAGCAGAATTAAAGAAGTAAGAAGAAATATCGCTAGAATTCAAACAGCTATTACAGCAGCTTCTAAGGCTGAGTAATTTCTAGAAAGGAGATATTATCGTGGAAAGAAATCTTAGAAAAACACGTGTTGGTAAAGTTGTCAGCAATAAGATGGACAAAACAATCGTTGTTGCAGTAGAAGATCATGTTAAACACCCTCTTTACAACAAAATCGTAAAGAGAACATACAAATTGAAAGCGCATGATGAAGAAAATGTATGTAACATCGGAGATAAAGTAAAAGTTATGGAAACAAGACCATTATCTAAAGATAAGAGATGGAGACTTGTTGAAGTTATGGAAAAAGTAAAATAGTATTGAAGGAGGTTTACCTGCATGATACAGCAAGAAAGTAGACTTAAAGTAGCCGACAATACAGGTGCTAAAGAATTACTTTGCATTCGTGTATTGGGTGGTTCTACCAGAAGATATGCAAACATTGGTGATGTAATCGTAGCCAGCGTTAAAGATGCAACACCAGGTGGTGTTGTAAAAAAAGGTGATGTAGTAAAAGCTGTAGTTGTACGTACTGTAAAAGGTGCTCGTCGTAAAGACGGTTCTTACATCAAATTTGATGAAAATGCAGCAGTTATTATTAAAGATGACAAAAACCCAAGAGGAACTCGTATTTTTGGACCAGTAGCAAGAGAACTTCGTGAAAAACAATTCATGAAAATCGTTTCTCTGGCTCCAGAAGTATTATAAGGAGGTACCGAATATGTCAACTATGAAAATCAAAAAAGGTGATATGGTTAAAGTTATCGCCGGAAAAGATAAAGACAAAGAAGGCAAAGTTATCGCTGTAAGCAAAGAAAATAACACAGTTTTAGTTGAAGGCGTTAACATGCTTACAAAGCACACAAAACCAAGTGCTGCAAACCAGAATGGTGGAATCGTTCACCAAGAAGGACCTATTGATGCTTCAAACGTAATGTACATTCATAAAGGAAAAGCTACAAGAGTAGGTTTCAAAATGAATGGAGAAAAGAAAGTACGTTTTGCAAAATCAACAGGTGAAGTTATTGATTAATCCAAGGAAGGAGGAACAGAACTTTGAATAGACTTAAAGAAATGTACCAAAATGAGATCGTTGATGCAATGATTAAAAAGTTTGGTTATAAGAATATTATGGAAGTGCCAAAACTCGATAAAGTAGTTATCAACATGGGTGTTGGCGAAGCAAAAGATAATCACAAAGTGTTAGATTCAGCAGTTGCTGATCTTGAAAAAATCACAGGTCAGAAAGCTATTGTCACAAAAGCTAGAAAGTCAGTAGCTAACTTCAAAATCAGAGAAGGTATGGCTATTGGATGTAAAGTTACATTAAGAGGCGAAAAAATGTATGAGTTTGTTGACCGTTTGGTTAACTTAGCATTACCTCGTGTACGTGACTTTAGAGGTGTTAATCCTAACGCATTTGACGGAAGAGGTAACTATGCTCTTGGTATCAAAGAACAATTAATTTTCCCTGAAATCGAATACGATAAGATTGATAAGGTAAGAGGTATGGACGTAATCTTTGTTACAACTGCTAAGACAGACGAAGAGGCTCGTGAGTTATTGAAATTATTCAATATGCCATTTACAAAATAGTAGGGAGGAAATATTTCATGGCAAAAACATCTATGAAAATCAAACAACAACGTAAACAAAAATTCTCTACTAGAGAGTATAATCGTTGTAGAATCTGTGGTCGTCCACATGCATATTTAAGAAAATACGGAATTTGTAGAGTATGTTTCCGTGAATTAGCATACAAAGGACAGATTCCGGGTGTTAAGAAAGCAAGCTGGTAGGCTTCCATAGAAGGAGAAAATAGTTAGGAGGATAACAAGAATGACAATGTCAGATCCAATCGCAGATATGCTTACAAGAATTCGTAATGCGAATACTGCTAAACATGATACAGTAGATGTTCCGGCGTCTAAAATGAAAATTGCTATCGCTGATATTCTTTTAAACGAAGGTTACATCACAAAATATGACATCGTAGAAGATGGAAGTTTTAAGACAATCCGTATCACATTAAAATACGGAGCAGACAAAAATGAAAAAGTTATTTCAGGTCTTAAGAGAATTTCAAAACCAGGTCTTCGTGTATACGCAAGCAAGGATGAACTTCCAAGAGTATTAGGCGGACTTGGAACAGCTATTATTTCAACAAACCAAGGTGTTATCACAGATAAACAAGCAAGAAAACTTAACGTAGGTGGAGAAGTTCTTTGCTTCGTGTGGTAGGCATTGAGCACTTGGTGAGTGCGAGCTGAAAGCGAGGTACGAACCTAGTGCGAAAGCCGTTCTTTGAGATTAGTGAAGCAGAGCCGTAGGCGAAAGCTGAACTTAGCGAAAAGAACATCATTAAAAACAGCAACTGAAAACAGAACGGATACGGTCCGTTCCGAGAATTTAAGTGTAGGAGGTAAGAGGTATGTCACGTATCGGAAGACTGCCAGTAGCAATTCCAGCAGGTGTAACTGTTGAAATCGCAGAAAATAACAAAGTGACTGTAAAAGGTCCTAAAGGAACTCTTGTAAGAGAACTTCCAGTAGAAATGGAAATCAAACAAGAAGGTGAAACAGTTGTAGTAACAAGACCAAATGATTTAAAGAGAATGAAATCATTACATGGTTTGACAAGAACATTAATTAACAACATGGTTGTTGGTGTAACTAACGGTTACGAAAAAGTTCTTGAAATCAATGGTGTTGGTTACAGAGCTGCAAAATCAGGAAACAAATTAACATTAAGTTTAGGATACTCTCATCCAGTAGAAATGATTGATCCAGAAGGTGTTGAAACAGTACTTGAAGGTCAAAATAAGATCACTGTAAAAGGTATCGATAAAGAAAAAGTAGGCCAATACGCAGCTGAAATCAGAGATAAAAGAAGACCAGAACCATATAAAGGTAAAGGTATTAAATATGCTGATGAAGTTATTAGACGTAAAGTTGGTAAGACTGGTAAAAAATAATTAAGGAGAGTGTGAAAATGGTTAGTAAAAAATCAAGAAGCGAAGTTCGTGTAAACAAACATAGAAAATTACGTAACCGTTTCAGCGGAACTGCTGAAAGACCACGTTTAGCTGTGTTTAGAAGTAATAATCATATGTATGCTCAAATTATTGACGATACAGTTGGAAAAACTCTGGTATCAGCATCTACTGTACAGAAAGAAGTAAAAGCTGAATTAGAAAAAACTAACAACGTTGATGCAGCAGCATATTTAGGAACAGTAATTGCTAAGAGAGCAATTGAAGCAGGTATTAACACTGTAGTATTTGACCGTGGTGGATTTATCTATCAGGGAAAAATTAAAGCATTAGCAGATGCAGCTAGAGAAGCTGGATTAGAATTTTAGGAGGAGGAACACACATGAGACAAAATCGTATTGATGCTAGTCAATTAGAACTTACAGAAAAAGTGGTATCAATTAAACGTGTAACCAAAGTTGTTAAAGGTGGTCGTAACTTCAGATTCACAGCTTTAGTAGTTGTTGGTGATGGAAATGGCCATGTTGGTGCAGGTTTAGGAAAAGCTGCTGAAATTCCAGAAGCAATCCGTAAAGGAAAAGAAGATGCAATGAAGAGACTTGTTTCTGTTGCATTAGATGAAAACGAAAGTATTACACATGATTTAATCGGTAAATTTGGTAGTGCATCTGTATTACTGAAAAAAGCTCCGGAAGGTACCGGAGTTATCGCTGGTGGTCCAGCGCGTGCGGTTATCGAACTTGCAGGTATCAAAAACATCCGTACAAAATCATTAGGTTCTAACAACAAACAAAACGTTGTACTTGCTACAATTAATGGATTAAGTCAATTAAAAACTCCAGAAGAAGTAGCTAAGCTTCGCGGTAAATCTGTAGAAGAAATCTTAGGCTAAGGAGGAGATTACAAATGGCAGAATTAAAAGTTACATTAGTAAAATCAACAATTGGTGCTGTACCAAAACACAAAAGAACAGTTGAAGCATTAGGTCTTAAAAAACTTAATAAAACAGTTATTTTACCAGACAATGCAGCAACGAGAGGTATGGTAAAACAAGTAGAACATTTAGTAAAAGTAGAAGAAGCTTAATATTAAGATAAGGAGGTGGCACAATGAACTTATCAAACTTAAGACCTGCTGAAGGTTCAAAACACAGTGATAATTTCAGAAGAGGCCGTGGACACGGTTCAGGAAATGGTAAGACTGCCGGTAAGGGACACAAAGGTCAAAAAGCTCGTTCTGGAGCTCCAAGACCAGGTTTCGAAGGTGGCCAGATGCCATTATACAGAAGAATACCAAAGAGAGGTTTCACAAATAGAAACACAAAAGAAATCGTTGCTATCAACTTAAGTGCTTTAGAAGTATTTGAAAACGATTCAGTAGTTTCAGTAGAAACTTTAATCGAAGCAGGTATTGTAAAAAATCCTAGAGATGGAGTTAAAATTCTTGGAAATGGAGAATTAACTAAGAAACTTACAGTTAATGCCAATGCATTCAGTGCTAGTGCAGTAGCTAAAATTGAGGCTCTTGGTGGAAAAGCTGAGGTGATCTAATGTTAAAGACTTTTCGAAATGCATTCAAAGTTGAAGAGATTCGTAAGAAAATGCTCTTTACATTTTTGATGCTGATCGTAATCAGATTGGGATCACAACTGCCAACACCAGGGGTGAACCCAGATTATATTAAAAGTTTCTTTGCAAGCCAGACAGGTGGTGCGTTTAATTTCTTTAACGCATTCACCGGAGGCTCATTTGAACAGATGTCAATCTTTGCGTTGAGTATCAGTCCATACATTACATCTTCAATTATCATGCAGCTTCTTACAATTGCGATTCCAAAATTGGAAGAAATGCAAAAAGATGGTGAAGAAGGAAGAAAGAAAATTGCATCATATACACGTTATGTAACAGTAGCACTTGCATTGATTCAGTCTACTGCTATGGCAGTCGGATTTGGACGTAGTGGATTATTGTTAGAGTATAATTTTATAAATGCTGCAATTGTAGTTCTTACACTTACAGCAGGTACAGCATTCTTGATGTGGATTGCTGAAAGAATTACTGAAAAAGGAATTGGTAATGGTACATCTATTATCTTAGCGATTAATATTATTTCTCGTATTCCTAGTGATTTTGTATCATTGTATGCACAGTTTATTGCACCTGAAGATATCAATATTGCATTTAAGATATTAGCTGTAGCAATTATTGTAGCAATTGTCTTATTTGTAATCGTATTTGTAATTTTACTTCAGGATGGCCAGAGAAAAATTGCTGTACAATACTCACAGAAAATCCAGGGAAGAAAGAGCGTAGGTGGACAATCTACATTTATTCCTTTAAAAGTAAATACTGCAGGTGTGGTTCCGGTTATTTTCGCATCTTCATTGATGCAAACCCCGGTTATTATTGCTTCTTTCTTTGGAAAAGGCAATGGAACAGGAATTGGAAGTCAGATTTTAAATGGTTTGAATTCAAATAACTGGTGTAATCCTAGCAAGATTTATTATTCTTGGGGATTAGTTTTATACATTATTTTGACAGTATTTTTTGCATACTTCTACACATCAATTACATTTAATCCGATGGAAGTTGCAAATAATATGAAGAAAAACGGTGGATTTATTCCTGGTATCCGTCCAGGTAAGCCAACTGTTGACTACTTAGCAAAAATTTTGAAATACATCATTTTCATTGGAGCGGTAGGCTTGATTATCGTTCAGGTAATTCCATTCTTCTTCAACGGAGTATTTGGAGCAAAAGTTTCATTTGGTGGAACATCTCTTATCATCATTGTTGGTGTAATATTAGAGACGATTACACAAATTGAATCACAGATGCTTGTACGTAATTACAAAGGATTTTTAAATAGTAAATAATTTATAAAAAGACATAAATATCAAAGCAGTTTAGCTCGCTGGAATTTCAGACTTACAAAGGCAGAAATTTGGCGGGTTAAAATGCTTTTTATGGAGGAACGACATGAAGATTATTATGTTAGGAGCACCAGGTGCAGGAAAAGGCACTCAGGCGAAAAAAATCGCAGAAAAATATGGGATCCCGCATATTTCTACAGGTGATATTTTTAGAGCAAATATCAAAGCTGGAACAGATCTTGGTAAAAAAGCCAAAACGTATATGGATCAGGGTCTGCTTGTGCCGGATGAATTAGTAGTAGATTTAGTCGTAGACCGTGTACAACAGGAAGATTGTGCAAACGGATACGTTTTAGATGGTTTCCCAAGAACAATTCCACAGGCAGAAGCCTTAGATCATGCGTTAGAAGCATTAGGACAGGCAATGGATTATGCTATTAACGTGGAAGTACCCGATGAAAATATTGTAAATCGTATGTCCGGACGTAGAGCATGTGTTGGATGTGGTGCAACTTACCATATTGTATATGCACCTACTAAGGCAGAAAACGTATGCGATACATGTAAGGGTGAATTGATTCTGAGGGATGATGACAAACCGGAAACAGTTCAGAAACGTTTGAATGTATATCACGAACAGACACAGCCATTAATTGACTATTATACAGAAAAAAATATTCTGGTAGAAGTTGATGGTACAGTGGACATCAATGATGTATTCCGGGCAATCGTTGACATTTTAGGAGCGTAACATATGCCTATTACAATAAAATCGGCCAGAGAGATAGAACTGATGACAGAGGCGGGGAGAATTCTGGGGTTAGTTCATGAAGAATTAGGAAAGGCTTTGCACCCGGGAATGACAACATTGGAAATCGATAAATTAGGGGAGGAACTGATACGCAGTTACGGCTGCATCCCCTCATTTCTTAATTATAATGGCTACCCGGCATCAATCTGTGTGTCAGTGAATGACGAGGTAGTACATGGAATTCCAAGTGCAAAGCGAGTTCTGCAGGAAGGCGATATAGTAGGCCTTGATGCAGGAGTGATTTATAAGGGCTATCATTCGGATGCGGCGAGAACACATGGGATTGGAGAAATTAGTAAAGAAGCAAAGGATTTGATTCGGGTAACAGAAGAGTGTTTCTTTGAAGGAATAAAGTTTGCAAAAGAGGGCAACTATTTATATGAAATTTCGTCAGCAATTGGCAGATATGCAAGAGAACGAGGCTATGGTGTTGTACGAGATTTATGTGGACATGGCATTGGTGCACATTTGCATGAGTCGCCTGAGATACCAAACTACGAGATGAAAAGACGCGGCGTGAAACTGCGCAGGGGTATGACTCTTGCAATTGAGCCAATGATTAATGTGGGAACATATGATGTAGACTGGCTGGATGACGACTGGACAGTTGTAACACGCGACGGCTCACTTTCAGCACACTATGAAAACACAGTGTTAATTACTGAAAATGGACCAAAACTTTTGACCTTATCAAAATAAGAAGAGGATGTATTATGGAAAGATGTAAAACAGGGATGCTTGCAAAATCAAAAGCAGGTCACGATAAAGGTCATGTTTATGTGATATTTGACGTGGATGAAACATATGTATATCTGATAGACGGTGTAATCCGTACAATCAGCAGACCGAAAAAAAAGAAGAAAAAACACATACAGCTTATTTGTGAAGAACATGATTTGTCCGGGCTGGATGATGTTGGAATCAAGAGAATCTTAAAATTATTTGATAAGGAAACAGGGAGGAAATAAAAATGTCAAAAGCTGATGTAATCGAAATTGAAGGAACAGTAGTAGAGAAATTGCCAAATGCAATGTTTAAAGTAGAATTAGAAAATGGTCACCAGGTGTTAGCACATATCAGTGGTAAATTACGTACAAACTTTATCAAGATTTTACCAGGTGATAAAGTGACATTAGAATTATCTCCATATGATTTAAGTAAAGGAAGAATTACTTGGAGAGACAAATAAAAAGATATTGACTTTTATAGCAATATGATGCTATAATACAAAGCGGACGTTTTCCGGGAACATAGCTGGAAGATGTGGAAAATATAGGCAAAGCAGTGGATGAAAGGAGGATTTGACGTGAAGGTTAGATCATCAGTAAAACCAATTTGCGAAAAATGCAAAATCATTAAAAGAAAAGGAAGCATCAGAGTAATCTGTGAAAATCCAAAACACAAACAAAGACAAGGATAGGCTCAGAACACTTAATTAAAGCAAGTTGCAGATGTGGCTTGAATTTAGTGAGAGGGTTGTTCTTCAAAGCTTAGTGCGTGCGGTTGTAGATGAAGCACGAGGTTGGCGAGAAGAACTGCATTATTGTGTGTAAAAGCACAAAACATTATTTAGGCGGCTGTAGTGTGACACACAAGGTAGTGTGGATACACTATTAATATACAAGGAATTAGTCCTCAATGTATATTGCTTATAATACCCGGTGTCATTTCCGGGAAAGGCTGTAGTATCTAGCAGCTGGGTACAAAGTTGTACCCCAATTTGAGACAATATTAACCAAATGGGAATAAGCATATGCACACATTTCAGACGAGAGTGGTTCTATCGGGCTGCATAAGTTTATTTACTAAGATTCAAAATGGAGGAAAATTACATGGCTCGTATTGCTGGTGTAGACTTACCAAGAGACAAACGTGTAGAAATCGGTTTGACTTATATCTACGGAATCGGTAGAGTAAGTGCAACAAATATTTTAGAGACAGCTGGAGTTAATCCGGACACTCGCTGTAGAGATTTAACAGACGACGAAGTAAAAGCTATCAGTGCTGTTATCGATGAAAGTTATCAAGTAGAAGGTGATCTTCGTAGAGAGATTGCTCTTAACATCAAGAGATTGCAAGAAATTGGATGCTACAGAGGTATCCGCCATAGAAAAGGACTTCCTGTTCGTGGTCAGAAGACAAAGACAAATGCAAGAACAAGAAAAGGTCCTAAGAGAACTGTTGCAAACAAAAAGAAATAAGAAAGAAAGTAGGTTAGTTTAAATGGCTAAAAAAGTTACAAAAAAAGTGACAAAAAAACGTGTCAAGAAAAACGTTGAACGAGGACAAGCACATATCCAATCATCTTTTAATAACACAATCGTTACATTAACAGATGCTCAGGGAAATGCTTTATCATGGGCAAGTGCTGGTGGTCTGGGATTTAGAGGTTCAAGAAAATCTACTCCATATGCAGCTCAGATGGCAGCTGAGACAGCAGCTAAGGCCGCATTAGTACATGGTCTTAAGTCAGTAGATGTAATGGTAAAAGGACCAGGTTCAGGTAGAGAAGCAGCAATCCGTGCTCTTCAAGCATGCGGTATCGATGTAACAAGTATCAAAGATGTGACACCAGTTCCACATAACGGATGTCGCCCACCAAAACGTAGAAGAGTGTAATAGGAGGAGACAAACATGGCAATAAATAGAGTTCCTGTTCTTAAAAGATGTAGATCACTTGGAATGGATCCAATCTATTTAGGAATTGATAAAAAATCTAATAGACAATCAAAAAGGGCTAATAGAAAAATGAGCGAATACGGTCTTCAGATGCGCGAAAAACAAAAAGCGAAATTCATCTATGGCGTATTAGAAAAACCATTTAGAAACTATTTTGCAAAAGCTTCTAGAATGAGTGGTATGACAGGTGATAACCTTATGATTCTTCTTGAATCAAGATTAGACAACGTTATATTCCGTATGGGATTTGCAAGAACAAGAAAAGAAGCTAGACAGATTGTTGACCACAAACATGTTTTAGTAAACGGAAAACAGGTTAACATCCCATCATACCTGATTAAAGCTGGTGATGTAATCGAAATCAAAGAGAAAAACAAAGGTTCACAAAGATATAAAGATATCTTAGAAGTAACAGGCGGAAGATTAGTTCCAGAATGGTTAGACGTAGATGCAGAAAGCCTTAAAGGAACTGTAAAGGAACTTCCATCTAGAGACGTTATTGATGTTCCTGTAGACGAAATGTTGATCGTCGAATTATATTCTAAATAATCATTAAGATTATTTAGAAGTTGATTTGCGCGAAGGTAAAGCGAGGATTTTGCAGTGGTTCACCACAGAAATCTGAGCGAACCCGCGAACCCGCGCAGAGATGCGTGTGGTTAACCCTCAAGACCAATTAACCCAAAAGGAGGGGCTTTGAATGTTTGATTTTAATAAACCAAATATTGAAATTACTGAGATTTCAGAAGACAAGAAATATGGAAAATTCGTTGTAGAGCCTTTGGAAAGAGGTTATGGTACAACACTTGGTAACTCGCTTAGAAGAATCATGCTTTCTTCATTGCCGGGAGCAGCAATCAGTCAGGTGAAGATTGAAGGCGTTCTGCATGAATTCAGTTCTATCCCAGGCGTAAAAGAAGACGTTACTGAGATTGTTATGAATTTGAAATCTTTAGCTGTCAAGAATACGTCAGAAACTGATGAACCAAAGACTGCTTATATTGAGTTTGAAGGCGAAGGTGTGGTTACTGCAGCAGATATCCAGGTAGATCCGGATATTGAAATTATGAATCCGGAAACAGTTATTGCAACTCTTAACGGAGGCGCTGACAGTAAATTATACATGGAACTTACAATTACAAAGGGCAGAGGTTATGTGAGTGCAGATAAGAACAAGAATGAAGATTTGCCAATCGGTGTAATCCCAATCGACTCTATCTACACACCTGTTGAACGTGTAAATCTTACAGTAGAAAATACACGTGTCGGTCAAATCACAGACTTTGATAAATTAACACTTGACGTATATACGAATGGTACATTAGTTCCAGACGAAGCGGTAAGTTTGGCTGCAAAAGTATTAAATGAACACTTGAAACTTTTCATTGATTTATCAGAAGTTGCTCAGGCAGCGGAAGTTATGATTGAAAAAGAAGATGATGAGAAAGAAAAAGTGTTAGAAATGAGTATTGATGAATTAGAACTTTCTGTTCGTTCATATAACTGCCTCAAGAGAGCAGGTATCAATACTGTAGAAGAGTTAACTAATAGAACTCCTGAAGATATGATGAAAGTTCGTAATCTCGGACGCAAATCTTTAGAAGAAGTATTAGCAAAATTAAAAGAACTTGGCTTAGAGTTGAGTCAGGGCGAAGAATAAACATAGTTTACACTTCTCCTTGATGATGCCGATTGAACCACTGATGTTCAACCGGTTTCCACAAGCATCCGGTTAATAAGCCCGAAGTGTATAATCGGAGCACATGGCTAGTAAGCCCGAAGAAGCATAACCACGTGTCAAATGGAGGAAAAGAAAATGGCAAAATATAGAAAACTTGGCAAAACATCAAGCCAGAGAAAAGCATTACTCAGAAACCAGGTAACAGCATTGCTTAACAATGGTAAAATCATTACTACAGAAGCAAGAGCAAAAGAAGTTCGCAAGATTGCAGAAGGTCTTATTGCTATGGCTGTAAAAGAAAAAGACAACTATGAATCAGTTACAGTAACAGCAAAAGTTGCTCGTAAAGACAAAGATGGTAAAAGAGTGAAAGAAGTTGTAGATGGTAAGAAAGTTACTGTTTATGATGAAGTACAGAAGAATATCAAAAAAGATATGCCTTCAAGATTACATGCAAGAAGAGAAATGCTTAAAGTTCTCTATCCTGTAGTAGAAGTAAAAGAAGGCAAGAAGAGAAATAGAACAGAAGTTGATTTAGTTGATAAATTATTTACAGAAATCGCTCCTAAATATGCAAACCGTAACGGTGGTTACACAAGAGTCGTAAAAATTGGTTTACGTAAAGGTGACGCTGCTATGGAAGTTCTTCTTGAACTTGTATAGTTATAAACTTATTGAGATTAACGGATAACATTCGTATGGATGTTGTCCGTTTTTTATAGTAGGAAAGTGGTCTCTACAATTGATACGAGTACATCAAGCTGTGCAGCAGGCGAGATTTTTTTTGAATCCAAAGATCATTTTTGTAAAAAATAGATAAATTATATAATTGCGATATGACAAAGAATATATTATAATAAGCAATAGAGTTAATAATTTAACAGAAAAGGAGACGATAACAATGAGAATTATTAAAACAGCAGATTATAACGAAATGAGTAGAAAAGCAGCTAATATTATTGCAGCTCAGATGGTATTAAAACCAAATAGTGTTTTGGGTTTGGCTACAGGTTCTTCACCAATCGGAACTTACAAAGAATTAATTAAAAAATATGAAGATGGAGATTTAGATTTCTCTGATATTACAACAGTAAACTTAGATGAGTACCGTGGTTTACCAAGAACAAATGATCAAAGCTACTATTATTTCATGAACGATAATCTTTTCAACCATGTAAATATTGACAAAGCAAGAACTCATGTTCCAAACGGAGAAGTGGAAGATGCTGAAGAAGAATGTGGAAATTACGAAGCATTAATCAAACAATTAGGCGGAGTTGATTTACAGTTATTAGGCCTTGGACATAATGGACATATTGGTTTCAACGAACCAGCTGATCAATTCGATAAAGCAACACACTGTGTAGACTTACAGGAAAGTACAATCGAAGCTAATAAGAGATTCTTTGCTTCAATAGATGATGTTCCACGTCAGGCATATACAATGGGTATCGGAACAATCATGGCTGCAAAGAAAATCCTCGTAGTCGTAGCAGGTGCTGACAAAGCAGAAATCGTGAAGAAAGCATTTACAGGCCCTGTAACACCTTCTGTACCAGCGTCTATTTTACAGATGCACCCAGATGTAACTGTAGTATGTGATGCAGCTGCATACGCATTGCTTGAAGATTAATCAGAAATGGAAGGAGGCAGCACAGATTCGTCTGTGAAGAATGGCCATGATTATTAGAAACGTACAGGTATTTACAGAAGATAAGAAATTTGAAGAAGGAACAATTACCATTGAGAATGGTCTTTTCACAAATGGGGATGTTTCTGATGCAGAAGTAATTGACGGAGAAGGCTGTTATGCAATTCCCGGATTAGTAGATGTACATTTTCATGGATGTGTTGGATATGATTTCTGTGATGGTACAAAAGAAGCAGTGGAAAAGATTGCTGAATATGAGGCATCGCAGGGTATCACAACGATTGTTCCTGCAACGATGACTTTATCAGAAGAAGAATTGATGAAGATTATGACGAATGCGGGAGAGTACGAGAATGAAAAAGGTGCAATTCTTGCAGGAATCAATATGGAAGGACCATTTATCTGTCCAGCGAAAAAAGGTGCTCAGGCAGCAACTCATATCCGCAAAGCAGACGTTGCATTATTCAGAAAACTTCAGGAAGCTGCAAAAGGTTTAATCAAACTTTGTGATATTGCTCCGGAAGAAGAAGGCGCAATGGAATTTATCGAAGCAGTGAAAGACGAAGTACATGTTTCGTTTGCTCATACAACTGCAAATTATGAGACAGCAAAAAAAGGTTATGACCTTGGTGCATGTCATGCAACACATTTATATAATGCTATGCCGCCATTCGCTCATAGAGACCCAGGTGTAATTGGAGCGGCTAGAGACAGCGAACATGTACATGTAGAATTAATCTGTGACGGTGTACATATTCATCCTGCAGTAGTTCGTGCAACATTTGAGATGTTTGGCGATGATCGAATCGTTATGATTAGTGATAGTATGCGTGCAACAGGCTTGTCTGATGGTCTTTATACATTAGGCGGACAAGATGTAAAAGTGGTTGGTAAGCTTGCTACATTAGTAAGTGACGGTGCAATTGCCGGATCTGCAACAAACTTAATGGATTGTATCAGAACAGCAGTAAAAGAAATGGGAATTCCATTTGAAAGTGCTGTTGCATGTGCAACTATGAACGCAGCTAAAAGTGTAGGATTGTATGACAAATACGGTTCTATCACAGAAGGCAAAGTAGGTAATGTTGTATTACTGAACAAGGACTTGTCGTTAAAGGCTGTTATTATTAATGGAAAACAGATATAACTTGACAAAATAGTTGGAATCGGTTAAGATTCCCATAGTAAAAAGTTAAGGCTATGAAAAGAAGAAGTAGCAATTGAAAGTACCGAACAGAAAGCAGCCGGCTGATGAGAGGCGCACGGGAGGGCATTTGTGAATACATCTTGGAGCTTTGCACCGAACAATATTAGTAGGCTGCAACGGAATGGCACACGTTATCGTGCTAGAGTATTTATTGATACTTACTGAGGCATACAGTGTGAGCTGTGTGCGAATAAAGGTGGTAACACGAGTTGATTCCTCGTCCTTTGAATAAAAGGGCGAGGATTTTTATATTCTAGGAAGGAAGTTCCTTCGGGACACTTCGTCATTCATACCCTTTTAGAATCGGAAAGTATGAGATGAAAAGGAGATAGTAAGATGGGAATTTATGAAGAGTTACAAGCAAGAGGTCTCATTGCTCAGGTAACAGATGAAGAAGTAATCAGAGATTTGATTAATCATGGAAAGGCAACATTCTATATTGGA
Source organism: uncultured Clostridia bacterium (assembly GCA_937896665.1). Classification (GTDB taxonomy): domain Bacteria; phylum Bacillota; class Clostridia; order Lachnospirales; family Lachnospiraceae; genus Faecalimonas. Next base: position 24,656 of record CALBNS010000038.1, read on the forward strand.
TTTGACCCGACGGCAGATAGTCTTCATGTTGGACATTTCATGGCACTTTGCTTAATGAAGCGTCTTCAGATGGCGGGCAATAAGCCAATCGCATTAATCGGTGGTGGCACAGCTATGATTGGTGACCCTTCTGGAAGAAGCGATATGCGTCAGATGATGACAGCGGAAACCATAGAGCATAACTGTGAATGTTTTAAGAAACAAATGAGTAAATTTATTGATTTTTCAGAAGGAAAAGCATTAATGGTAAACAATGCAGACTGGCTGTTGGATCTGAATTATATCGATGTATTGCGTGAAGTAGGTGCACATTTCAGCGTGAACCGCATGCTGACGGCAGAATGTTACAAACAACGTATGGAAAAAGGACTTAGTTTCCTTGAATTCAACTACATGATTATGCAGAGCTACGATTTCTACGCATTATACCAGAAATACGGCTGTAATTTACAGTTTGGCGGCGACGACCAATGGAGCAACATGCTTGGTGGTACAGAATTGATTCGTCGTAAACTTGGAAAAGATGCAAGTGCAATGACAATCACATTACTTCTTAATTCTGAAGGTAAGAAGATGGGTAAAACACAGTCTGGTGCCGTATGGCTTGATCCGAACAAGACATCCCCATTTGAATTCTACCAATACTGGAGAAACGTGGGAGATGCCGATGTATTAAAATGCATCCGTATGCTCACATTCCTTCCACTGGAAGAAATTGATAAAATGGACGCATGGGAAGGCAGTCAGCTGAATCAGGCAAAAGAAATTCTCGCATATGAACTGACAAAATTAGTTCACGGCGAAGAAGAAGCTGTGAAAGCCCAGGAAAGTGCGAGGGCATTATTTACAAGCGGTGCAGCAGCGAATATGCCGACGGCAGAGTTTACAGCAGAAGATTTTGTAGATGGTAAACTCGATATTCTTACAATGCTTCATAAGAGTGGGTTAGTTCCTTCAAAATCAGAAGCAAGACGCGCAGTAGAGCAGGGCGGTGTTGCAGTAGACGGTGAAAAAGTAACGGATATAAAAGCCGTGTTTAACGCAGATGAAATTCCGGCAGGTGGGCTTGTGCTTCGAAGAGGAAAGAAGAATTTCAGAAAAATCGTTGTAAAGTAGTTATGTCGCTGACATATAGTATGGTAAAAAAATGAGTAAAAAAAGTGGTGGGAAGGAAACTTTTCACCATTTTTTGTGTAAAATACAAAAAAGAAGTTGACAAGTCAATATACAACATGTATACTCGTTGATATGTCAACAAAAGGAGAGAAAGATGATTAGGAGATTCGAAGATTTTGTGGGGACTATATCATCCATATATAAAAATATTCAGAAAATAAAAAAGAATAAGATGAAGGCATTTGGCTTGAGTGGGAACCATGTTATGAGTTTATTTTATCTTTCGCAGCATCCGGAAGGTTTGACGGCTTCTCAACTCTGTCAATTGATATCTGTAGATAAAGCAGCCACTTCCCGTGTGCTGGCGGAATTGTTAGAGAAGGGGTATGTGTATTATCCGGATTTGGACGGTGGAAAAAAGTACCGGACAAATGTAATGTTGACGGACAAAGGTAAGGTTGTGTCAGAAGAAATTGATGGGATTATATATTCTATTGTAGAGCAGATTAGCAGTAGCCTGACAGAAAAAGAACGTGTGAATATGTACCGGTCGCTGAATACAATTTCAAGCAATCTAGAAACCCTAGTGGATAGTTAATGAAAAGGAGAATAGTGAATGAGTATTAGAATTATCGTAGACTCTGCTTCGGATTTATCGGAGAACGAAAGCAAATGTTTAAAAATATTGCCAATGACAGTTACATTTGGAAACGTGGAATATCAGGATGGTGTGACACTCTCTCGCAAGGAATTCTATGAAAAGTTAATTGAAAGTGACGAGCTTCCAACAACGAGTCAGGTTACGCCGTTTGGGTTTGAAGAGGCGATTCGGGAAACATTGGATGCAGGTGAAACCCCAATCGTAATTACCATCTCTTCAAAGCTTTCTGGGACTTATAACAGTGCAAAAATTGCTGCGTCAGAATTTGATAAGCCAGTGTATGTTGTAGACAGTGAAAATGTGGCCATGGGAGAGAAAATACTAGTCCAGTATGCAGTTCGTATGGTTGCTGAAGGGTTAAGCGCAGAAAAGATTGTGGAGGAATTAGAAAAGAGTAAGAAAAATATTTGCCTCGTGGCGTTGTTAGATACATTGGAGTATTTAAGAAAAGGTGGACGTGTTTCGAATCTTAGTGGAATTGTCGGGGGAATGTTATCGATTAAACCTGTTGTGGCAGTACAGGATGGTGAGATTGCTGTACTTGGAAAAGCTCGTGGGTCACGAAATGGAAATAATTTATTATCACAGCAGATTGATAAGGCGGGGGGAATTGATTTTTCAATGCCGTATACACTTGGGTATTCGGGCTTAGAAGACAGTTTGCTTCAAAAATACATAAAAGATAGTGAGAAAATCTGGAAGGGTTATACAGAAGAATTGCCAATAGGAGTGATTGGGGGAACGATTGGAACTCACGCAGGTCCTGGAGCAATAGGAGTTGCATTTTTTGCGGCAGAGAAATAATAAGACAGTCAAAATTGTGTTTTTAATGGAATTTTGACTGTCTTTGTATTAGCCAATCATTTTAAAATATTGAACACTATATGGTGGTAATTCTAATTTACCATCCATAGCACCGGACTCTGAAGACAGCAGTTCGGTAAAGTTACCACGAAGATCTCCATGATATGCAGTATATGGTTCGTTTGAAATGTTAATTGCAACCAAAACACGCTCGTTCTCAGAAGCACGCTCAAAAATAAGCTGACGATTCTGGATAACGATATTGCGGTAAGAGCCATTGCACAGTGCATGGCTGTTCTGACGGATACGAATGAGTTTTTCAATCCATTCTGTCAGAACATTAGACATTGGTTCTTCAAAGCAAGGACGCAGAGCATAATCATTGTGTGGTGCCTTGACACCTTCCGCTCCCCATTCACTTCCATAATATAAACATGGAATTCCAGGCATGCCCATTAAAAGTCCATATGTCAGAGGAAGATGTTCCTTATTTTTGAGAATACTTGCAAGGCGTGTAACATCGTGATTGTCTACGAAAGTCATTAGATGTTTACCACGATATATACACCATTGTTCCGGTCCGAACTGACGGTTCAATGAATGTGCAATTTCAAATAAATTCATATCGTTCATGCTGGAATATAATCCCTTGTAGCATTCATAATTTGTGCAGCTGTGAAGCATTTCGTCATTCACAATGCGGTTGTAGTCTCCGTGCAAAACTTCGCCAATAAGTGCAAAGTCAGGTTTTAACTGCTGGCAGAAAGAACGAAGTGCTCTCATGAAATCAGGTTCCAGACTGTATGCAACGTCGAGGCGCAGACCGTCAATGTCAAATTCCTCTATCCAGCCTTTCACACAATCTAATAAGTAGTGAACAACTTCCGGATTTCTTAGATTCAGTTTTACCAATTCATAATGTCCTTCCCAGCCTTCATAATAAAATCCATCATTATAACCACTGTTGCCATCAAAATGAATAAAGAACCAGTCTTTGTATGGAGAATCCCATTTCTTTTCCCGGACATCTTTGAATGCCCAGAATCCACGCCCAACATGGTTGAAAACCCCGTCCAGCACAATCTTGATATTGTGTGCATGAAGAATCCCACAGACATCAGCGAAATCCTCATTTGTTCCAAGACGACAATCTATTTTTGTAAAATCACGCGTGTCGTAGCCGTGATTGTCTGAATCAAAAATCGGATTCAATAAAATAGAATCTACTCCGAGGCTTTCCAGATGCACCACCCAGTCTGCAATTTTTTTGATACGGGGAACAGTTACACAGTCATTTGCAGTCGGTGCACCACAGAATCCGATCGGATAGATTTGATAAAAAACACTATTATAAGCCCACATTAAGTAATCTCCTTTGCTGTAAAATCAAGTGATATTATCTTACCATGTTGTGGAAGTGATGTCGATTATTTTGCGGGGGAATTAAGGAAATTTAAAAATTTTGTAAAATGTATATCTCATAAATAGGACCTTCGCCTACCCATCCATTACGCCCGGGATAAGTTGATAAAAGTGATAAATTACACTTGACAGATATTGAATCACATAATATAATAAATCAGTATGAAAACAGAAGAAACAGTTTACACCAAAGCCCCGGAGTGGACTGATTCCAATATAAGAAGATAACTAATTAATAAGAATGATTTTAGGAGGTCAACCAATGAAGACTTACATGGCTAATCCAGATAAGATTGAAAGAAAATGGTATGTAGTTGATGCAGAAGGATGTACATTAGGTCGTTTAGCATCTGAAGTAGCAAAAGTTTTAAGAGGAAAAAATAAACCGGAATATACACCACACATTGATACAGGTGATTATGTAATCGTAATCAACGCTGAAAAAATCGCTGTATCTGGTAAAAAATTAGATCAAAAGATTTACTACAATCACTCTGATTATGTAGGTGGAATGAGAGAAACTACATTAAGAGAGATGATGGCTAAGAAACCTGAGAGAGTAATCGAACTTGCTGTTAAAGGTATGCTTCCAAAAGGACCTTTGGGAAGAACAATGATCACAAAACTTCATGTATACGCTGGTGCAGAACACGCGCATCAAGCTCAAAAACCAGAAGTATTGACATTTTAAGGTAAGTTTGAAGGGAGGAAATTACAGTGGCTAACGCAAAATTCTACGGAACAGGAAGAAGAAAAAAATCAATCGCAAGAGTATACTTAGTACCTGGAACAGGTAACATTACTATTAATAAAAGAAGCATGGACGAATACTTTGGATTAGAAACATTAAAAGTAGTTGTTCGTCAACCATTGGTAGCTACAGAGACTTTGGATAAATTTGATGTATTAGTAAATGTACACGGGGGTGGATACACAGGACAGGCTGGTGCTATCCGTCATGGTATCTCAAGAGCTTTACTTCAGGCTGACGCTGATTTCAGACCAGTTCTTAAGAAAGCTGGATACTTAACACGTGATCCACGTATGAAAGAACGTAAGAAATACGGCCTCAAAGCCGCACGTCGTGCACCTCAGTTCAGCAAGAGATAATTTTTCAAGAACGAAGATATCAAGAAAAGCCCATTTTTCAAGGGTTACAGAAGTTGTGGAATGCTGTCAGATGTGCTGGAATTTACATCGAATGCAACACATATGCAGCAGGTATGCAACAAAGATATTGATATGTATAGGACATTTTTCAGTAGAGATACTGGGGAATGTCCTTTTCTTTGTTTAAATCTTATTAATCGCATCTACAAGCTCCTTTATATCAAAGTGGGTATACACTTTTTCGGTGAGTGTCATTGCACCTGAGTGTCCCACAATCTTTTTGATAATCGTCTGGTTGATACCGGCTTCTGCTAACATTGAGATACATGTGTGTCTGCAGCAGTGCGGTGTACGATTAATACCTAGCTGTTCCATCAATGGCTTGAAATAGCTATCGTAGTAGTTTCGGTATTCAAAATGTTTTCCATCTTCTGTATGAAGTAAATATTCACATGCAGGGCAGGATTCGTACCAAGCCTTGTAATATGGCAGAACCTTGTCTGCTATTGGAACTTTTCTAATACCATTTTCTGTTTTACTACAGATAACATCAAAATACTGTTCATCCAGATGAACATTCTCTTTCTTCAAATCAAGCATTTCAGAGATACGGACTCCGCTATATAGGAGCATCAATACTATCTGATAATATTTATCTTCCTTTTGTTCCCAGATAATATCAATTTCATTTTTCTCAAACTTGTTTCTATCGTATTTGTTAGGATTACGATCCTTGTATTGGACAATATCAACGAAGCTTGAATAATCTTTGCTGCAAATATCATTTTTCAAGGCATAATCAAATAGCTGGTTAAACAGGACTTTGATTTTCTTGAGAGTGGGAAAATTCTTACCGCAGGTATCAATAACAGTCTGTAAATCAACTAATTTAATATCCTTGAAAACTTTGTTGTAAAGAGATTCACAGGATTTATAGGATGCTGTGTATCCTTTTACATTAGATTCAGATATAGTAGGAAACTTACGCTTTGACCATTCTTCATATACATCTGAAAATGTCATCTTAGCAGCCTTGGTATCAAATGGATTATTATTGTAATCAGCAAGCATTTGCAAGCCTTCAGCTCTCGTGGCTGCATATCCAATTGTAATCATATCCTGAACCTGTTTGTCTTTCACCTCATCGTAGTGCCAGCCTATAGTCTTTCTAACTTGATAAGGTTTTCTTCTTTTGCCGGAAAGTTTTACAACGCTTCCGTATCCGTTGGGTAACTTCATAAGCACCATCCTTTCGCTATTTACTAGAAAGCTGATAGCAAACGGATAAAATGATTGTTATTCGTGGGTTACCTTTGTCACACTTGGGCGAATTGTTTTCCATATCTCATAGTTGTCCTGTGTCTGGCTGCCAGATGCAAGAAGTTCTTTCATAGCCTGCCAGTCCTTTAAGAACTGTACAAGATTCTTATTGGAAAAGAATATGCCGGGCTCTCCGTCTAAATCCTTGATAGAAATGTCAAATGATTCATCAATAGCAAATAGTAATGGTAGTACATCGCCATCTGCTTCGATATCAAATTCCATCAATGAATTAACATTGACACCAAGTGCATCTGCAATCTTTCTAAGCTGTTCAGGTTTAGGAAGATTCTTTCCAAGCTCATACTTACGGATTGCAACTTCATGTATTCCACAAGCCTCGCCTAGTTCTTTCTGGGTTAAACCACGAAAGGTTCGTATTAATTTAATCTTTTTACCTGTATTCATTGCTTCAACCTCCTGTGATTGTAAATGTAACACACCAATATTTAATAGTCAACATTAAATTTTAAACTATTGACAGAGCAAACAAAGGTCGTTACTTTTCACGGGTTGACTGGCATTAAAATAACCGATGGTGTAGACTGAATA
>CALBNS010000039.1 GCA_937896665.1 uncultured Clostridia bacterium
ACAATACCTATTCATTGTCCTTGTGCTTTTTTGTTGTCTGAAAATAATCTTAAATTCATTTTCAGATAGGGTAACAAATCTCATCTTCTTGGTGAGTGTTAGAGCGGAAAGAGGTAAGAATCTCTACGCTTTTACATTGCACGGGAAGGAGGTAAGATTATGAAACCTTCTTCATTTGAGAGTGCCATAAGGCTACAGTTTGACTGCCTTATCCGTAAAGTCATAGACCGCACGGTAAAGATTTATTACAGAGAACTTAGTAGACGTGCAAAGCATGAAATCCCCTTCTGTGATGTAACAGAAACGGATATAAATCATGCAAACGTCATAGATGAATATTCTGTTGAATATACCGTATTTCTTGTCTATGGCATGGAAATCCATGTATATGACGAGCGTCTATGTAAGGCAATTCAGAAGTTAAAAGAAAGGCAGAGAAACATTGTGCTGATGTTCTATTTCCTCGATATGTCAGATACAGAAATCGGAGAAATCATTGGGATTTCGAGGTGTTCCGTTTACAGGGGAAGAATGAGAGCATTGAACATCATCAGAGAGAACTATATGGAGGAATAACATACATGAAACAGATAAACAGATGTCCGAGATTTACGACTATACGTATGGCTTCCGATGGTGACAAAGAAGCCATAAAAAAGATTTTAAATCATTACAACGCATACATATCAAAGGCTTGTTTACGTCCTTTCTATGATGAATATTGAGCCTACGGAAAAAGACCATCATTTGTACTGGATTGATTACAATATACTAAAAGGAAAAATGTTTGTTGAAATGCAAAATTGGGCACTGGAACAACTTGCTGAATATATATAGAATGGGAAAGTTATATTATGAAAATTTTGTATGGTACAACCAATAATGGAAAGCTGCAGGCGATGAAAACTGCTGTAAAGATGCTGAATATTGAACTTATTAGCCTAAATGATGTAGATGGTAAACTTCCGAATATCAATGAATGTGGTACTACACCATTAGAAAATGCGGAGATTAAAGCAAAAGCATATTATGAAGCTTTTCATATTCCGGTATTCTCTTGTGACAGTGGCTTATATTTTGATGAGTTAAAGGCGGAAGAACAGCCGGGAATTCATGTACGAAGAATAAATGGTAAAGAATTATCCGATGACGAAATGATACAATATTATGCTTCTTTAGCAAAGAAGTATGGCGGGAAAATAACCGGACGATATAGGAATGCTATTTATTTTGTATTGGATGAGAAACACCACTATTCCAGTATGGATACCTCTATTGCTACAGAAACATTTGTTTTGGTAGCGGAACCACATTCAAAGCGTGTGGACGGATTTCCATTGGATTCGTTATCGATTGATATTGGAAGTGGAAAATATTATTATGATTTGGAAGTAAAGGATGTAAGCACATCTGTTGATGAAGGGGTTAGAAAGTTTTTTGCGAAAATTTTATCAAAATGAAGTTTTATAGAAAGCGGAAGTCGATGCTTATAGAATGGAAAAGGCAGAAGCAGGCGCTTAAGAATGAGTAAGGTGTCTATGTAATTTGTGTCAGCATTGCTGACACAAATTAGTTGGACAAATCATTTGGTAATTATGTCAAAGGCAAAAACGGAGGAGGAAAGACATTTTTATATCTCACTTTGCATAAAAGAATCTTATTCGTCCGGAGAATTAGAACGTCAAATCGAGAGTGGTTACTACGAAAGATATATGCTTTCAAAAGAAAAACTTCTTCCAGAACCTATAAAAGGATTGAAGGAAAAGCCGTTTTTGGATTCGTATGTAATAGATCACGATCCTGCAATGTCTTGTTCTCTTAATCAAGACGACTTGGACTATAATTCATTGTTTAATGATAAAGTTTATGCAATGATTAAGGCGGGGAAAAACGCAGAATTAATTGAGGAGTATGAAGCTAAATATAGAGAATTAGTAGATAAATCCTTGTATATGCAGCAAGGAGTCATTGACCATAATAATTATGGTAATATTAGTAGTTCATTAAATAGCAATGGTTTTTTTGCTGCTAATAATGAAGTAGTATTAAAAGCAAAGGATGGTAGTGCTTCAATAATAGTAAAAGAGCAAAAAGAATTAGATAATTTGATACAAAAAGAAAAAGAACAGGTATTAAATACAAAAGAGATTGAAGAGCTGTTAAAAAAATAAATAAGGATATTAGCAAGAATAAAGATACTCAGGCCTTTAATCTTTTTTACAAAATCATCAGGAAACTATTGTAGAATATAAAAATGTAGATTTATTTAAGAAAAAAGTGTGGCTCAAAGCTTTTCTTGCTTATGAGCATTCGTTGGGTGAATTATTAGAGGACTATAGTAAAGCACAGGTAGATTAAAAAAATTGCGTGATGATGCAAGAGGGGAAACAACAGATTGGAAAAAGCATTAGATTTGTTTAAAGAAAGGTTTTTTGTTCCGTTTACTATTGAACCATCGAATCAAGAAGATGTTATTTTGAATATGGAAATGCCGAGTTTTAAATATATTTTTTCAGATAATCGAGGAGTATAATGGTATCATAATTTAAGACACTTCTTGAGACATTTTTTAATGAATCTGAT
>CALBNS010000040.1 GCA_937896665.1 uncultured Clostridia bacterium
AACGGCACTTTATTACATTGTAGATGGGAATTCTGCATGGCAATTATTGCATTACATTAATTGGATTCCATTGCTAAATGTAAATGACGTTTTTCGTTTTTTTATTCATTTGAAAATTCTACAGACTCCAATTAGTTATATCGTCATTTCATTTGTGGTCATTGCAGGAATTATATTTGTATTTTGGATACGAAATTTGCAGATGTTTGGATCTGATAAGTGGAGTGGGAGATTGAAATATAGACAAACATCTTGGAATAAAAAGGGAAGTATACCGACCCCAAATATTCTTACTCATGAGGGGTATCGATTATTCATTGAGCAACGAGCAATTCTTTTGATTTTCTTACTTATCATGATTGAAGTGTGGGTGTACACACAAAAGCCCACTACAATTGGTTCAGAAGAATATTATTACAAAAGCTATATGCAACAACTGCAGGGAGATGTGACAGAGAAAACAGAACAGTATATTTCGAAAGAAGCAGAACGTTTGCAGAGTTTTGAACAGATATTATCAGAGGCTCAGACAAAATATGAAAATGAAGAAATATCGGGTGAGGAACTGAATGCAGTTAGTAATTATGTATATAAAAATACCCTTTCCAAGAGTAGTTTCGAACGAGTGAATCAATATTATGAGTATGCCCGGGAGAAAGATGTGGCAATGGTGTATGATACAGGGTATCTGAATCTCTTAGGACATGGAAATGGAGGAAAGAAAGAAATCTGTATACAGATTTTATTGATACTTATATTTCAAGTATTGCTATTTGCAAACTATTTCTGTATAGAGTATGAAACAGGAATGAATAAAATAGTACATACATTGCCATGTGGACGAAGGAAACTTACTAATATAAGAATCGGAATAGCGTTAGGTACGACAATCTTGTTGTCTGTGATTGTCAATATTTTCGATTTTTTATATCAAAACCAATATTATGGTTTTGCAAATTGGTCAGAAAAGGTGGCTACAATACCTTTATTAGCAACAAGTATATTTGCAGAGACATCTATCCTGGGATATCTTGTTATTATGTACGGAATACGTTTGTTATTTGTACTCATAAGTATGGTGGTTCTGATTGTAGCAGCAAAGAAAAGAAAACATACAATGCAGGTATCTGCAATAATATTAGGAATGTTTGGTTTGCCAATCCTGTTGTATATTTTGAATTAATATTATAATAAGAAGTAGAAATGCTCACAGTACATTGTACTGTGACCGTATGGTGCTGTGTGGGAGGAGTTTAGATGAAAAATAAGAAATTATGGATGTCGGTTTTCATGGTAAGTTTAATTGCTGCAATTCTAACCACAGGATGCAGTGGAAGCCGTTTCCGATTTACAGAATCCGATGAGTGGCGCACAAAATGGCAGACATCGATAACGACGAGGGATGTTGTTCCATATCAAAAAGGATTCTATTATAGGAATCCAAATAATCGTTTTTGTTATTATGATATCGATTCGGAGCAGGAGTTGATACTGTGTAATAAAAACGGATGTGATCACAAAAGTAAAGATTGCTTTGCAGATATGACAGGTTTTGACCTCCCAATTATACATGATGATAAAATCTACTTTATAGAATCAGAAAATAAGGTAATCAGTGCGAATCCGGATAATACAGGCAGAAAGAAGAGTTTCACGATTTTAGAGGATTTGCAAGAGGAAGGGGCATCGGTGACAGTATATGATATGCTTGCATCTCAAAATTACCTTTTTTGTTATCTTACAATTATGATACATAATGAGAATGGTGCTTTAGATACATACGAAAAGCGACTTTATGCAATTGATTGGAAAACACATAAAGAGGAATTGATAATAGCGTTGGATTATGATTCGGATATGATAGAAATGATATCAGCGTGTGATGATGTAATCTATTATCAGTGTACAAATAATCTGAATGAATTTTTCTCGTCAGCAGGAGAAATTACTTTGGAACAGTATCAGGAGGCAGAACGTAGCTATTATGCCAAAGTATATCGTAGGGATATAAAGGAGGAACAGTCTGAGTTAGTAAAAGAAATAAGCAATGGGTTTGTAATAATAGCTAATGACGATAGTGGCGTTATCTATACTCAATTTGCAGGTACTGGCTATTATGATGCGAAAAGTTTGATTTGTTACCAGTCTTCAGATGGAACAGAGAAGGAAATAATACGGACTGAGGGTACAAAAGTTCTGCAATGTAATCTGAAGGATTCGGAGTTGATAGGGGTGAGACATTATCCCTCAAAAAAAGTTGAACTCTATGATATCTATACCTTGCAGAAGGTGCCGGTAGAATGGGAGCAAGAAGAACAGGCATTTAGTGCATGGAAGGTTCCAGGAGGATTTGCAGTGCCGAAGGAATTACCAGAAGAAGGTGCAATAAGGGAATATGGTATGGAATGGAAGGTACTTCAATTACCATAGATAGTTTTTAATAAAGTATAAGGGGATTAAATTTATGAGAAAGAGAAGAATTAGCATTGTGTGTCTGATTGTTTGTTTGCTGTGTAGTGTAGTTTCTGGTTGTGAACAAACAGAAGTAAAAAAGAGTGACCAGAATAAAATAATCTGGTGTGTTGCGGGAGTACTTGGTTTCAATACGAATGAAGATGTATCAAGGCACCAGGAAAAGCTTAATGAGGTGCTGGCTGAACAAGGTTTCCCGTATCTGGTGGAAATTCAGGTCATTGCTCCATCCGCAGGAGGCTTTTCAGAAAAACAACAAAAACAGATAGAGCAAAGTGATATTATCACAATGCAGAATCAATTAGATGAAGAAGCGAATAATGTTCTTTCTACATTAGAGGAAAGTATAGAAGCGGGAATATTTGAGCCTCTAGGTGATATGATAAAAACAGAATCAGGTGAAGCATTGTTGGCAAATCAATTACTAGGATTGGCTCTGAAGACAGGACAGATTGATAACGAACAATGGCTTTTACCCACATCGGTTCCTGTTTTAAAAGGTTCATCATTAATGATTCGAAAAGATTTGTGGGAAAAAGCTGGTATGACACAAGAGGATGTTGTACCGACCTTTGATAAATGTGATGAATTATTTGAAAAAATATATAATGCGAATAATCAGAAACCATTTCTCTATTTTAGTGCAATGCAGAATGAAGGAAGGGTAAATGGAACAAAGATTGTACTACCGGAATTTCTGGCTGAGATACAGAATTCTTCAGCAGACTTGCTCGATCCGATGACAGCCGGGACGGCAATCATGGTGAAAAATGGAAGTGACAAGAAAGTAGAAAATCTTATTGAGACATCAGAGTTTGAAGAGATTATGGATGCATGGACAAGATATATGGAGAAGGGATATGTAAGTGTAGAAAGTGTCTTGGAAGCACCGGTTAAAATGTATAACTCTCTTTCTATAGAGATGCAGCAGTTCACAATTGGTGCAGAAGAATATGTAGTGCCGAAAGCACAGAATTATGTATGTTACTCCACTCTGCTCTCCGCCCGTCCGATGAAGCCTTTTGTGGGAATTAGCTCAAAGAGCGATAAAAGGGAAGAAGCATTATCTGTGATTGCAAAGGCAATCGAATATCAGATTGATTACTCAGTCAATGAAGAAGGGGAAAAATCAGGATATAATCTGTGCTTCTGTAGTGATATGAGTCCGGAAATGGAGAAAAAATCCTTAGAAATTGCAAATGCTTCACCAGAATTTGTATCACAGTATGCACTGCTTACTTTAGATATGCCTGAGATTCAGGACGTAAACAAGGTGTTCAAAAAGTATTGTTTTGAGGATGAAGAAGATGTTAGGGAATGTTATTTTTCTGAAGAGAACAATGATTGGTTAGAACAATTAAGAGAACGGTTAGAAAAGGCCGGAATAAAGAAAATATTACAGGAATTAAACGGGCGTTCATGACAGGGGGGATTAGATGAGGCCGGAACTAAGCTTAGAGCATGTAGTAAAACGATATGGGAAAATTACAGCTCTTCAAGATGTCAGCTTTACTTTTACCCCTGGCATTTATGGAATTTTAGGACCAAATGGAGCAGGGAAAAGTACGCTGATGAAGATTCTGACATATACGATTGAAAGTGACTCAGGAATCGTAACTTATGCGGGAAAAGATATTAAGAATATGGGTAGTTCATACCGTGAATTAATAGGTTATATGCCTCAGCAGCAAGGTGTATATGAAACATTTACAGCGAAAAGATTTTTGAGTTATATGGCATCTTTAAAAGGGATTCCTCCAAAAGCAGCCGAGACTGAGATTCACAAGGCATTGCGACTTGTGCATTTGGAAGATGTGGCGGGGCAAAAGCTGGGAACTTTTTCAGGAGGCATGAAACAGAGGATTCTGATTGCTCAGGCAATACTTGGTAATCCGAAAATATTGATATTTGATGAACCGACAGCGGGACTTGACCCGAAAGAACGGATTCGTATTCGAAATATGATATCGCAGATTGCGCTAGATAATATTGTCCTGATTACAACTCATGTTGTCTCTGATATTGAATTCATAGCGAAAGATATTTTGATCATGAAAAAGGGATGTTTACTCGGATGTCAGACACCGGCACAGTGGCTGAAGACTTTGGAAGGTAAGATTTTTGAAATCTCTGTTGGGGAGGAAGAGTTAGAAACAATTCAAAATCAATATCTGGTCTGTAACATACGCAGAGATGAGAATGAGAAGATATGGGTACGGGTCATTTCGGATGAGATTATAGAGGGAAATGATACGGTGGCAGTTTCACCGACTTTGGAAGATTTATACCTCTTTTTATTTGAAGAGGAAGGTGAAGCTCATGTGGTATGAATGTAAGAAAATCATTGTAAAAAAGAATATATATCTCGTTGTGGCAGCAATTATAGCTAATTTTCTGGTTTTGTCATTGTCTGCAGCAGATTCGAATCATATATTGCAGCCAAAGATTTACCGGCAGATTTTTGATGAAATGAAAGGGATGACAAATCAGCAGAAATATGAGCATTTGAAAGAACTTTCCGAAGATAAAGAGAGTTTGAATACACTTGAGGATTACCAGAAACAGGAATTGTTAGTTGCAATAAGCGGATATGCAGAGACCGTTGCTGAATATGAGGAATATTTGAATACTATGGAAGAAAACATGGAACAACGTGTTTCTATATCAAGTGGTGATGACACATTTTTTCACAAAAATGCGAGAAAGATGCTGAATGTCTATCGCTCATTGCGGGGGACAGAGGTATCCTTTGAGTCTTATCAGGGGATTGAACTAGCAGATGTTCCGATTACTAATATTATGATACTTTTTTTAGTTGTATTTTTCAGCATAGAAGCATTAGCTTCAGAAAATGAGGATGGCTTACTTACAATTCTACGATGCTGCAAAAAAGGAAGACGCGATCTGCTTTTCAACAAAATACTTGCACTAGGAATAGTTGCTCTATTTGTGTCAGGACTGTTTATGCTTGAGAACCTGTTATTTGGCTCTATCGTGTATGGACTTGGAGATTTGACAAGACCATTGCAGTCCCTTCCAGGATTTGCAGGATGCCCTCTTAGGATATCAATCATTACCTTTTTGGTTCTGGTATGGATTTTAAAAACGATGGCATTAATTCTGTCACAACTCTTTGTATTGTTGTTGCTCGTGCATACTTATCAGATGCCTGTAGTGTTGTGTGGCTGTATTGCCGTGGGCGGCATTGGGTATATGTGTTATTCTGGAATCCATGTGCAGTCAGGAGCAGCTATACTGCACTATGTGAACCCGGAGGCACTTTTAAAGGCAGTTCCATTGTTGAATAGTGAAGTGAATTTAAATATATTTGGAATGCCTGTTAGTCCATTGACGGTTGCTATAGCTGCATTTGCTTTTGTATATTTATTGATGTTTGGTTGTACGATACATAGATTTCAACAGAGTAGAGAAGCAAGTACAATTCCATTATTATGGAAGCGAAGAAAAAAGGAAAGACGCTATGTAGCGAGTGTCCTCTGTGGGGAGGTCTATAAGCTTTTCGTCACGAAGAAGGCCCTTTGGGGGCTGATATTCGTAATGGTAATTCAGCTTTTTTTCTGTTTAGATACATCTAGGCTTAAAACACCACAAGAAAATTGTGAGAATTATTTGCTGACGGAGTTGTATGGAGAAGCAGGAGCAGAGCAGGATGCATGGATTCGAAAAGAGTTGATACGTCAGGATTTGCTGAGTCAGGAAACCGGATATGCTCTTGAAAAAGAAGTCTTGGAACAAAGAATTGTACCGTTACAGGAACACCTAAGAATTGTCAAAGAAGGGGCAGGACATGCACAATACATTCATCAGATAGGATATGAAAAATTGTTCGGTATTGGAGCACGTATTCATGATCATAGAAATACAATGCTATTTGTTTCACTTCTTGTCTGTGCGTTAAGCACCTATGTTACAATGGAGCAAACTGGTAATATGAAGGCGTTAATTGAGCCGACAAAAGCGGGATGGAAACAGGTTCGGAAGAAAAAGGAGGTGCTTGCAGTTGTTTTTTCATGTATAGCAATGATTATTATATGGATTCCGGATTTTGTCAGATTGTTCCATACATACCAATTAAAAGATTGGAATGCGCCAATGAACTGGCTTTTATCTTTTCATGAGTTTCCAAATGAAGTTACAATCGGTGTGTACTTGATCATGCTTGTGATTGTGCGAATTCTGGGAGCGGTTGTGACAGGGCTTCTGATGGTTTGGATTTCTGAAAAGAGCAGTAATAATGCAATGGCATTTGGAGTAAGTGCCTTTGTCTTTCTTGTACCTGCGATATTGACTATGCTGCATGTCCCATATGTAGAAGGGTTTACATTTTCAGGATTATTGGATGGCAATGTTTTCCTTCAAGGTCTGTTCCGTATTTTGTATAGATAAGTTTGTCAAGGGCAGAAAAAATCCCTCAGTCTCAAACTGAGGGATGTAATTTCTGCCTGGCGCCTGTTAGTTATTTGTATTATTTTGATTATTATCAGATCGTCCAACAATGAGCTCGAATTTCTTTAATGATTTATCCCATTTATCATAGGTTTCATCCTCACGATGATCTTTTAAAATATCCATTTCTTCAAGATATTCAGAAAGGAATTGTGTTACCTTGACAGCACCGGTATAGTTCAGATGATCTCCTTTGTCTCGTGTATCTTTATCCCAGTTAATCTGTATGGTATCGTTTTCGAGGTTTAAATCTACATATTCACAGTTGAGTTCCTCTGCTAGAGCCTGGATTGCATTATGTCTTTTATAGTTCCAGTTCACCGTACTTGGTGTACTCCATAAAATGAATCGCACATTGTTCTCGTCACAGATTTCTTTTATTTCTTTCACGTATCTTTTATTTATACTGTGAATCTCGGCCATGCCTTTATTTGGCTTCATATGTTCCTTTTTCTGACTTGGGTTAATATCCACATTATAGCGATATCCTTTGTAGTCATCAGTCCATGTAAAATGTGTCTTGCTTCCTAATTTACTCCAATCCATGGATTTCCAATGATTGTGGTAGCGGAATACAGAGAAATAATTCGTAATTTTTTCAAGAGCAGCGTTTTCAATGTTAATCTTCCGAAAAATCGCATTTGTTTCCAAAATTACGACTTTAGGAGACTGTGTTTTCAATGATCTATTCAACAGTGTCTGTGTATATGCCAGATTTTGAGCACTGGTGCCACATACATAAGAGGTAAATCCCTTGTCCTTCCAAATCTGCATAGGGATAATAGAAGAGTAGGATTCACTGTCACCAAGAACAAGCACATCAATCGAATTTTCTTTTTCGCCAAGAATTCCATTAGCACTGGCCTCTTCAATTCCAAATTCCTGCGTATTGTTTCCTGGTGCAAATAGAATAGAAACTGCAATAAGTAATATAGCAAGTCCTGAGAGGAAAACAAGCGCACTCAAAGTTCTTCTTATCTTAAACATGACTTCTCCTTTCTAAAATCCTGCATAGATTGGGTCTACCGGTACATATCCTGCACCATATGCACCAAAAATTATGATAAATAAAATCAAAGCATACCAAATCAAAAATCTAACCACAATATTTCTCTTTGCAATACTCTGGCGAATCTTAATTCCCTTTTCCTGCAGGGAACTCACGATAAAAATTAATATTAAGGTGAGAAAAACTATTAGATAATCATATTTGTCCATACCTAATGTAAAAAGTGTGCCGTTGCGCAGTGTAACAGGAGTAAAATCTGTTACAATTTTACGCAACATCGCCATTCCCGCACTGAGCGTATTTGCACGGAAAAATAATTCACCAATGCAGATCAATATGACAGTACGGAACACCTGAAAAGAGCGATAAGGTGTCTGGCTCCTTTGGATGTGAAGTTTTTCTGCCATTTTGATAGCAGTAGGTTCAATCATGCTTCCACCTAGAATTAAAACAAAGTGATACATTCCAAAAAAGATATAATTCCATCCTGCACCGTGCCAGAGTCCGTTGCAGAACCATACGCAGAACAGTGCAATTGAGCCGGCAAGCAATGGGCCAAAATGATTTCCGATTCGTTTTCTTGCCTTCAATGTCAGTTTTTTCAGTGGTTTTGACATGGATAATGGATAAAAAATATAATCTTTAAACCATGCCCCAAGAGTAATATGCCATCTTTTCCAAAATTCAGAAATTGTTTTGGACGAAAATGGTCTCTGAAAGTTTTCTGGGAGTATCGTTCCAAAAATCTGACCACTGCCGAGTGCCACATCAATTGTACCTGAAAAATCCATATATAATTGCATCGTGTAACAAACTGCTCCAACTGCAATGACAAAGCCGTCATACTGCTCATAGCCATTGAATACGGCTTCAATAAAGAGATTCAGTCGGTCTGCAATTACCATTTTTTTCATGATTCCGTAGAGAATCCGCTGTATGCCAAAAAGCAAATTCTGATACCGAATCGGAGCCGCTTCCCAAAGTTGTTCGGCCGTATCGGTATATCGACAAATCGGACCTTCCATCATTTGAGGGAAGAATGCCATAAATAGTGCAAGTCTAAATAGGTTGCGGTCTGCCTGAATTTTTCTTCGATACACGTCAAAAATATAGGCAACCGCCTGCATCGTATAAAAAGAGATTCCTATCGGCAACAGAAACTTGGGAACATGCACAGTTACTGGAAGTCCAATGAATTTCAAAAGGTGTGCCATATTTGTCATAAAAAACGGAGTATACTTCAGTACAAGCAGGATTCCGATATGTAACGCCACGCCAAAGCCAACGATACCTCGCTGTCTGCTAAGATACCGGGTTTTGATTCCTTTTTTCTCTTCCCTTGGTGAAGCTGACACGAGGCGGTCACACTCTCCCTGCACATCCGCCAACCATATGCCAATGTGATGCACAGAAAGCGTAGAAAACAATAAATATACAATCAGCTTACCACTGACTGCCCAGAAAAATGCATAACTAGAGAGCAGCAGCACTACCCGGCGAAGCTTTTGTGGAAACAACGCATATAAAACGATGGTAACCGGTAAAAGAATCGCCATATATTGAAGTGAAAAATAGGATGCCAACGAAAACATGTTATTCTTCCTCTTGCAGACGTACAATCATTGCCCACAAATTTTCTGCTGAATTAAAGTTTTCCGGAATGATTTCCACCGTCGGAATCGTGATATCAAATTCTTCTTCCATTTCCGCCACAAGTGAAAGAATCGATAAAGAGTCCAGATAATGACCGTCAATCAAATCTTTACACGTTGTATAATCTACCTCCGGTTGAATTTCTTCTAAAATCTCAATTAATCTTTCCATTTCTTTTATCCTCATTTCTTTATTTTATAGTTTGGTGTATTTAAATTATCAATCCAAGTGTGTTCACGTACCGTTAAAAGACTACCATCCCGTTTTAGTAAAACAATTTCCGGCAAATCACGGCTGAGAAACAACGAAATACCTTCTGTCATCGAGTATGCGCCGGTATTTTCAAAAGCCAGCACATCCCCTAACTGTAATTTCCCAAGTGGAACTTGTTTAACTAAAATATCGTTGACTGTACACAGGGAACCACAAATATTCCATTCTTCCTTTTCATTTTGTTCTGCTTTCCTATCATGAGGAAGAAGTCTCATAAAAGGATGTTTCATTGCCATAAACTGACCATAATAAGCAAGCTGATGCATCCCACCGTCTACGATCGCATAATTTTGTCCATGATTGTGTTTTGTATCTACGACTTTTGTCAGATAATATCCACAACTGGCTGCGATACTGCGTCCAAGCTCCAATATGATTTTCCCTTGAAATTTCATTCCCGAGAGGAGCTCGGAAAACTCATTCAACAAGGCTTCCTCGTTAAAATTTTCTCCCTGAAAATATGAGAATGGAAGTCCTGGACCAAATTCCAGCTCTGCTGCCTGATATCCATAAGCCTCAGAAAGCTTCTGCAAATATTCATCCAAAAAGGTTATCTCCCGTTTTAAGCGCTTGAGGGAGCTTTTCTGCGTTCCGGAAAAATACTGAATACCACGTATTTCAATCCATGGATTTTCCCGACAGTGTGATATCAGCTTTTCTAAGGCCTCTTCATCTAGTCCAAACTGATTTCCACTAGTCAGTCTGAGTAGAAGAGTAATGTGTTTTTTGCAGGATCTCGCAGCTTCCTGCAGTATGGAAAACTGGAATTCGGATTCCACGGTGAAAATCTCGCCCTCGGTACTCTGGCTTATAGCCTCGAGTATCTGCTCAGGGTCTTTATGTACTCCCGATATCACGAATTTATCTGTAGGAAGATTCAAGCTTTGGCAGATTTGAAGCTCTCCAGGCGAGCATATTTCAAGACGTTCCACCAATGGGGCAACTTCTTTTGTGATAAATGCATTTGCCTTAACGGCATAACATAGTTCCACGTGTGCTGGTAAATGCTGCCTTAAAAATCCAATGCGTCGCTCGAGTTCTTCTATATGAAACACATACATTGGTGTCGTCTTTGACTCTAAAATCTCATGAAATTTTGTATTGTCCATTTCTAGTCCTTTCCCGCAAGTAGGCGTTTTCTATCTACTTTTCCATTTTTTGTCAATGGAAATTCATCCACGCAGCGAAGAATACCAGGCACCATAAAAATAGGTAAGCGTTCCCGTAATCTGCTGTGAAGTTCTTTTTTATCTATTTCTCCGATATAAAATCCGTATAACTTTTGTTTCTGTTCATCAAATACACAGCAGCAGCGTTCGATACCGGAAATAGCTGAAATAGCAAGCTCAATTTCTTCAAGTTCAATCCGATGCCCCATATATTTGATTTGGAAATCTTTACGGCCGCAGAAATATAAATCTCCATTTTCTGCATATTTTCCTAAATCACCCGTGCGATAAATCAGTTCTGGATAACAATCATTCAACGGATTCCTGGTAAATGCGGCTTCCGTCTGCTGGGGATTGCAATAATACCCAAGTGCCAGCGCTGTTCCCCGCACACAGATTTCGCCACTTATATCTGGAACAGTGATTTCCCTGTTTTCTGAATCCAGCAGAAAAACATGCTCGTTCGGAAATGCTCGTCCAATTGGAATTCCCTGTTCATAGCAGCGGTCTCTGTCGATGATATGATATGTACAATTACATGTAATTTCAGTAGGACCATATAGGTTCACAAACTGTGCTTCCGGCAAGTGCTCCATCCAAGTGCGAAGATGCTTCATTGGCATGACCTCGCCACTAAAGAGAACTTTTTTTACTGATTCCGGTACACGGTAATCAAGTCCATGAAAGGTACTAATCAGACAAAGAGCTGAAACAGCCCAAATCATCGTGGTAATTTTCTGGTCACAAATTAAATCCAGAAGTTCTTTTGGCCTTGAAAATAGCTGCTTGGGAATCAATACCAGGGTACCACCCGTCTTTATGGCAGAATAAATATCCTTCACTGAGACATCAAAATCAAAGGGAGCCTGGTTTCCAATACGATCCTCGTGCGTAATATGAAAAAGCTCCGTAAAGACATCAATAAAATCAATTACCGAACGGTGGCTGACTACGACACCTTTTGGCACACCGGTAGAACCGGAAGTAAAATTAGCGTATAAAGGGTCCGCATCGATCATCCGGCAGCGGATATTCTGTAAGCCTTCCTTGTTAATAGGTGTTTCTTTTAAATCCCCTATCATGCAAATTGATTCCATAGGGAATATTTTCTCGGCGAGTTCTCTATGGGCAGTATCCGTGATTACATATTTTGCATGAAGCACATCCTGAATCTGTGTAAGCCTTGATACCGGTAAATCCGGATTCAACAAAACATAATATCCCCCGGCATATACAATGCCCCAGAAGGAAGATAACGTGCCAATTCCTTTTTCCATAAGTACCCCAACCGGAGTGCCGTGCTTTATTTTATTGACAAATGCCGAACCGACATGTTGGCACATTTCTATCATTTCTTTATAAGTACAGCTTCCATATTCATCTGTCACAGCAGTTTTATCTGGAAATAAAGATGCACTGTTTTCAAGATATTCTATTACATTTCTCATTTGTTTTCAATCTCCATTCCTATGCTAAAAGGTATTGTAACAGTAGAACATTAAGAAATCCACTATAATAAGTTTAAGTTTTCCTTAAGTTTCTATTCCTCAGTTAAATGTTTATTTGCCGTCGACAGCATTAGTTTAATTCGATTTAACTGGTTTACCTCACTTGCACCCGGGTCATAATCAATTGCGACTATATTTGACATTGGGTGTCGTTTCCGAAGTTCTTTTATTACTCCTTTGCCTACGACATGGTTTGGCAGGCAGGCAAACGGCTGTGTGCAGACAATATTCGTTGCACCGTTATGTATAAGTTCTAACATTTCTCCGGTTAAAAACCAACCTTCTCCAGTTTGGTTGCCTGGCGAAACGATGTCTTTTGCCATATCCGCCAGGGCTTCAATCTTGGCAGGCGGCGTAAAGTGTTTACTTTCTTTCAATGCTTTCGTAGCAGGAGCACGTAACCATTCTAATGCTTTGATACCGAGATTGCACATACACGCTGTTTTCTTACTCATGCCCAGTTGTTCTGCCTTGAAATTACTATTGTAGAAGCAGTACAAGAAGAAGTCTAGTAAATCGGGAACAACTGCTTGTGCACCTTCCTGCTCCAGAAGGTCTACTAGATGATTGTTGGCAGCAGGCAAGAATTTTACTAGAATTTCACCTACCACACCGACACGAGGTTTCTTAATATCCAACATTGGAAGATTGTCAAAATCTTCGATAATTGCTTTACATAGTTTGCAGAATTCACGTCTGCTGACATGTTTTTTCTGCAAAAATGCGATACATTTTTCTTTCCATTTTTCGTGCATTGCATTGGCAGAGCCGGGAACTACTTCATAAGGGCGTACCCGGTACAGTACCTTCATAAAAATATCGCCGAACACGATTGCATATAATCCTTTAAAGGCAAGCGGTACAGTAATCTTAAATCCCGGATTATTCTCTAAACCGCTTAGATTCAAAGAAATAACCGGAATGTGAGAGTATCCCGCTTTTTCCAATGCGCGGCGAATAAATCCAATATAGTTGGAAGCACGGCAGCCGCCACCTGTCTGGGTAATGATAACGGCAATCTTATCCGTATCATATTTGCCGGAAAGAATTGCCTCCATAATCTGACCTACCACAATTAAAGAAGGGTAGCAGGCATCATTATTTACATATTTTAGCCCGACATTTACAGATGATTTATTATCCCCTGGCAACAATTCTATGTTATATCCACCGGAACGAAATGCCGGTTCCAACAAATCAAAATGAATAGGTGACATCTGTGGGCAGAGGATGGTGTATTCCTTTCGCATTTCTTCTGTAAATGGTACCTTTACAATCGAAGCTGGTCTGATTTCTCGCTTCATCTGTTTCTTCTCCCTGACGCGGAGAGCAGAAAGCAGTGAGCGGATACGGATTCTTGCTGCCCCAAGGTTGTTTACTTCATCAATCTTAAGGGAAGTATAAATCTTTCCTGATTTTGTCAAAATATCGGAAACAGCATCTGTTGTCACGGCGTCCAGACCACAGCCGAACGAGTTTAACTGAATAAGGTCCAGATTGTCTTTGGTTTTCACGTAATTAGCCGCAGCATAAAGTCTGGAATGATACATCCACTGATCCATAACAACCAAAGGTCTTTCTACCTTATGCAAATGTGAAATCGAATCTTCAGTCAGTACAGCGATATCATATGAATTAATCAGTTCCGGAATTCCATGGTGCACTTCCGGGTCGATATGATAAGGTCTGCCTGCAAGCACAATACCACGTTTGCCGGTCTGCTCCAGATAGGCAATCGTCTCTTCCCCTTTGCGACGTATATCTTCGCGGCAGGATGCCAGTTCTTTCCATGCGAGCTCTGTGGCATGACGGATTTCAGCAGCCGGAATAGAGAATTCCTCTGACAATTCTTCGATTAAACGCCCGGATAAAATCTTTGGGTCTCTAAATGATAGGAATGGATTTTTAAATTTCACGTTTCCATTCGTAATCTCATCCATGTTGTTTTTTATATTCTCCGCATAAGATGTTACAATCGGACAGTTGTAGTGATTGTCGGCATCATGGAATTCCTTACGTTCGTAGGCAACGCAAGGGTAGAAGATAAATGGAATTCCTTGTCTGATGAGCCATTCCACATGACCATGTGCAAGCTTCGCAGGGTAACATTCTGACTCACTTGGGATAGATTCGATTCCCAGTTCATAAATCTTACGGTTAGAAGCAGGTGAGAGTACCACACGAAACTTCAATGTATGGAAAAATGTAAACCAAAATGGATAGTTTTCATACATGTTGAGGACACGCGGGATACCGACTGTCCCTCGCAATGCTTCATTTTCTTCCAAAGGTTTATAATCAAAATAGCGTTTTGCTTTATATTCAAATAAGTTTGGAACACCGTTGTCTGATTTTTCTTTACCAAGACCACGTTCACAACGGTTTCCGGTAATGAACTTACGTCCTCCACTGAATTTGTTAATGGTCAGACGGCAGTTATTGGTACAGCCTTTGCATTTCGCCATGCTGGTGCTGTATTCCATTTTCTCAATTTCTTCGATGGAGAGCATGGTTGTTACTTTGCCTTCGCGATAGCGCTCTCTGGCAATGAGAGCCGCACCGAATGCTCCCATGATACCCGCAATGTCAGGTCTTACAGCTTCACATCCTGCGATAGTTTCAAAACTTCGTAAAACGGCATTATTATAGAAAGTACCACCCTGTACAACGATACGTTTTCCAAGCTCTGAGGCATCAGACACCTTGATTACTTTAAACAGCGCATTTTTGATGACAGAGTAGGCAAGTCCTGCTGAAATGTCGGCCACAGAGGCCCCTTCTTTCTGTGCCTGCTTTACTTTGGAATTCATAAATACCGTACAGCGCGTGCCAAGGTCTATCGGGTGACGGGCAAATAATGCTTCATGGGCAAAATCTTCCACAGTGTAATTCAAGGATTTTGCAAATGTCTCAATAAAAGAACCACAGCCGGAAGAGCATGCTTCATTGAGCTGTACGCTGTCCACTGTCTGATTCTTAATTTTAATGCATTTCATATCCTGACCACCGATGTCTAAGATACAATCTACTTCCGGTTCAAAGAAAGAAGCAGCATAATAATGTGATACCGTTTCAACTTCTCCTTCATCTAATAAAAGGGCTGCTTTAATTAATGCTTCACCATATCCGGTTGAGCAGGAATGCGCGATTGTCACATCTTCTGGCAACTGTCTGTAGATATCTTTGATTGCAGAAATTGTAGTTCCTAACGGGTCGCCGTTATTCCCATGATAGAAGGAATAAAGCAATGTTCCATCTTCTCCGACTAATGCTGCCTTTGTAGTCGTAGAACCGGCGTCAATTCCAAGGAAAGCTTTTCCTTTATATGTAGCTAGATCTCTAACTGGAACCTGATGCTTTGCATGACGGTTCTGGAAATCTTCATAGTTCTTTTTACTTGCAAAAAGTGGTTCGAGGCGTTCTACCTCGAATTCCATGTGAATACGTTTTGCAAGACGATTTTGCATGTCACGAAGAGGAATGCTCAAATCTCTTTTCGAATTTAGAGCAGAGCCGATTGTTGCAAAAAGGTGCGAATGTTTTGGCGCAATAATGTGCTCATCATCTAATTTTAAAGTACGCACAAATGCTTGGCGGAGTTCTGATAGAAAGTGCAGTGGACCGCCCAGAAAAGCAACATGTCCGCGAATTGGTTTTCCACAGGCAAGTCCACTGATGGTCTGATTTACGACCGCCTGAAAAATAGAGGCAGATAAATCCTCTTTGGTTGCTCCCTCGTTAATTAAAGGCTGGATATCTGTTTTTGCAAATACACCACATCGTGCAGCAATGGAATAAAGTGCTTTGTAGTTTTTTGCGTATTCATTTAAACCGGTGGCATCTGTCTGTAATAAAGAAGCCATCTGGTCAATAAAAGAACCTGTACCGCCGGCACAGATACCATTCATACGCTGTTCTACGTTGCCGCCTTCAAAATAAATAATTTTTGCATCTTCGCCACCAAGCTCAATTGCAACATCTGTCTGTGGGGCATAGTCCTGAAGAGCAGTAGATACTGCAATTACTTCCTGGACAAATGGAACTCCCAGATGTTTTGCCAGGGTCAAGCCCCCGGAACCGGTGATGACCGGGGAAACGCTGATTGCACCTAGTTTATAAATTGCACGACCAAGCAAATCGGAAAGAGTCTCCTGAATATTTGCGAGGTGGCGTTCATAATCAGAAAACAGTACTTCGTTATGCTGGTCTAAAACAGCAATTTTTACAGTTGTAGAACCAATGTCTATACCTAACGTATATAAATCATGTTTACTCATAAGTACTCCTTTGAAATATTTCATTATAAGTTATTTGTTATAGCATAAAAACGCAATTTTACAAAATACATTATACGACAAGATGATTTAAAAGACAAATTAAAAAAATGTAAATTGACTTGATTCGATTGACAAAGAGAAACGTCATAGATAAAATGTCTACATGTGATAGGAAAGAAAGGGGTAGATGTCGTGAATTGGATTAATAAGTTAGAACGAAAGTTTGGAAGGTTTGCAATTCCAAATCTGATGTGGTATGTCATTATACTTTATACGATAGGATTTGTACTTCAACTAGTGGCACCATCATTTTACTATGAATATTTGGTTTTGAATATGCATGCAGTATTTCATGGACAGATATGGAGATTGGTTACGTTTATTATGCAGCCGCCTTCATCCAGTGTATTGTTTATGGTGTTTGCACTTTATCTGTATTATATGATTGGAAGGCAGTTAGAGTATGAGTGGGGTACATTCCGTTTTAACCTATACTTTTTTATGGGAGTGTTCTTCCATATTTTAGCGGCTTTCATCACATATCTGATTACCGGTGTCTCATTTCCACTGGGGACAGAATACCTCAATTTATCACTGTTTTTTGCTTATGCAACATTGTATCCGAATGTACAGTTCTTACTGTTTGGTGTATTGCCGATTAAGGTAAAATATCTCGCATGGGTAGATGCCGCTTATTTTGGATATGCTATATTGCAGGCTTTTTTACCGTCATACGGCGGCAATCCTGTATTTGGCATTTTATTCCAGGCAAATGCAATTGCAGCAGCAGTTTCCATATTGAATTTCCTCGTTTTCTATCTTTCAACGAGAAATGCAAAAAGATATTCACCGAAGGAAGTGCACCGCAGACATACTTATCAGAGAGCAGCCAGAGAAGGAAAACGCATGAATGAAGGAGCAGATGGTGCAAAGCACAGATGTGCGGTCTGTGGACGCACAGAGCTAGATGATCCGAATCTGGAATTTCGGTATTGTTCAAAATGTAACGGAAATTATGAATATTGTCAGGATCATCTCTTTACGCATGAACATGTAAAATAACAAAAATATAAGGACACAGGGGGAAAAGCATGAAGAAAACTAAAATTATCTGTACGATGGGACCAAATACAAATGATAGGGAGCTTATGAAAAAGCTTGTAGAAAACGGCATGGATATTGCACGTTTTAACTTCTCTCATGGAGACCATGAGGAACAGAAGAGTCGTATGGATATGCTGAAAGCAATCCGTGAAGAAACTGGGAAATCAGTTGCAATTCTTTTAGATACGAAAGGACCTGAAATTCGTACAGGTGTTTTAAAAGACGGAAAGAAAGTGAATCTTTGCCAAGGCCAGACTTTTACATTGACAACAGAAGAAATTGAAGGTGATGATAAGAAGGTGTCTATCACCTATGATGGTCTTGTGGAAGATGTAGAGCTCGGGAAAAAGATCTTGATTGATGATGGTTTAATTGAATTAGAAGTTAAGAATATAACCGATACTGATATTATTTGTTCCGTTATTAATGGCGGGGAACTTGGACAGCGAAAAGGAGTTAATGTACCCAATGTCCCGGTAAGACTTCCGGCACTGACAGAAAAAGACCGTCACGATATTATGTTTGGTGTGCAGCAGGGGGTTGACTTTATTGCGGCGTCTTTCGTGCGTTCAGCAGAAGGTGTGCTTGCAATTAAGGCATTGTTGAAAGAATGTGGTGCACCGTATCTTCCGGTTATTGCAAAAATTGAGAATGCAGAAGGAATTAAAAATATTGATGAGATTATTCATTGTGCGGATGGTATTATGGTTGCTCGTGGAGATCTTGGAGTAGAGATCCCAGCAGAAGAAGTACCATATTTGCAGAAAATGTTAATTCAGAAGTGTAATGACAATTATAAGCCGGTTATTACAGCTACACAGATGCTTGATTCTATGATGCGTAATCCAAGACCAACACGAGCTGAGGTTACCGATGTAGCCAATGCAGTATATGATGGTACAGATGCAGTGATGTTATCCGGTGAGACTGCACAGGGAAGATATCCGTTAGAAGCCTTACAGATGATGGTGCATATTGTAGAAAGCACTGAGGAGCATCTGGATTATGATTTGTTATTGGAAAAGGCACAGGTACACCGTAAAAAAGGCGTCTCAAGTGCAATTGGGTATTCGTCGGTTGCTGCAGCAGCAAGTCTGGAGGCAAAGTGTATTATTACACCAACAATTTCCGGTGCCACAGCAAGAGTTGTGTCTAAGTTTAGACCTAAAGCACCGATTATTGGTGTAACACCGAATGAGGCAACTCTTCGCAGGATGCAGATTTACAGAGGAGTATATCCGATGAAGTCGATTCAACTTGATACAACGGAAGATATTTGTGAAGACGCAATAAATCTTGTGAGAGCAAAACAGATGGTAGAAGCAGGAGACATTGTAGTTCTGACAGCAGGAATTCCTTCGCCAAGCATTCAGAGAGCACGTGATGGAATGAGTAATATGATGCGAATTGCAATAGTAGAATAAATGAGTATATGAGACAGAGAGTTCCGGGGTTCGGAACTCTCTGTTTATGTACAACTTTCTATTTAATAGTTGTATTAGGAAAAAGAATATGATAAAATATTCAAGATTGTGGACTGAGTAGACAAGCCGAGACCACTGAAAAGCGTATTTTATCTTGCAGAAGTCGAATCATGTGAGAGATCCTATTTTAAAATATCTTTTTCAGTAGTTTCGGAGAACTCAGTCGAAGCATACAAAAAAGGAGAATATATATGTTTAAAAAATTTGAAATGGAATTAGCCGGAAGAACTCTTCGTGTTGATGTTGGAAGAGTAGCAGCCCAGGCAAATGGTGCAGCACTCATGCACTATGGTGACACTGTTGTATTATCAACAGCGACAGCTTCAGAAAAACCAAGAGAAGGAATTGATTTCTTTCCTTTAAGTGTAGAATATGAAGAAAAGTTGTACGCAGTAGGAAAAATCCCGGGAGGATTTAATAAGAGAGAAGGAAAGGCATCTGAAAATGCAATTCTTACATCTCGTGTAATCGACAGACCAATGAGACCATTGTTCCCGAAAGATTACAGAAATGATGTAACTCTTAACAACTTAGTAATGTCAGTTGACCCAGACTGCAGTCCGGAATTAACTGCAATGTTAGGTTCTGCAATCGCAACAGCAATCTCTGACATTCCGTTCGATGGTCCGACGTCTACGACACAGGTTGGTTTAATCGACGGAGAATTTGTATTTAACCCAAATGCAGCACAGAGAATGATATCTGATTTACAATTGACAGTTGCTTCTACAAGAGACAAAGTAATTATGATTGAAGCTGGAGCAAATGAAGTTCCCGAAGCAAAAATGATTGAAGCAATTTTTGCAGCTCACGAGGTTAATCAGGAAGTAATTAAATTTATCGATACAATTGTTGCAGAGTGTGGTAAAGAAAAACATACTTATACAAGCTGTGCAGTGCCGGAAGAATTATTTGATGCAATGAAAGCAATTGTAACCACAGAAGAAATGGAAGTTGCCGTATTCACAGATGAAAAACAGGTAAGAGAAGAAAACTTACGTGTTATCCGTGAAAAATTGGAAGAAGCTTTTGCTGACAATGAAGAATGGTTAGCAATTTTAGGCGAAGCTTTATATCAATATCAGAAGAAGACAGTTCGTAAGATGATTTTAAAAGATCATAAACGTCCGGACGGAAGAGCAATCGACCAGATCAGACCACTTGCAGCTGAGACAGATATCATCCCTAGAGTACATGGTTCTGCAATGTTTACACGTGGACAGACTCAAATCTGTACTGTGACAACACTTGGACCTTTATCAGATGCTCAGAAATTAGACGGATTAGATGAACAAGAGACATCTAAGAGATATATGCATCACTATAACTTCCCGGCATATTCAGTAGGTGAGACAAAACCTTCAAGAGGTCCGGGACGTCGTGAGATTGGTCACGGTGCTTTGGCAGAGAGAGCATTGATTCCTGTACTGCCAAGTGAAGCAGAATTCCCATATGCAATCCGTACTGTTTCAGAAACATTTGAATCAAATGGTTCTACTTCACAGGCAAGTATTTGTGCATCAAGTATGTCACTTATGGCAGCTGGTGTTCCGATTAAATCAGCAGTTGCAGGTATCTCAGCAGGTCTTGTAACAGGAGATACAGATGATGATTATTTAGTATTGACAGATATCCAAGGTCTTGAAGATTTCTTCGGAGATATGGACTTTAAGGTGGCAGGTACACACAAAGGTATCACAGCTATCCAGATGGATATTAAGATTCATGGTTTGACAAGACCGATTATTGAAGAGGCAATCGCCTGCACAAAGAAAGCGAGAACATACATCTTAGATGAAGTTATGGCAAAAACAATCGCAGAGCCACGTCCGGAAGTTGGACCATATGCTCCAAAGATTCGTCAGATGCAGATCGATCCTGCTAAGATTGGAGATGTTGTTGGACAACGTGGTAAGACAATCAATGCTATTATTGAGCAAACTGGTGTTAAGATTGATATCACAGATGATGGCGCAGTATCAATTTGTGGTGTAGATGCAGCAATGATGGAAGAAGCAGTGAGAATGATTTCAATTATTGTTACAGAATTTGAAGCCGGAATGGTACTTGAAGGAAAAGTAATCAATATTAAAGAGTTTGGTGCATTCTTAGAATTTGCACCGGGAAAAGAAGGAATGGTACACATTTCTAAGATTTCCAAAGATAGAATTAAACAAGTAGAAGATGTACTTACATTGGGAGATAAAGTGAAAGTTGTTTGCCTGGGAAAAGATAAAATGGGTAGACTCAGCTTCTCAATGAAGGATGTTGTAGAAGAACAATAATTTTATAGATGAGTACTGAAAAAATATAATCAGGATAATATTTTACGAAAGAAGCAGAAATTTCTCTGCTTCTTTCTTTGCATATTTCCACAACTTGTACATATATTGTTTCAAGAGGTGAGAAGATGAAACAGACGCAAGTGCTTAGTATACTTCCGGAAAATATCAGAAATCTTTTAAAAAAATCAGTATCAGAGTTTGACAATCTACAGGAAATCCATTTAAGAATTGGACACCCTGTTATGATTATGTACAAAGGAAGCGAACATATATTACCGATAAAGGTGCAGGAAAAAACACTCAGAGAAACCATAGAATATGTAAGCAATTACTCACTCTATGCATACGAAAACGAATTGAGGCAGGGATTTATTACGATTGAAGGAGGTCATCGTGTGGGAATGGCAGGTCAGGTGCTAATTGAACAGGGAAAAGTAAAGAATTTGAAGCAGGTATCCTCTTTGAATATCAGGGTATCACATGAAATAATGAATTGTGCGGATTCGGTTTTACCGTACATAACATATAACAAAAAGATTTATCACACATTAATTATTTCACCACCAAGGTGTGGAAAAACCACTCTTTTACGGGATTTAATCAGGCAGATTTCAGAAGGAAATAAATGGGTGAAAGGGTGTAACGTAGGTGTAGTGGATGAACGTTCAGAACTGGCAGGATGCTACAAGGGAATTCCTCAGAACCATGTGGGTATGAGAACGGATGTCTTAGATGGCTGCCCGAAGGCAGAGGGAATGCTGATGTTAATCCGGTCTATGTCGCCACAGGTTATTGCTGTTGATGAGATTGGTGCATTGGAAGAAATACAGGCTATGAAATATGCGATGCATTGCGGATGTAAATTGCTTGCGACAGTGCATGGAGAATCCATGGAAGAAATTCAAAAGAAACCGTTGTTTGAACAGATGATCAAGGAACATTGTTTTGAGAGATACGTGATACTTGAAAATAGAAAATCAATTGGAGAAATCCGCGAAATTTATGACGAGCGGGGGAGTCTGATCTATAAGGATGTGGAAGCATGCATAAGTGGATAGGAAGCATTTTCATTGTTTTTGCCTGCAGCGGCATGGGAATATGCTTCAGTCAAGAACTGCACTGGCATTTGCAGGAGTTAGAACAGGTAAAGCAACTGTTTTATTTGCTGCGAAGTGAAATGCAGTATACAAGAGCTCCGTTTGATGAAATGTTTGAGAAAATCGGAAAGAAAACATCAGGTCAATATGGAAAATGGCTCCTTCAATTATGTCAGAGCTTAAGAGAAAAGGGCGCAGGGTCTTTCTGGAAACTTTGGTGTACCTCAATTGACTTGGAATTGCAGAACAGTAAGCTGACGAAAGGTGAGAAGGAGGAACTTAAAAATGTTGGAAAAAATCTGGATTACATCGAAAGCTTGGATTTATATATTGAACAATTAGAATATACGATCAGCCGTACAAGAGAAAATAATCAATCAAAGACAAAATTATGTCAGAGCATGGGGATTATGGGAGGAATTTTCCTTGTAATCCTGCTGCTGTAAATGGAGGAGAAAAAATGAGTGTCAATCTGATATTTAAGATTGCAGCGGTGGGGATTCTTGTCTCCATTCTGTGTCAGGTGTTAAAGCACAGTGGACGGGAGGAACAGGCTTTTTTGACAAGTTTTGCAGGGCTTTTGTTGGTATTGTTCTGGTTGATACCATATGTTTATGAATTGTTTGAATCAATCAAGCGGTTGTTTTCATTATAGGAGTGGGGCAAATGAGTGTAATACAGGTAGGAGTTATAGGGGTAATTGGTACATTACTTGCCGTCCAGATGAAAAGCGGGAAAACAGAATATGGTGTTTATATTGGAATTGGGATCAGTCTGTTCATTTTTTTTAGCATTGTAGGACGGTTGGAAACACTGATTGAAACGATAAAAGAAATCAGCGGCTACTTCAATATCCGTACAAGCTATATTTCCACATTATTGAAAATGCTTGGAGTAACCTATGTATCTGAATTTTCGGCTGCAATCTGTAAAGATGCCGGATATCAGAGTATTGCCTCGCAGATTGAGATTTTCAGTAAATTAAGCATTATGGTTCTGAGTCTTCCGGTGCTTCTTACACTTTTAAAAACAATTCAGGAATTCTTATCATAGAAGACAGGGGCTACCATGAAAAAAATAGGATGTATTCTTATATTGCTTCTTTGCTTTATTGTACCATCGGAGGTTCAGGCCTCTCAGATTACACAGGAAGAACAACAAAATACACAGAAGGAGCTACTTTCCTTATTTGATTTCAGAGACATGGAAGCGTTGTTAGCAGATATTTTTCCAGAAGAAAAAGTTAGTTTTCGGGCAATCTTATCAGAATTTCTAAATGGTGATTTGGATTCGGCTGTGGAATTATGTGGAGAACTGTTATCAGATCAGCTTTTTTATGAGTTGCGACATAGTAAAAATAGTATCGTACATATTCTTGCAATTGCCATATTTGCAGCTATATTTGCAAATTTTTCAGGAGTGTTTCAAAATCATCAGGTAGCGGATATTAGTTTTTATGCATTGTATCTGATGCTGATTACAATTTGCCTGAGTTCGTTTCAGATTCTATTATCCTGTGTGGAAGGTAAAATTGAACAGCTTACCAAATTTATGAGTATGCTTGGTCCCGCATTTTTTATGGCAGTGGCATTGGCATCGGGAAGCGCAACATCAATTGGATTTTATAATATTGTTTTGTTTCTGATTTATCTGGTGGAACTGGTTGTTTTGAATTTTTTACTTCCACTAACACAGGTTTATCTGGTAGTTCGAATTTTAAATCATCTGTCAAAAGAAGAAGTATTGTCAAAGTGGGTAGAACTACTGGAATTGCTTGTTTCGTGGACTCAGAAGACGCTTCTTGCAGGGGTAATAGGATTGAATGTGATACAGGGGCTTATTAATCCGGCCATTGATTCCGTGAAAAGAAGTATGGTAACAAGGGGGGCTGAGGCGATTCCAATTATCGGAGATGCATTAGGCGGAACAGCCGAAGTAGTGCTTGGTACAGCTGTCTTAATTAAGAACGGAATTGGCATGGTAGGAGTAGTTATATGTTTGGTTATCTGTATGACACCCATTGTACAGGTGGCAGTGATTACTTTTATGTATAAAGTGACTGCGGCGATTGTACAGCCGATTACAGATCAACGTATTGTAGGTTGTATTAACAGTATCTCACAGGGCGCACAGATGTTGTTAAAAACGGTATTTACATCAGGGGTACTGTTTCTCTTAACTATTACTGTTGTAGCCGTGGCAAGTACTTCATGAGGAGGGAAAGATGTTTGAATATTTATATGAATGGCTTCAAAATATCGCTTTTTATCTTGTGCTTATTACGGCAGTGATGCATATTATCCCCAACAATACTTATACGAAATACATTCGTTTTTTTACAGGTCTGGTTCTCGTTGTGATGCTGACGGGGTCTATTCTAAAAGTGTTTGGAATGGAGCAGAAATTTACGGAAATCTATGTGAGTGAAGAATATAAACAAAAACGAAGGGAAATAGAGGAGGCTACGAAATACCTTGAAAATGTGTGTTTGGAAGAGGAGCTTAACGGGATAACAGAGGTGGAGGAGATTCGGATTGGAGAATAAATTTGATTGGAAATCAAAATTGCCGAAGAAAAATCAATGGCTGATACTTTTACTTGTAGGTGTGTTGTTGGTGGTCATTGCAATTCCTGTGAAAGAGAAAGATGACACAAGACCAGTGGAACAGCCGGAACCAGTATCGGAGGATGATTATGTTTCAAGAATGGAAAAACGATTAGAAAACATTCTAGAGAAGATTGAAGGGGCAGGAAATGTGGAAGTGATGATTACGTTTCAGTCTTCTTCTGAAAAAGTCGTTGAGAAGGATAGCGAAACAAGCAGTCAGATGGTTGAGGAAACGGATAAATCAGGAGGAAAGCGTGTAACTACAGACCAGACGGGAAATGAAAGCACGATTTATCAACAAACTTCGGATGGAACACAAAGTCCTTATGTGAGTAAAGAAATTCTTCCGCGGGCAGAGGGAATTGTAGTAATTGCAGAAGGTGGTGGAAATGCAGTTGTTGCAAAAAATATTACAGAAGCAGTCCAAGCATTATTTGATGTAGACACGCATAAAATTAAGGTGACGAAGGGAGGTTGATTTTTTATGAAACGTTTATTTAAGAAAAATCAGATTATGATTGCCACACTTGCAGTGATGATCGCAGTGGCAGGCTACCTAAACTATTCCGATACAATTTTTGGTGATACGAAAGATGCGAAAGAAACAAGTGGAGACCTGGCAAATCAAGAACTTTTAGACATCAGTCTGGAGGATGGTACAATGGAAACGGATGGAGATATCGAAAGTCAGGATCATGAAGTTGCTGAAGCTGAGATTGATGGAACACCGGGAGAAGCGGTGCTTACGAATGGTTCGGCAAGCAGCATGGTTGCAGAAGCAAAAATGACAAGAGAACAGGTAAGAGCAAAAAATAAAGAGATGCTGATGGAAATTATTGATAATAAGAATTTGTCAGATGAGCAGAAAAAAGATGCGGTTAGTCAGATGATTGAGATGACAGAACTGGCAGAAAAGGAAGTGACAGTGGAAACAATGCTTGCGTCCAAAGGATTTTCAGAAGTGGTCGTAAGTCTCACGAAGGACAGTGCTGATATTGTTGTGAATAGTAAGGAATTAAGTGATGCCAATAGAGCCCAGATTGAAGATATTGTGGCGAGAAAAGCAGGGATTGAACCAGAAAATATCGTAATTACTCCATTGAATGATTAGATTTTATTTGCAGAGATATAATAGTTGTGTTAGACTAAAAAAGTATGTGTGTAAATGAAGTTATTAGATGAATAGACAGGAGAGAATTATGTCACAGATTACAGATGAGATAAAGAAAAGAAGAACATTTGCAATTATTTCCCATCCGGATGCCGGTAAAACCACCTTGACAGAAAAGTTTCTGTTATATGGAGGAGCAATCAATCAGGCAGGTTCCGTAAAAGGGAAAGCTACTGCGAAACACGCCGTATCTGACTGGATGGAGATAGAAAAAGAAAGAGGTATTTCCGTTACTTCTTCCGTACTTCAGTTTAATTATGATGGATATTGTATTAATATCTTAGATACACCGGGACATCAGGATTTCTCGGAAGATACTTATCGTACATTGATGGCAGCAGATTCTGCCGTGATGGTTATTGACGGTTCTAAGGGTGTTGAGGCGCAGACCAGAAAATTATTTAAGGTATGTGTAATGCGCCATATTCCGATCTTTACATTTATCAATAAGATGGATCGCGAGGCAATGGACACCTTTGAGCTTCTGGATGATATTGAAAAAGAACTTGGAATTGCAACTTGTCCGATTAACTGGCCAATTGGCTGTGGAAAAGAGTTTAGAGGTGTATTCGACAGAGAACATAGAGAGATTGAATTGTTCTCAGACACCCAAAAGGGAACATCTATGGGAGCAGTACAGAAAATATCCATTGATGCTCCAGAAGTAGATTCTTTGATTTCGGCTGAGCAGAGAGCACAGTTAGAGGAGGAAATCGAGTTGTTGGACGGAGCAAGTGCAGAATTTGATATAGAGCTTGTAAGTAAAGGAGAATTGTCACCTGTATTTTTCGGGTCTGCTTTGACCAACTTTGGTGTCGAGACATTCCTTAAGCATTTCTTACAGATGACGACATCTCCATTGCCTAGAGTGTCTGATAAAGGAATTATTGACCCGATGACTGAACAGGATTTCTCAGCATTTGTGTTCAAGATTCAGGCAAATATGAATAAGGCACACCGTGACCGGATTGCATTTATGCGAATCTGTTCCGGAGAATTCGAAGCAGGAATGGATGTATTCCATATCCAGGGAGGCAAAAAAATCAGACTTTCCCAGCCACAGCAGATGATGGCAAGTGAGCGTAAAATGATTGAAAAAGCATATGGTGGAGATATTAT
Source organism: uncultured Clostridia bacterium (assembly GCA_937896665.1). GTDB lineage: Bacteria > Bacillota > Clostridia > Lachnospirales > Lachnospiraceae > Faecalimonas. Next base: position 27,697 of record CALBNS010000040.1, read on the forward strand.
TGGTATATTCGATCCGGGTATTTTCTCAATTGGTGATACGCTGACAACTTCCAGTGAAAAATTTGCATATGAAGGAATTCCAACCTTTGCGCCGGAACATTTTGCAAGAGTGCGTCAGATGGACACTATGAAACGTAAACAGTTCATCAAAGGTATTAATCAGATTGCACAGGAGGGGGCCATTCAGATTTTCCAGGAATATAATACCGGTATGGAAGAGATTATTGTTGGAGTAGTAGGTGTACTACAGTTTGATGTATTAAAATATCGTCTGGAAAATGAGTATAATGTGGAAATCCGTCTTGACCCACTTCCATACGAACATATTCGCTGGATTGAAAATCAGGATATTGATCTGGATCAGATTGTAGGAACCTCAGACATGAAGAAAATCAAAGATCTGAAAGACAGACCATTACTTTTGTTTGTAAATAGCTGGAGTGTCAGAATGACAGAGGAACGAAATGAAGGGCTTGTCCTATCAGAATTTGGACGTTCATAAGAATATCTAAAGTTTCTGTTTGCAAATAGACATAAATTTGGTATAATAACTAAAGATACTGAACCAGATTAGGAGGTTTTGAATATGGCGAAAAACGAAAGAAACAATTACACGATAAAAGTAGATGAGAGTTTAGGAGAAGTGCAGATTGCAGACGAAGTTGTTGCAGTTATTGCCGGTATCGCAGCGATGGAGGTAGACGGAGTTGCTTCTATGGCAGGCAATGCCACAAAAGAGCTAATCAGTAAACTTGGTATGAAAACCTTGTCAAAAGGTGTAAAAGTAGATATTTTGGAAAATGTTGTAACAGTTGTAATGGCATTGAATTTGAAATATGGATATAATGTTATGGAGATTTCAGAAAAAGTGCAGGAGAAGGTTAAGACTGCAATTGAGACAATGACAGGACTTGTTGTTGCAGACGTGAATATTCGTGTTGCAGGTGTAGATGTAGAGGCATAATTACAGGAAACAAGAGCTTTTGCTATGGAGCAAAGGCTCTTTTTTTGTATCTTTTTAAGGAAATTTATGAAAATTTGTGTATGGTCATGCTTCATGGGATAATTTTTTTAGAATGGGCATAATAAAAAAAAGCTAATATGAAGGAAGGAATATTTACATTATGGAAATGACATTGAGATGGTATGGCTCTAAATTTGACACAGTGACTTTACAACAAATCAGACAAATCCCTGGTGTTACGGGGGTTATCACAACCTTATACGATACTGAGCCGGGTGAAGTATGGAGTCAGGAACGGATTCATGCTATGAAAGAAGAAGTAGAGGAGGCAGGACTTCATGTGGCAGGAATTGAAAGCGTGAATGTACATGATGCAATTAAGACAGGTTCTGCTAAAAGGGATATGTATATTGAAAACTATATTGAAACCTTAGAAAATCTGGGAAAAGAAGACATACATCTTGTATGTTATAACTTTATGCCTGTGTTCGACTGGACACGGACAGAACTTGCAAGAGAGAGGGAGGATGGTTCAACAGTACTTGCATATACGCAGGAAGCAGTGGATGCGCTGGATCCGGAAAAAATGTTTGAATCAATCGCAGATGATATGAATGGAACAATCATGCCCGGGTGGGAACCGGAACGAATGGCGAAAGTGAAAGAATTGTTTGAACTATATAAAGAGGTGGATGATGAGAAACTTTTTGAGAATCTAAAGTATTTTCTGGAAAGGATTATGCCTGCTTGTGACAAATACGATATCAACATGGCAATTCACCCGGATGATCCGGCATGGAGTGTATTTGGACTTCCCAGAATTATCACGAACAAGGAAAACATTCTTCATATGTTGAATATGGTTGATAATCCACATAATGGTGTGACATTTTGTGCCGGTTCTTATGGTACGAATCTTGGAAATGATTTGCCGGACATGATTCGTTCTTTAAAAGGAAGAATTCACTTTGCCCATGTGCGTAATCTGAAATTCAATACACCGACTGATTTTGAAGAGGCTGCACATCTTTCATCAGATGGCTCGTTTGATATGTATGAAATCATGAAAGCATTATATGAGACAGGATTTTCAGGTCCAATTCGTCCGGACCACGGACGTATGATCTGGGGAGAAGTGGCAATGCCAGGATATGGACTGTATGACAGAGCACTTGGGGCAACGTATTTGAACGGTCTTTGGGAAGCAATTGAGAAGGGAGCAAAATAAATGGAGTTAAGTGAAAAAGGACTTTTGGATAGAAAACAGTGGGAAGAGATGCAGTATGAACTTCCGCAATTTGAACGAAGGAAAGTAATGGAAGCAACCAAAGAAAATCCTGTCTGGCTTCATTTTGGTGCGGGGAATATTTTTCGTGCATTTCAGGCGAATGTAGTCCAGCAATTATTAAATACCGGCACACTTGAAGAAGGCTTAATTGTGGCAGAAGGCTTTGATTATGAGATTGTTGATAAAATTAATCGTCCGTACGATGAATACAGTATTCTTGTGATATTAAAAGCGGATGGAAGTGTAAAAAAAATTGTGATTGGAAGTATTATGGAGTCTTGCATCTTAGATTCAGAAAATGCAAAGGAATATGGTAGACTGCAAGAAATTTTTTCGAAAGATTCGCTTCAGATGGTATCATTTACAATTACAGAAAAAGGCTATAATCTTGTGGATGCAGAAGGAAAATTTTACGAATTAGTAAAGGAAGATTTTCAAAATGGACCTGAAAAGACAAAGAGCTATATGGGGAATATTGCAGCTCTTCTTTATACACGCTATCAGGCAGGAAAAAAACCAGTGGCAATGGTGAGTATGGATAACTGCTCGCGTAATGGGGGAAGACTTTATGCGGCAATAGAAACATTTGCGAAAAAGTGGGTGGAAAATCAGCTTGTGGATGCAGGGTTTCTTGTATATATCAATGATAAGGAAAAAGTGACATTTCCATGGACTATGATTGATAAAATTACACCGCGACCGGATTCAGCAATAGAAAAAATCCTTAAAGAAGATGGAATTGAAGGAATTACTCCGGTTATCACATCAAAAAACACGTATGCGGCACCTTTTGTGAATGCAGAAGAATGTGAATATCTGGTAATTGAAGATGCATTTCCAAATGGCCGTCCTGAGCTGGAAAAGGGTGGTATCATGTTTGTCGAACGTGAAGTCGTTGATAAAGTGGAGAAAATGAAAGTTTGTACTTGTCTTAACCCACTTCATACAGCACTAGCGATATTTGGGTGTTTACTTGGGTATACAAAGATTTCTGAAGAAATGAAAGATACCCGGCTTCGAAAACTAGTAGAGACGATTGGATATAAAGAAGGACTTCCGGTGGTAGTACATCCGGGTGTATTAAACCCCAAGGATTTTCTGGATACGGTATTAAATATACGTTTGCCAAACCCATTTATGCCTGATACACCACAACGAATTGCAACGGATACTTCTCAGAAATTGGCGACTCGTTTTGGTGAAACTATCAAGGCTTATCTGGCTTCTGATCATTTAGATGCAGCAGAACTAAAAGGTATTCCACTCGTATTTGCAGGATGGTTAAGATATCTAATGGCTATTGATGATGAGGGAAGAGCATTTTCGCTTAGTCCGGATCCGCTTTTAGCTGACATATGCCCTGTTATGAGGAAAATTAAGTTTGGAAAAGAAAATGATTTGCATGAACTTTTAAAACCAATTTTAGAAAATGAGGCTATTTTCGGCATTAATTTATATGAAATAGGCATGGCAGATAAAGTGTGTGGGTATTTGCGGGAAATGACTGCAGGTGTAGGGGCAGTAAGAAATGTTCTAAAGAAATATACCGGAGAGTAGAAAAGAGGGAAAAGTATGCATGAAGTATTAGAGAAAATTCAAGAAACCGGCATTGTACCTGTTGTAGTGTTAAAGAATGTCAAAGATGCATTGCCGTTGGCAAAAACACTGAGAGAAGGTGGGCTTTCGTGTGCTGAGGTTACATTTCGTACAGAGGCAGCAGAGGAAAGCATCCGAATCATAAGCGAGGTATTTCCGGATATGCTGGTTGGAGCAGGGACAGTTCTGACAGCTGAACAGGCAGAACGTGCAGTTGCGGCCGGTGCAAAATTTATCGTGAGTCCTGGATTCAATCCACGTGTCGTAAAGCACTGTGTAGAGAATGATATTTTTATTATTCCGGGCTGTTCAACCCCAAGTGATATAGAACAAGCATTAGAAAACGGATTAGAAGTTGTTAAATTCTTTCCTGCAGAACCAGCCGGAGGTCTGGGAATGATAAAAGCTGTTGCGGCTCCATATGGGAATGTGAAATTCATGCCCACAGGAGGAATTAATCCAAAGAATGTAAAAGACTATCTGGCCTATGATAAAATACTTGCATGTGGTGGAAGCTGGATGGTAAAGGAAGAGCTGATAGAAACAGGAAATTTTGAAAAAATCTTAGAATACACAAAGGATGCTGTAAATATTGTAAAAGAAAGCAGGAAGCGAGTATGAAAAGATTTATGGATAGTAATTTCCTGCTGAGTACAGAGACGGCGCAAAAACTGTACCATCAGTATGCAGAGAAGATGCCGATTCTGGATTATCATTGTCATCTCAATCCGAGGGATATCTACGAAGATAAACAATTTGAGAATATGACACAGATATGGCTCGGTGCAGATCATTACAAATGGCGTCAGATGCGCTCAAACGGAATTGAAGAGAAATATATTACCGGAGACGCTTCCGATTATGAGAAGTTTCTAAAATGGGCTGATACATTGGAAAAAGCAATTGGTAATCCATTGTATCATTGGAGTCATCTGGAGCTTCAGAGGTATTTTGGATATAAAGGAAATCTGAACCGGGATACGGTCTCTGAGGTATGGGAAATTTGTAACCGAAAGCTTCAAAACGGACTTTCCGCAAGACAGTTCATTGAGATGTCGAATGTAACCTTACTCTGCACAACAGATGACCCTGCCGATACGTTAGAATGGCATGAAAAAATCAAAAATGACAAAACTTTCCATGTTCAGGTGCTGCCCACATTTAGGCCCGAACGGGCAATGAGTATTGGAAGGGAAGATTATTTGGAATATTTGCAGCAATTAAGCCAGGTTAGCAGTGTAGACATAAAGGATTTTGCATCACTTATCAAGGCTTTGAAGGTAAGAATTGACTATTTTGCTTCCAATGGATGTGTGGTTTCAGATCACAGTCTGGACTATATTATGTATGAGCCTGCCAATGAACAGGAAATAGAAGTAATTTTTGCGAAGCGCATGCAGGGGGATAAGTTATCTGTAAAAGAAAAAAAGCAGTTTGAAACAGCTTTCATGATTGCATTAAGTAAAGAATATCACATAAGAAACTGGGTAATGCAACTCCATTATGGTGTAAAGCGTGACAATAATCAAAAAATATATCATAAGTTAGGAGCGGATGCCGGGATTGACTGTATCAATGATTTTACACCGTCTGCACAGACGGCAGAGTTTTTAAATGCACTTGCAGTTTTGGACAAACTACCAAAGACAATTCTTTATTCACTTAATCCTGTAGATAATGCTTCTATTGGAACAATCATCGGATGTTTTCAAGATTCATCGACAGTGGGGAAAATCCAGCATGGTAGTGCATGGTGGTTTAATGACCATAAAAAGGGTATGACTGAACAACTGGTTTCTCTTGCAAATTTAGGACTTCTTGGAAACTTTATTGGTATGCTCACCGATTCCAGAAGTTTTTTATCTTATGCCAGACATGAATATTTTCGGCGTATTTTATGTGAATTGATTGGCGGATGGGTAGAAAATGGGGAATATCCGGATGATGAAAAGATGCTTGAAGAAATTATAAAAGGTATTTCCTATAATAATGCAGTCAGATATTTTGGCTTTGATATATAAAAGGAGACTTGACATGAACTTAAATATAAGACCAGAAAATATGTGTAAATATGATGCGGTATCGCTGGGCGAGGTCATGCTTCGGCTGGATCCGGGTGAAGGCAGGATTCGTACAGCCAGACAGTTTCGTGTGTGGGAAGGCGGCGGAGAATATAATGTTGTCCGTGGACTAAGAAGATGTTTTGGCATGAAAACAGCAGTGATTACAGCTTTTGCTGATAATGAAGTAGGAATGCTAATGGAAGATTTAGTCTTACAGGGTGGCGTTGATACAGCATTAATTAGTTGGATGAAGACAGACGGTATTGGAAGAACATGTCGTAACGGAATCAACTTTACGGAACGTGGATTTGGAATTCGTGGTGCAGTAGGTTGTTCAGATCGTGCCAATACAGCAATTTCTAAAGCAACACCGGGAGATTTTGATTTTGACTATATCTTTGGCAAACTGGGAGTACGCTGGTTTCACACAGGTGGAATCTACGCAGCATTGTCAAAACAGTCATGTGAGACAGTACTTGCTGCAATCAGGACAGCAAAAAAATATGGTACAATCATATCTTATGACTTAAATTATCGGCCATCTATGTGGAGTGAAATCGGAGGACATGCAAAGGCACAGGAAGTAAATAGAGAAATCGCAAAATATGTTGATGTTATGATTGGAAATGAAGAAGACTTTACAGCATGCCTCGGATTTGAAATTGAAGGTAATGATGAGAGTTTAAAAGAGTTAAATATAGAAGGATATAAGAAAATGATTAATGAAGCAGTAAGGACATATCCTAACTTCAAAGCAGTTGCAACCACTCTTCGCGAAGTGAAGACAGCGACTGTAAATGACTGGAGTGCTCTTTGCTGGGCGGACGGACAAATCTACAAAGCAAAGGATTACAAAGGACTTGAGATTATGGATCGCGTAGGTGGCGGAGATTCTTTTGCGTCGGGTCTCATTTATGGACTTATGACAACAGGTGATGCCCAAATTGCTGTAAACTATGGAGCGGCTCACGGAGCACTTGCAATGACAACACCTGGAGATACAACAATGGTAAGTAAGAAAGAAGTAGAACGAGTTATGGGCGGAGCCGGAGCAAGGGTTCAGAGATAGGATAACAGAACGCATAACGGGCATGCAGTGAAGGTGAATTTTGCTGCATGCCCGATTTGCGTTCGGGAAATTAAAACATATAAGGTTGCCAAGAATGAATCGCTTGTAGTATAATAGAGCATAATGTAGAAATTAAGATAATACAAAGAATAAAGAGGTAGAAAGATGAGCAGATCAGAACTTAGAGAACATATTTTTAAAATGTTATTTCGCAGTGAATTTAACAGTGCAGAAGAGATGAAGGAACAGGAAGACCTCTACTTTGAATTGCTGGAAGAGCATACTGAACAGGAACAGGCTTATATTATAGATAAGTATCGCGCCATTATAGAGCGCATAGAAGAGATTGATACTTTAATTAACACGCATACGACGGGATGGAAAACTACACGTATGAACCGTGTGGATTTGACTATTTTAAGGCTTGCAGTATATGAGCTGAAATGGGATGAAGATGTCCCGGATAAAGTTGCAATTAACGAAGCTGTTGAATTAGGGAAAAAATACAGCAGTGATGAGGGACCTTCGTTTATCAATGGTGTTCTGGCAAAATTAGTGAACCAGGAGTAACAATATGCGAAACGTATACTCGGTCAGACAGGTAAATTCTTATATTAAGAATATGTTTACGCAGGATTTTATGCTGAATCACATTTATGTGAAGGGCGAGGTGTCTAATTGTAAATATCATACCTCCGGTCATATCTATTTTTCTCTGAAAGATGAATCCGGTTCGATTGCCTGTATTATGTTTGCAGGTCAGAGAAAAGGACTGACATTTCGTATGCAGGACGGTCAGCAGGTCATCGCAATGGGAAGCATTACCACATATGAACGGGATGGAAAATACCAGTTATATGCAAAAGAAATTATTCTGGATGGCGCAGGGCTTTTATACGAAAGATTTGAGGCATTAAAGAGAGAACTGAGTGAGATGGGAATGTTTGCGCCGGAATATAAGCGGCCGATTCCAAGGTTTGCAAAGCGCATTGGAATTGTGACGGCACCGACCGGAGCAGCCATCAGGGATATCATGAATATTTCGTCCAGAAGAAATCCATATGTACAGTTGATTTTATATCCTGCATTAGTGCAGGGTGAAGGAGCAGCTGCCAGTATTGTAAAAGGAATCGAGGCATTAGATAGGCAGAATCTGGATGTAATTATTGTTGGACGTGGAGGAGGCTCTATCGAAGATTTGTGGGCTTTTAACGAAGAGATTGTGGCGAGAGCAATTTTTCATTGTCAGACTCCGGTTATTTCGGCGGTTGGTCATGAGACAGATACCACGATTGCAGATTATGTGGCAGACATGCGTGCTCCAACTCCGTCAGCCGCAGCAGAACTAGCTGTATTTGAGTATCAGAGTTATCTGAATTTCTTGGAAGAAAAACGTATTCGCCTTCGAAAATCTTTATCACAGAAATTGCAGTTAGAGTGTATAAGATTAGAGCGTTATGCATGGAAGATGAAGCACTTGCATCCGAGTAATATATTGCTAAAACAACAGCAGATTTATGTTGAATTGGAGCAGAGACTGCAAAGAGCAATGGAAAATAAGCTGTGTCTGGAAAAACAAAGACTGGCGCTTTTTATAGAGCGTATGAAGGGTGTATCGCCAATTGCAAAGTTGAATCAAGGGTTTTCCTATGTGGAAGATGAATATGGAAAGGTCGTTAAAAGCACAGTCGGTTTAAAGAAAGATAATACGTTGATGATTTATATGACAGACGGGATAGTAAGAGCAAAAGTAGATGGCATTCTCGAACAGGGAGGATTATGATGGAAGAACAGACACTAGAGCAGGTATTTGAAAAACTTGATAAAATTGTAAACAAGTTAGAAGGTGAGGATGTTTCTTTAGAAACATCTTTTCAGTTATACCATGAGGGAATGGAATTGTTAAAAGCGTGCAATGATAAAATAGAAACAATAGAAAAAAAGATGTTGGTATTGGAAGAAAATGGTGAACAGCATGAATTTTAAAGAATGTCAGATAAGAAAAGTAAAAGAAATGGAAGCAATTTTAAAGGCATACCTTCCACAGCAGGAGGGTTTTCAGGAACAGATTATGGAGGCAATGGAGTATAATCTGATGGCAGGAGGAAAGCGCCTGAGGCCAATGCTGATGAAGGAAACATATGAACTGTTTGGCGGAACAGAGGCGATAGTGGAACCATTTATGGCCGCATTAGAGATGATACATACCTATTCATTGGTGCATGATGATCTGCCTGCAATGGATAACGATGACTATCGAAGAGGAAGAAAGACGACGCATATTGTTTACGGAGAAGCAATGGGTATTCTGACCGGTGATGCACTTTTAAATTATGCATTTGAGACCGCTTCGAAAGCATTTACGATGTTTCCAGAAAAGAGTCTTGAAATCGGGAAAGCGATGCAGATTCTTTCGAATAAAGCAGGAATTCACGGGATGTTAGGTGGTCAGGTCGTAGACGTGGCAAACGCAGGAAGGTCTGTTTCAAAGGAAATGCTTGACTTCATCTATGAATTAAAGACAAGTGCATTGATTGAAAGTGCTATGATGATTGGTGCTGTATTAGCAGGTGCTTCAGGTGAAGAAATTGAGCAAGTAGAAAGAATTGCAAAAAATATAGGGATTGCATTCCAGATTCAGGATGATATTTTAGATGTGACAAGTACTGCTGAGGTTCTTGGAAAACCAATCAATAGCGATGAAAAGAATGAAAAGACTACATATGTTACTCTGGTTGGCATTGAGAAAGCAAAAGAATATGTTGAAATGCTTTCCAATGACGCGATTTCTATTCTGCATGAATTTGAACAAAGTAATCCATTTTTGGAGAAACTTTTAAAAGAACTGATACATAGAGAAAAATAAAGGGGTGCGCTTATGATGCTGGAGCGTATAAAAAAAGCAAATGATGTAAAGGAATTAGAATGGCAGGAGCTTGACGAACTGGCTGAGGAAATTCGTCAGTTTCTGATTGAAAAGATTAGCAAGACAGGGGGACATCTGGCTTCAAATCTAGGTGTGGTAGAATTAACTATGGCGATGCATCTTGCATTTTCACTCCCGAAAGATAAGATGATCTGGGATGTGGGGCATCAGGCATATACACATAAGATTTTGACCGGAAGAAAATCTGGTTTTGATGAACTGCGAAAATACGGGGGGATGAGTGGATTCCCAAAACGTAAGGAAAGCGACTGTGACGCATTTGATACGGGACACAGTTCAACTTCTATTTCAGCAGGTTTAGGATATGTAGAAGCGAGAGAAATACTTGGCGAAGATTATCATGTTGTATCTGTAATCGGCGACGGTTCTCTGACTGGGGGGATGGCTTATGAGGCGCTGAACAATGCGTCTCATTTGAAAAGCAATTTTATTATTGTACTGAATGACAATAATATGTCCATTTCTGAAAATGTCGGTGGTATGTCAAAGTATCTGGATGGACTGCGGACGGCAGATGCATACAATGATTTGAAAAAGAATGTACAGAATACATTGGATCAGGTCCCGATAATTGGAAAGAGAATTGCCTCAAATCTGAAGAAAACAAAAAATAGTATTAAACAGTTGCTGGTACCGGGAATGTTATTTGAAGATATGGGGATTACCTATCTGGGACCAGTAGACGGACATGATTTGAAAAAACTGTACCGGGTGTTCAAGGAGGCACAGAAGGTCGAGCATGCTGTACTTGTGCATGTTCTGACAAAGAAAGGCAAAGGATATGAACCAGCTGAAAAAGAACCTGCGAAGTTCCACGGAACAGGCCCGTTTGATATTGCCACAGGACAACCACTAGAGAAAAAGGAGAAAGATTCATATACAGATGTATTTGCAAAGGTAATGTGCAGTGAGGGCGCAAAGGAACCGAAATTAGTGGCGATTACTGCGGCTATGAAAGACGGAACCGGATTGTCGAGATTCCAAAAAAGATATCCGGATCGTTTTTTTGATGTGGGAATTGCGGAAGGACATGCTGTAACGTTCGCTGCCGGTCTTGCTGCAGCAGGGCTAAAACCGGTATTTGCGGTGTATTCTTCTTTTTTACAGAGGGGATACGATCAGTTAATCCATGATGTATGTCTGCAAAAGCTGCCGGTCGTATTTGCAATTGATCGTGCAGGGCTTGTGGGAAGCGATGGTGAAACTCATCAAGGTGTATTTGATATAGCTTATTTAAGTAACATTCCGAACATGACAGTGATGTCACCGAAAAATAAGTGGGAATTTGCTGATATGATTCGTTTTGCAATTAGCTTTGAAGCCCCAATTGCACTTCGTTATCCGAGAGGAGCCGCGTATGAAGGATTGAAAGAATTTCGTGCGCCGGTTGTTTACGGTAAAAGTGAAGTGATTTATGATGAGGAAGATATTGCAATTTTTTCAGTGGGCCATATGATGGAAACTGCCAATGAAGTGCGTTTAAGACTGAAAGAGATGGGGTATAACTGTAGCCTTGTGAATAGCCGATTTGTGAAACCAATAGATGAGGAGATGCTGAAGCGAATGGCAGAAGAACATAGGTTATTTGTTACGATTGAAGAAGGCGTCTTAATCGGAGGCTATGGCGACAGGGTAGAAGACTATGTTTCAAGGGCACATCTGAGTGTCCAGATGCTAAAGAGTGGCATTCAGGATGACTATGTGGAACATGGAAATGTAGATTTATTAAGAAAAGAAGTGCTGTTAGATGCAGAATCCATTGTAAAGAAAGTTGTTACAGCATTTGTTAGTTTATAGAATAGTATAGGGAGAGAATATGAAAGAACGTTTAGATGTATTGCTGGTAAACCGCAATCTGGCAGAGTCAAGAGAAAAGGCAAAAGCAATTATTATGTCCGGCAATGTGTTCGTAGAGGGACAGCGTGAAGATAAAGCAGGTAGTACTTTTTCAGACGAGGTGCAGATTGAAATTAAAGGTCATACAATGCCGTATGTCAGTAGAGGCGGTTTAAAACTTGAGAAGGCTGTGGCAAATTTTGACGTTTGTCTAACAGACAAAGTGTGTACAGATGTAGGCTCCTCTACAGGTGGATTTACGGATTGTATGCTTCAAAATGGTGCAAGAAAAGTATTTGCCATAGATGTTGGACGTGGACAACTGGCTTGGAAGCTCCGCCAGGATGAACGTGTAGTATGTATGGAAAAGACGAATATTAGGTATGTGACGCCGGAAGATTTGGGAGAAGCGATTGATTTTTCTTCTATTGATGTATCCTTTATCTCGCTTACCAAAGTACTGCTTCCAATCCGCAATTATCTGAAAGAAGATGGGCAGATTGTTGCATTGATTAAGCCACAGTTTGAAGCAGGGAGAGAAAAAGTAGGAAAAAAAGGGGTAGTACGTGAGAAAAGTACACATCATGAAGTGATTGAGATGGTGCTTTCTTATGCGGTGTCAATTGGATTTCAAATATTGAATCTGGATTTTTCGCCAATTAAAGGGCCGGAAGGCAATATTGAATACTTAGTGCATTTGCAAAAGACGGATATACCGCAGTCAATGGAGGATGTTGCGATTGACTGGAAGAAAATTGTGGATAATGCATTTGAAACATTAGCAAAATAGATTGTTGAGGAAAAGGCATGGATAAATTTTATGTCGTTACTAACAGAAGTAAGGACAAGACATTAGAGACAACATATCGTATAAAGCATTATATAGAGAAACGAGGACACAGTTGTGTGCTGGCAGTAGAAGGAAAGCAGATATCGGAGAATACAGAGTGTATTCTTGTGCTTGGCGGAGATGGGACTTTGATTCGTGTGGCACGGGAGTATTATGCCTGCGATATACCGCTTGTAGGGATTAATCTTGGAACACTAGGATATCTGACTGAGGTAGAGGTGCATAATCTGGAATCTTCACTTGACCAGCTTTTTGAGGGAAATCTAACAGTTGAAAACAGAATGATGTTGGAAGGAATATTAAACGGCATAGCTAGCCATTATGCATTGAATGATGTAGTCGTGACGAGACGGGGGATTCTTCGTGTCATTCATTTTGATATTTATGTCAATGGTGAATTGTTGAATTCTTATGAGGCAGATGGTGTTATCGTTTCCACTCCGACCGGCTCGACTGCATATAATCTGTCGGCTGGCGGTCCGATTGTAGAACCGACAGCATCATTAATTGTAATTACACCGATTTGTTGCCATGCATTGAATACAAGCAGCATTGTACTTTCATCAGATGATGAGATTACAATTGTTATAGGAAGAGGTCGAGAGAATTCTGTGGAAGAAGCCGAGATTTCATTTGATGGAGATGAGGGAATCTGTATTAAAACAGGTGATAAACTTGTGATAAAGAAAGCTGGATATTCTACGAAGCTTTTAAAGATGAAAAAAATTAGTTTTTTAGAAACGCTTAGAATAAAAATGAAAGGGAACTAGAATATGAAGATTAACAGACATGCGAAAATCGTGGAATTGATCCGAAAATATCATATTGAAACACAGGAAGAATTGGCAGAACGTCTGAATCAGGAGGGATTTCAGGTAACACAGGCAACGGTTTCCAGAGATATCCGTGATTTGAAATTGACGAAGGTTCCTACAGAGGGTGGTCGCCAGAAATACGCTATGACGAACCAGGAAGATGAAACTGTGAATGAAAAGTTTTTCCGCATTTTGAGAGACGGCTATGTTTCAATGGATATGGCACAAAATATTTTGGTAATTAAGACTGTTTCTGGTATGGCAATGGCTGTGGCCGCAGTAATTGATAAGATGCAGTGGCATGAAGTTGTAGGATGCATTGCAGGAGATGATACGATTATGTGTGCAATTCGCAATACAGAAGAAACGGTAAATGTGATGGAGAAAATCCGAAAAATTGTGGGATAAAAGAAAAAGATGTGTCAAAAGAGCATTTAGGGAGAAACAATGTTACATAATTTATATGTGAAAAATCTTGCTTTGATTGATGAAATCGAAGTAGAATTTCAAAAAGGACTGAATATATTAACAGGAGAAACCGGAGCAGGAAAATCAATTATTCTCGGTTCCATTAATCTTGCACTGGGAGGACGTTATTCTGCAGATATGCTCCGTGACGGTGCAGAGTATGGCTATGTGGAACTGACATTTTTAGTAGAAAATGAAGCACAGGCCGAACTTTTAAAAGAAAAAGATGTATATTTAGATGAGGGAGCAGTAACGCTCAGCAGAAAACTGATGGAAAAGCGCAGTGTCAGCAAAGTAAATGGCGAAACTGTTTCCAATACATTTTTAAAAGAAATTGCGGCAATTTTAATCGATATACATGGACAACACGAACACCAGTCACTGTTATATAAAAAGAATCACTTAACGATTCTGGATGCTTTTGCAAAAGAACAAATTCAGGGTATCAAGGAAAAAGTGGCCGATTCCTACCGGATTTATAAAAAATATAAGGAGGAATTTGAGAACGCAAATCTGGATGAGAAAGAGCGCAACAAAGAGATTGGATTTTTAGAATATGAGATTCAGGAAATTCAATCTGCGAATTTATCCTCCGGCGAAGATGCGATATTAGAAGAACAGTACCGACGTATGGTTCATGGCAAGAAAATCGCAGAAAATTTAAATGAAGCATATTCATATACTTCAGGTATGGCGCGTGAAAGTGCTAGTGAATTGCTAAGCAGGGCTGTACGGTGCCTGCAGGAAGTAGCAGAATATGACGGACAGGCAGAAACAATGTATAGTCAGTTATCAGAGATTGACAGTTTGTTAAATGACTTTAACAGGGAATTGTCCCAATATAGTGATTCGTTTGAATTTTCTGAGCAGGACTTTTACGAAGTTGAAACACGTCTGAATGAAATCAACCGTTTGAAGTCAAAATATGGAAATTCGGTGGAAGAAATTCTTGAATATTGTGGCACGCAGGAAGAAAAACTAAGAAGGCTTCAAGATTATGATAGTTATCTGGAAGAATTACATGAAAAACTTCAGACTGTTGAAAAACAGCTTGGTGCATATTCCAAAGAACTGTCAAAATTGCGTAAAGAAGAGGCTTCAAAGCTTGTCTCTGCAATTAAAGATGGACTGATGGATTTGAACTTTTTGGATGTTCAGTTTGAAATGGCATTTTCAGATTTGGAACATTTTACGGCAAATGGCATAGACGAACCGGAATTCAGAATTTCCATGAATCCGGGGGAGCCGGTAAGAGCACTTGGTGAAGTTGCATCAGGTGGTGAGTTATCCCGAATTATGCTGGCAATTAAGACTGTACTCGCTGAGAAAGATCAGATTGAAACATTAATCTTTGATGAAATTGATGTAGGTATCAGTGGACGAACGGCACAGAAGGTTTCTGAAAAAATGGCAGTAATTGGGAAAAATCATCAGGTTATCTGCATTACTCATCTTGCTCAGATTGCAGCAATGGCAGATTCACATTTCATCATCGAAAAAAAGGTAGTAGATGGAAAAACCAGAACGAATATTGCATTGCTTGATAAGGAGGCAGAAATTGGAGAATTGGCAAGAATTCTCGGTGGCGCAGAAATCACAGAAACTGTACTGCAGAGTGCAGCAGAGATGAAAGCGTTGGCAGAACGTACAAAATAATACCAGAGTGGAATCATCAAACTTCCACATAATAAAGATAGGATTTCAGAAAAAAGAAGTTCTATCTTTTTTTGTAGAATAAGGAATATAAATTATATAGTGGGAGGATGTGGAAACATGAGAAAACGCTGGTATAGACGTATTTTGATAATGATTCTGGTTCTGACATCTACTGTGGGAAGCGGCTTTAGTATTTTGAAATTACAGAGCGAATATAGAAAAACAGAAGTTAGTACAGGAAGCATTGGAGAAAATTATTTAATTCCAGGAGGTATGGCCGTCGGTATTTACATGGAGACGAATGGCGTTCTCGTATTGGGAACAGATTGTATAGAGGGGCAGGACGGTATGAATTATGAGCCGGCAGAGCATCTTGTAAAAGCGGGAGATTATATTATCGGAATTAATGAACAGACAATAGAATCAAAAAAAGAGTTAATAGCTGCTGTAGGGAATTTAACATCAGAATCTACGATTCTTCATATACGGAGGGATGGGGAAGAGATTGATGTGAAAATGAAAGCCGTACAGACAGACACAAACGAATATAAACTAGGCATATGGGTAAGAGATAACATTCAAGGCTTAGGAACAGTTACTTATCTTACACAGAACAATGAATTTGGTGCACTAGGACATGGGATTCATGATTTAGATACGGGCGAGCTCCTTGATATTGCAGACGGCAATCTGTATGCCACAACTATCAAAGGGATTCAAAAAGGAAAAAGCGGCAGTCCGGGAGGAATTGAGGGGATTATCGTCTATAACACATATAATAAATTGGGAAGTATAAGTGATAATACGGAGGCTGGCATATATGGAGTTATGGATAAGGCAGACTCTCTTGTGGCAAAGAAAGATTTGATACCCATTTGTCCTAAAAAGGAAATCGACCTGGGAGAAGCAACAATTCTGTGTGCTGTGGAGGGAGAAGTAAAAGAGTATGGGATTGAGATTATAAGACTGGACTTCATCCACCGTGAAGTGAATAAGGGAATTGTAATAAAAGTAACAGATGAGAAGCTATTAGAACTGACAGGAGGGATTGTGCAGGGAATGAGCGGTAGTCCGATCCTGCAAAATGGCCGAATTGTGGGAGCGGTTACCCACGTTCTGGTTAATGACCCGGCCAGAGGGTATGGGATTTTTATCGAAGATATGCTAGAGCACTGAACCGTGCAGTGCCACGACGAAAGCCTAACACCGAGAAGAAGCGAAGCATAATCGAGGCGTTGCCCGGCGTAGTATAATATGTTATTGACAATAGTATATCTGTGTTGTAGAACAAAACCACCTAAAAGGTGGTTTTGTTCGGAAAAGAGAAAGACGATTCTTTTAAGGGAAGTATCGGTAATATTGACCAGCCTTTCGGTGGTATGGATGTATATGAAACTCTGGAGGAAAAACGCTTTGTATATCCATGTGTTTTATCACCGCGTAAACTTTTTCCTTGTATTATCTTTTAAAGGGAAAAATGGTTTGCAATAAAGTTGTTGTCCCTAATGACAATCTTAAAATATAGAATAATCATCTGTTATTGGATTGCAAACTATGATAGAATAAAAATAACGAATGATAAAGCTGTTTCACGAATTGTAGAGTAAAGAAACAGCGGAGAGGAATACGAATGAAAAGAATAGTAAATAGAGCAGCCTTACTTATGATGGCTTTTACGTTTGCCTTGAGTTTGTTAGGCTGTCAAAAAGAAACAAAGGGAAAAGGCTTTGTGAACGATTTGTCAGCAATGATTGGGAAAGGGATTGGAGCGGATGTAGATATTCCGAAGTTTCCCGAAGCGCCTAAGAACGAAAATCTTCTGACAGGTGTGGGAGATTTGTCTGAAGAAGCCCTTGGAAAACGACCAGTAGCAGTTATGGTTAACAACGTGGAACCAGCATTGCCACAATACGGAATTGCACAGGCAGACGTGATTTTTGAGATACCGGTGGAAGGCAATTTAACAAGATTAATGGCATTATATGCGGATTGTACGACAGTGCCGGATATTTGCGCTATTCGTAGTTGCCGTTATTATTACCCGGCATTGGCAAAAGGATTTGATGCATTTTATATACATTGGGGAAGTGATCAGACGATCCTTGATTATGTGAATTCATTAAAAATAGACCGATATGATGGACTTGGTAATCCACATAATTTATTTGGACGTGATTCGGGCAGAAGAAATGCGGGATATGCATTGGAACATACCGGATACTTTAAAGGAACAGAGCTTGTAAAAGCTTTACAGGCAGATGGCAGACGTTTAGATTTGTTGGAAGAAAAGAAAGGTACAGCATTCCAATTTGCTAAATTAGGAGATACAATTACTCCAGAAGGAAATGATTGTACGAAAGCTCATATTGACTTTGGCCCAACGACAAGTACATTTCGTTATGATGATACACAAAATGTATACACAAAACAGATGAACGGACATGCACACATAGACGGAAAAACCGGTAACGCATTGACTTTTAAGAATGTACTTATATTAGAAACTGATATTACTACAAGAGATGATGCGGGGCATAAATCCGTAGATTGGAAAGGCTCCAATAGTGCAGTCGGGTATTACATTTCAAACGGAAAAGTTGAAAAAATTCATTGGTCAAAAGCCAATGAAGGTTCGTACTTGCGTTTCTATAAAGCGAATGGAGAAGAACTGACAATCAACAGAGGTAAAAGCTTTATTGCTTTTACAAATGGCAATCAGACAAGTTTTGAATAATTACAGAAATAATACCAGAATGCGAAGCTTTTCGTGAAGTAGTTTTATTAAGAAAAAACTCATGAAATAATTGGAAATAAAATTGAAAAGATGATGCTGTCGCTCTGACAAATGAAAACTTTTGAGGTGGCAGCATTATTTTTTATTGACAATATCGAATTTCGATAATATTATATAAATATAATAACGATATTCGATATAAAGAGGTGATGAATGTGCCAAGAGAAAAATTTCAGACATTGACAGAGCAGATGTTTTATATTTTGATTTGTCTGCGTCATGAGTGCTGCGGTATGGACATTATGCAAAGAGTAGAGGTTATGACGGACGGACGTGTTGGTGTAGGACCTGGAACATTATATAATTTGTTGGAACAGTTTGTATCAGCAGGCATAATCTTCGAAACTAAGGTTGAAGGTCGACGCCGTAGTTATATTCTTACAGTAAAAGGGGAGAACATGTTGAGAAATGAATATCAGCGTTTATGTATGTTGACCTCTGATTATCAAAGATTTTTAGGAGAGGAGGAGAATGTATGAAAAGAAAATATCGTATAGAAAGTTTTTTGTTATTCGAATACGAAGCCGTGGAAAGGCATTTGAAAGCGATGGCAGCGAAAGGGTGGCTTTTGGAAGAGGTAGATGGATTTATATGGAAATATATTAAAGCAGAACCTCAGAAGATGAAATATTCGGTTACATATATTCCGAATGCGGATGACCTGAATTCGGAAGAGACAAGGCAAGAAAAGATGCTTTCAGAGTACTGTGAGGAAGCTGGTTGGAAAAAAGTTGGCAAATGGAACGAGATGCAGATATTTGCCACGCACGATGATACAACGCTTCCAATTGATACAGATGAAAAATTACGTCTTAAGATTATTCGTAGTTCCATGATGAAACATTTTTTACCAATATATATATTATTTGCAGGTTGGGTTTTAATAAAATTTCTCTTGAATCTTAATCATTGTATGACACAGCCAGTTCAGTTTTTATCACAGCAGAGGATGATGTTTACAACAGGAGCTCTTGCAGTGATACTTGCTTGTCTGGGTGGGATTTTAGGAAGTTATCTGCATTGGAGCCACCAGTCAGCTAAGAATATCCAGATGGGTGGAGGCTGCGTGAATACAACAAAGCATGGAATATATATCGCAATTAAAACGATTCTGGTATGTGTGACAATTGCAAGCGTGATACATGTCTGGATTGTGGCAGTTTTCTTTTTAACTATATTGATGATTGTGAGAAAAATTCAGAAGCTTCTGTTCCAAAAAGGCTTTAATAAACATGTGAATTCTTTTGTTGCCATTTGTCTTATTTATATTTTGATGATCGGATGCTGGTATATGCTAGATAATGTAGCTTATTTAAATGAGAAAATCGTACAGGAGGATGCTCTTGTGCAGGCAGAGAGGAAAGACTTTCGTTTTACAATTGAAGAATTGCAGAATACGAATAGGGGAGCATATTCTTTTAAGAGGGAGGAACACGAGTCTGTCTTTGTTAAATGGGGACAATACCGGCAGGTGCCGAAATCTGATGATGCAGATGAAGCATTGATATATGAAGTAGTAACGGTGAAACAGCCGGCGTTGTATGAGTGGTGCAGAAAGCAGTATCTGGAGAAAAAAGAGGGTAGCTATCAGAAAGTACAATTGGAAGGAGGCAGCGATTGGGAGATATATTGTTATCATACCGGAGAAAAATTGACAAGAAACTGGCTAATCCTGAAGGAAGATACAATTATAGAAATTTCCACGACATGGGAGCTTACCGAAGGAGCACTGAAAGGAGTTTTAGAAAAATTTTAGAAAATAATACATTGTAAACCATAGAGACTTCTATTATGATAATCAGTAGGTTTAAATATATAGAAGAAAGTAGGCGATTATTTATGAAACAACAGAATAATCATTTGGGTGAAGGTAGTGTAGGGAAACTGTTAATGAAACTGGCATTGCCTGCAATTGTAGCCCAGATGGTGAATCTTCTCTATAACATGGTGGACCGTATTTATATCGGTCACATCCCCGAGACAGGTGATTTGGCACTGACCGGCCTGGGACTATGTTTTCCAATTATTATGATCGTGACAGCATTTGCTAATCTGATTGGAGGTGGCGGTGCACCTAGAGTTGCAATTCATATGGGAAAAGGTGAGACAGAAGAAGGGGAAAAGATTATAGGCAGTGGAGTGGCTGCCTTAATAGTGATTGCACTCACAATCACTATTTTACTTGAAGTGGCCGGGGTTCCAATCTTACGGGTATTTGGTGCAAGTGATAAAACGCTTCCATATGCACTGTCCTATATGCGTATTTACGTTGCAGGTACGATTTGCGTCATGTTGTCGTTAGGACTAAATCCGTTTATCACGACGCAGGGATTTTCAAAAGAAGCTATGCAGACCGTGATAATTGGAGCTGTCAGCAATATTATTCTGGATCCGATATTTATCTTTGTGCTTGGTATGGGGGTTCAGGGTGCAGCGTTGGCAACGATTATCTCCCAAGGTATTTCTGCTGTGTGGGTAGTGCATTTCATGACAGGGAAAAAGACACTATTGAAAATAAAAAGAAGTTATATCAGACTAGATAAAAAAGTGTTACTTCCGGTTCTGGCACTTGGTGTTTCACCGTTTATTATGAGTGCAACGGAAAGTGCAATTAATATTGCATTTAATATGTCATTGTCGAAATATGGTGGTGATATTGCAGTTGGCGCAATGACAATCGTAAGCAGCGTGATGCAGCTTCAGATGATGCCGGTGCAGGGACTGTCACAGGGTGCACAGCCGATTATTAGTTATAATTATGGTGCACAGAAGACGGATCGTGTTAAGAAGACATATAAATTGTTATTGATCTGTTGCGTTACTTATACGATGGTATTCTGGCTTGCGGTACAGTTATTCCCACAGATATTTGTGAAAATCTTTAATAATTCACCGGAACTCTTGGATACTACAACTTGGGTAATGCGACTTTATATGGCATTTTCAGGGCTTTTTGGAATACAGATGGCGGTACAACAGACATTTGTATCATTAGGACAGGCAAAATTATCGTTATTTATAGCTTGTCTGAGAAAAATAATTTTATTAATTCCACTCATTTTTATTCTTCCGGTATTTTTTGAAAATAAGGTTTTTGCCGTATTTTTGGCAGAACCGGTTTCAGATTTTGTCTCTGTGACGGTTGCAGGAACGTTATTTTTATGGAACATCAATAAAATATTACAAACGAAGCAAACTAATAGTTTATTGTAAAGGTATTTGACAAATTAGAAAAGAATGTATTACATGAGAAATGTTAATATGAATCATATTATTGAATCAGCAAATCGACTCAAAGAAGAATTTATTGAATTCCATAGAACAATCCATCAAAACCTGACAGCGGGATATTTTCTTTCGTTGCGTGCGATGCGACTGAGTCCACTGGCAGCGATTCGGAATGAGTAAATAAAAGTAAGGAGAAAATGAGGGTTATACTTTACAAATACATACTTCCGTGATAAACTTTAAAGTATGTTAAAAACATAACAAAGAGTTGCGGAGGGTAAAGTTATGAGAGGAATTCCATCGTGGATTACAGATATTCGTAAACAGGTATTTACGGAAGTTGCAAGAATGGCATATGAAGGCGGCGACTATACAAAGGCAGAAGACATTCCGTATATCATTGTGCCAGGAGATACACCAAAACACCGTGAGTCTGTTTTCTTAGAAAGAGCAATTGCAGGTGAGAGAGTGCGCCTTGCAATGGGGCTTGATATTCGACCAGTTCAGACTAGAATGTTGATGACAGAGGGAATGGATCATGCTGCGATTGCGGCACAGTATTATGAGCCGCCATTGGTTAATATTATTCCGTATGCATGTCATGCTTGTCCGACAAAGCAATATAAAGTAACTGAAAACTGTCAGGATTGTCTTGCTGCATCATGCCAGCGTGTCTGTCCAAAAGATGCAATTTCTTTTGTGAATGGAAAGAGTTACATAGATCAGGAAAAATGTATTAAATGTGGTAAATGTGCGAAGGCATGTTCATATAATGCGATTATTTATATGGAACGGCCTTGTCAGGCTGCTTGTGGCATGGATGCAATTGGAATGGATGAGCAAGGCAGGGCTGTAATTAATCAGGATATGTGTGTGGCATGTGGTCAATGTCTGGTAAGCTGTCCGTTTGGTGCGATTGTAGATAAGGGACAGATTTTCCAGGTTATTCAGTCTATTTTGCAGGGAGATAAGGTAGTAGCAATTGTGGCACCTGCATTTATCGGACAATTTGGAAAACATTCAACACCGGAAAAATTTACGACTGCTATGAAAGAGCTTGGATTTGACAGAGTAGTAGA
Organism: uncultured Clostridia bacterium; assembly: GCA_937896665.1. GTDB lineage: Bacteria > Bacillota > Clostridia > Lachnospirales > Lachnospiraceae > Faecalimonas. The sequence continues at coordinate 50,350 of CALBNS010000040.1, forward strand.
AGTAGCTGTAGGTGCAGACATGTGTGCAATCGAGGAAGCAAAAGACTTTCTAGAAAGAGTGCCGGAAGAACAGCCTTATATGCTGACTTCATGCTGTCCTGCATGGCACTCAATGATACATAAATTATTCCCTGCACAGAGCGACAACTTGTCTATGACACTGACACCAATGGTATTTACAGCACGTCTGCAAAAGAAATTGGACCCAGATTGTAAAGTAGTATTTGTTGGTCCGTGTGCCGCGAAAAAATTAGAGGCAATTCGTGAAGATATCCGAAGCGATGTAGATTTCGTACTGACGTTTGAAGAATTAATGGGTATGTTCGAAGCGAAGGATATTGATTTTTCACAGCTTGAGAAAGGAGAATCGATGAGCGAAGGTACTGCCGGAGGCAGAGGTTTTGCAGTTTCGGGCGGAGTTGCACAGGCGGTAACTGATGTTATTCATGAGACGCATCCGGATATGGAAATTAAAACTGCCAATGCAGAGGGCTTGCGTGAATGTCGAAAAATGTTAATGCTTGCTAAAGCGGGGAAGTATGATAATTACCTATTAGAAGGTATGGCTTGTCCTGGAGGCTGTGTAGCAGGTGCGGGAACCATATTGGGTGTAGACACAGCGAAGACGGTCGTTGGAAGATATCAGAAAGAAGCCGATTTGACAAGTGCATTGGAAAGTGCATATAAAGATGAAGGTGAAGCTTTATTAGAAGAATAAAAGATAAATAGAAAGGACGAGGCGGCAGCCTCGTCCTAAAATTTTATTGGAAAATTTCCAAACTGCGTTTTAGAATTCCCTTCATATGTGCAATCAGGATCCCATAATTCGTGAACGGTACATTCTGATTTGCAGCACATGTCATACGGTATTGCATTTCCCGCCCGTTCAGCATACAGCCGCCGCAGTGGATTACAACAGAATATTTGGAAAGGTCTTCCGGAAATTCAGTTCCTGAGCATGTATCTATTGTGATTTCACTGTTTGTATGACTTCTCAGCCAGTGGGGGATTTTTACGGTTCCAATATCATTACATTGCCGGTGATGGGTACAACCTTCTGCAATCAGCACAGTGTCTCTGCACTTCAGATGGTCAATGGCGAACACTGCTTCCGAAGCTGTATCAAGAAATCCCTTATATCGTGCCATCAGAATTGAAAATGATGTAAGAGGAATTATCTCCGGTACAATCGCGGCAACTGTTTCAAATACCTGACTGTCTGTAATCACAAGAGCAGGTGGGTCTGAAAGTCTATTTAGCGTTTGTTGCAATTCTGTTTCTTTTGTCACGACAGCGATTGCCCCGATATCTAAAAGATCACGAATCACTTGCTGCTGTGGCAGAATCAGTCGTCCCTTTGGAGCAGATTCGTCAATCGGTGTAACAAGTACTACGAGACTTCCTGGTGATACAAGGTCGCCGATAAGATGTTTTGGTCGCTGTGATGTCTGAAGCAGAGTTCCAATCTGTTCTTTTAATTCTTGAATATTTGTCTGCGCCAAAGCACTTACGGCAATACTGTTGCATGCATCATTCTCTGTGGTAAAAGAATCAATGTCGCATTTGTTGTAAGCAATCAGATAAGGGATTTTTTTCTCAGTAAAAACAGAAATCAGGTGTCTGTCATGTTTAGTTAATCCCTTTGTGCCATCCACCACAAGAACAGCAATATCTGTCTTTCGCAGAATCTGCTTTGCTTTTTGGATGCGTATCATGCCGAGCTCACCCTCATCATCAAGCCCTGGTGTATCAATAATCAGAACAGGACCAAGAGGCAGTAATTCCATGGATTTCATTACCGGGTCTGTCGTTGTGCCCTTTATATCAGATACGATAGACAGAGTTTGCCCTGTAATTGCATTTACAAGACTTGATTTTCCAGCATTGCGGCAGCCAAAAAAACCAATATGTATTCGGTTTGCGGAAGGTGTTTTATTTAAGGTCATAGTATATTCTCCTAACTATTATTAGAAACGAAAATCACGGCTGTTCGAGTTTTTAATATCCTCGATATGCTGGATTGCAATTTTTCTGACTTTATCTTTTGGTATCTTTTCTAATTCTCTTTCAATTAGTTCGAAACCACATTTTTTTGTCTCTTGTGAACCATAGTCTACCAGATATTCTGTCAATGTCATTAGGGCATTCGGATGGCAACAATTTTGAATCTGTCCATTTTTACATAGGCTCATAAAACGGTCTCCAGTTCTTCCTTCACGATAGCAGGCTGTGCATAATGATGGGATAAAATTCAAATCCATTAACCAATGCACAACTTCGTCCATCGAGCGCTGATCAGATACGTCAAATTGCTCTGAATCAGTTGGTCTTTCCTCCTCCGTATAACCACCTACGGAAGTACGGGACGCTGCACTGATCTGTGAGATACCAACATGCAGGGCTTTCTCGCGGACTTCTTCGCTTTCTCTAGTTGATATAATCATACCGGTATAAGGAACAGCAAGACGGATACATGCAATTATTTTAATAAACAAATCATCGGAAATACCGTTGTCAAATGTATCGGGGTCAATATCATCTGCACGTTTCAATCTAGGTACACTGATGGTGTGAGGACCGACACCGTGTACAGCCTCTAAATGTTCTGCATGCATAAGAAGTCCGGCAAATTCATATTTATAAAGCTCCAGACCAAATAAAACGCCTAACCCAACATCGTCAATACCACCTTCCATGGCACGGTCCATAGCCTCCGTATGATAATCGTAATCGTGCTTTGGCCCGGTTGGGTGAAGTTGCTGGTAACTTTCCTTGTGGTATGTTTCCTGAAAGAGAATGTATGTGCCTATTTCAGCCTCTTTCAGTTTACGGTAGTTTTCTACAGAAGTAGCGGCAATGTTCACATTGACTCGGCGAATTGCGCCGTTTTTATGTTGAACATTGTAAATTGTTTTAACTGATTCCAGGATATATTCAATTGGATTATTTACAGGATCTTCGCCACTTTCGATAGCAAGACGTTTGTGCCCCATATCCTGTAATGCAATTACCTCTGCTTTGATTTCTTCCTGGGTCAGTTTTTTTCGAGTAATATGTTTGTTCTTCATGTGATATGGGCAGTAGACACATCCATTTACACAGTAGTTTGATAAATACAATGGAGCGAACATAACAATACGGTTACCGTAGAAAGCGAGTTTAATCTCTTCGGCGATTTCGTACATACGCTGGATTTTCTCAGGAATCTCACAGGCTAACAGCACGGATGCTTCACGGTGGGTAAGACCCTCACAATGGAAGCCTTTTTCTGTTTTCTTTGGTCGTGCTTTTTCTAAAATACTATCAATTAATTGGGTATTATCCTTGTTTTCTTCTGCATACTGCAGTGTTGCGAGAATTTCTTCATGATTGATAAATTCTTCGGCTTTTAAAGATTTTGGATTATAAATAGCCATAATACATATTCCTTCTTTCATAACTAATTTGATAATTTAATATCACCACGATTCACTGTGATGGTATAACCGATGTCATTCATCTGCCGCCGAAGTTTTTCTAAGCTTTGGGCAGATTCTTCCTTGCTGTATAATTTGTTGTCATATAGCTCATATTTTTTACGCTCACTCGCAGGTGATAAGTTTGGCATGACTACATTTCCCCCTGCCAAAATTCCTTTTTCCCTGCCATGTGGATGGATTGATCCCAACGCTGTAGTTGCCGGTAATAATATATTTGGTTTAATTAACCGGATAAGCGACAGTAGGAATAGAGTCAGTTCCAGGGAATCATTCCTGAAATCTTTAAATGGAGTGGCATGATGTGGAATAAAAGGCCCGATACCACACATCTGCGGCTGGAATTCTTCGATAAATTTTAAATCTTTTGCCAATGTACTAACAGATTGATACGGTGAACCAACCATGAAACCACAGCCGGTCTGATAGCCCATTTCTTTTAAATGATGCAGACAGCACATCCGGTTTTCAAAAGACATCTGTTGGGGATGAAGTTTCTTATAATGTACCTTGTCGGCGGTCTCGTGGCGCAGCAGATAACGGTCTGCACCTGCATCAAAGAGTGCGAGATAGCTTTCCTTGCTTCGTTCTCCTAATGAAAGTGTAACTGCACAATCTGGAAACTGCTGCTTTATATTCTGAATGATATCGCACAATACAGTGTCTGAGTAAAACGCATCTTCACCGCCTTGTAGGACAAAGGTGCGAAACCCAAGGGAATACCCTTCCACACAGCATTGCATAATCTGTTCTTTGTTCAGACGGTATCTGTCGCAGCACTGATTGCTGCGCCGTATGCCGCAGTAAAGGCAGTCGTTTTTGCAATAATTGGAGATTTCAATTAGTCCACGGATATAGATTTCATTCCCGTATATTTCCTTGCGTACTTTGTCGGCTTTCTGAGCGGCATATTCTGCAAGAGAATTGTCATAATACTGCAACAGGAATTTATATTCATCCTCTGTTAAATGATGATATTTTTCTAGCTTGTCAATCATAGTTATCTGCTCATTTATCATAGTCAAAATGTATCCTTTTCGTAAAAACTATATGAGAAAATCTTAACAAATTTCAAAGAAGGTGTCAATGACAGCACGATGCGACAAATTAGGAAAAATGAGGGTAAATTCTTGTCGAAATATTGTGGCGAGATTTGCTTGCACAACAAAATATGGAAAGATATAATTATTTTGTGGTTGTCAAAGTAAGGAGCCGGGAGGAAAAATGAGGCGATTGAATGTGGCTATTGCAGATGATAATGATAGGATTTTGGAACTTCTGGGAGAAATGATAGATAATGACAGTGAACTTTCCCTTGTCGGAAAAGCAAATAATGGGGAAGATGTATATCAGATCATCAAAAATCAGGAACCAGATGTTGTATTATTGGATTTGATTATGCCGAAAATGGACGGTCTCAGTGTAATGGAGCGTGTCAATGAAGATAAGAATTTGAAAAAATATCCGAATTTTATTGTCATTACGGCAGTGGGGCAGGAGAGAATTACAGAAGATGCCTTTAAGAAGGGTGCAAATTACTACATCATGAAGCCGTTTAATAACGAGGTAGTACTTCAGCGGATAAAAAATATGAATTACAATACACAGGAATCTAAGACTGTAATTGCGCAAAGTGTCAGTTTTAGTAAAAACACACCAGAAGAAAGTTTGGAAAACCGTGTGACAAATATGATTCATGAAATAGGAATACCGGCGCATATCAAAGGCTATCATTATCTGAGAGAAGCCATTATGATGGCCATTGAAGATATGGATGTCCTGAATGCAATTACGAAGATACTATATCCAACAGTAGCTAAGAAACATCAGACGACCTCAAGCCGGGTGGAGAGAGCAATACGCCATGCAATTGAAGTTGCATGGAGCAGAGGAAAAATTGATACATTAGATGCGTTGTTTGGTTATACCGTCAGCAATGGGAAAGGAAAACCGACAAATTCAGAATTTATTGCATTAGTTGCAGATACAATCAGATTAGAGCAGAAAAACAGATAAAAACTTGACCGAAAGCCTTCTGATTAGTATAATAAAAGTTATAATATATCGTTATACAATTTAGTGGAGGAGAGCTTATGAAAAGAGTATTATTTGCAGCTTCGGAATCGGTACCTTTTATAAAAACCGGAGGATTAGCAGACGTAGTTGGTTCATTGCCTAAGAACTTTGACAAGGAGGAATTTGATGTAAGAGTTATACTTCCTAAGTATTCTTGCATGAAACCAGAATGGAAAGAAAAGTTGCAGTACAGAACCAATTACTATATGGACTTCAATTGGAAGAGCCGTTATGTAGGTGTAGAAGAAGTAGAAGTGGACGGAATTACATTTTACTTTATCGATAATGAAGAATACTTTAACGGTTTCAAACCATACAGTACAGATGGTCTCTGGGATATTGAAAAGTTTGCCTTTTTCTCAAGAGCAGTATTAAGTACATTGCCATTAATTGATTTCAGACCTGACATTATTCATTGCCATGACTGGCAGACCGGTTTAATCCCTGTATATTTGGATAACTTCCGTTATGGTGGCGAGTTCTATAGAGGTATTAAGACTGTTATGACCATTCACAATCTGAAATTCCAAGGTGTATGGGGCACAAAAGCTGTGAAGGCAATTACAGGTCTTCCAGATTATTACTTCGTTCCGGATAAGATGGAAGCATACAAAGATGCGAACCTTTTAAAAGGCGGTGTCGTATATGCAGACAGAGTTACAACCGTAAGTAATACATATGCAGAAGAGATTAAGATGCCATTTTATGGGGAGCGTCTTGACGGTCTTATGAATGCGAGAAGCAACTGTCTGTCAGGTATTGTGAATGGTATTGATTATAATGAGTACAATCCGGAGACAGATATGTGGCTTGGCGCAAGATACAACGTTGAGAACTTCCGTAAAGAAAAGGTGAAGAATAAAATGTATCTTCAGGAAGAACTCGGACTTGTAAAAGATCCTAAGATTATGATGATTGGTATCGTATCAAGACTGACAGACCAGAAAGGTTTTGACTTAATAGCGCATGTAATGGACGAGCTTTGTCAGGATGAGATTCAGTTAGTAGTACTTGGAACGGGCGATGAAAAGTATGAAAACATGTTCAGACACTTTGCATGGAAATATCCGGGAAAAGTATCTACAAATATTTATTATTCAGATCCAATGTCTCATAAGATTTATGGTTCATGTGATGCCTTCTTGATGCCGTCATTATTCGAACCATGTGGATTAAGCCAGTTGATGAGCTTACGTTTTGGAACAGTTCCAATTGTTCGTGAGACAGGCGGTCTGAAAGATACAGTTGAAGCATATAACGAATTTGAAAAGACAGGAACAGGATTCAGTTTCAAAAATTACAATGCACATGAGATGCTTAATACAGTCAGATATGCAGAACGTATTTTCTATGATAAGAAGCGGGATTGGAACAAGATTGTTGAGCGTGCAATGGAAAAAGATTTCTCATGGGGAACATCTGCAAAACAGTATGCGGACTTATACAATAGTTTATAAAAAGCTGTGTTTACTAAAAAAGAATTATATAGTATAATGTTCCCTGAATGAGGGAAAGAATACTATTATTAGTGGAGGTTCATATATGGGATTTTTAGCAGCTTTGATACAGACATTATTCAAGATGGTGGTAATCGGCGCAGCGGCGTTCGGCGGAATCCGGCTTGGCAGATATCTGCGTAAGAGAAAAGATGAAAAAGTAGAGCAATAAAGAATAAGCCGTTGTAAGAGGAAGACTTTTGCAACGGCTTATTCTTTTCTGTTGTGGATAGATTGACAAAAAATAGAAATCTAATTATAATGAATTACTAGTGAAATCAGACGTTTAGGAGGAAGAAGATGAAACAATACGGAGTAAACGAACTGCGAAAAATGTTCTTAGAGTTTTTCGAAAGCAAAGGACATCTTGCAATGAAGAGCTTTTCGCTGGTTCCACATAATGATAAAAGCTTATTATTGATTAATTCAGGTATGGCACCATTGAAGCCATATTTCACAGGTGCAGAGATTCCACCGAGAAGACGTGTTACAACATGTCAGAAGTGTATCCGTACAGGTGATATTGAGAATGTTGGTAAGACAGCTCGTCACGGTACATTCTTTGAGATGCTTGGAAATTTCTCATTTGGCGATTATTTTAAAAGAGAAGCTATTGCATGGTCATGGGAATTCTTAACAGAGGTAGTGGGGTTAGACCCGGAAAGGTTATATCCTTCTGTTTATGTAGATGATCAGGAAGCATTTGACATCTGGAATAAAGAGATGGGAATTGCACCAGAAAGAATTTTCAAATTTGGAAAGGCAGATAACTTCTGGGAGCATGGTTCAGGTCCTTGTGGTCCGTGTTCTGAGATTTATTATGACCGTGGAGAGAAATATGGATGTGGTAAGCCGGATTGTACAGTAGGTTGTGACTGTGACCGTTATATGGAAATTTGGAACAACGTATTTACACAGTTTGACAATGACGGCAATGGCAATTATGAAGAATTAGAGCAGAAAAATATTGATACAGGTATGGGCCTTGAAAGACTTGCATCTGTAGTACAGGACGTAGATTCTATTTTTGACGTAGATACAATTAAAGCACTTCGCGATAAAGTATGTGAATTTGCAGATGTAACATATAAGACAGATGAGAATAAAGACGTTTCTATTCGTCTGATTACAGACCATATCCGTTCTGCAACATTCTTGATTTCGGACGGTGTTATGCCTACAAACGAAGGAAGAGGATATGTACTTCGTCGTTTGATTAGACGTGCTGCACGTCACGGACGCCTTCTTGGAATTGAAGGAAAATTTCTTGCAAAATTAAGTGAGACTGTAATTGAAGGGTCAAAAGATGGATATCCGGAATTAGATGAAAAGAAAGAATTTATCTTTAAGGTATTAACACAGGAGGAAGATAAGTTCAATAAGACGATTGACCAGGGACTTAGTATTTTATCTTCTATGCAGGAAGAGATGAAAGTGGCAGGTGAGACTGCGCTTTCTGGAGAAAATGCATTTAAGTTATATGACACATACGGATTCCCACTTGATTTAACAAAAGAAATTTTAGAGGAAGCCGGATATAGCATTGACGAGGAAGGTTTCAAAGCAGCAATGGAAGAACAGAGAGTCAAAGCACGTAATGCCCGTGAAGTGACAAATTATATGGGAGCAGATGCAACGGTTTATGATGAGATTGATGCTTCTGTAACCACAACTTTTGTTGGATATGATCATCTGGTATATGATTCAAAAATCAGTGTACTTACAACAGATAAAGAAATCGTAGAAGCAATTTCTGATGGAGAAAATGGAACTATCTTTGTGGATGAGACACCATTCTATGCTACGATGGGTGGTCAGGAAGGCGATAAAGGTATTATTAAGACGGCAGATGCAGAGTTTGTTGTAACAGATACTATTAAGCTTTTAGGCGGAAAAGTCGGTCATGTAGGTAAAGTGACAAAGGGTATGTTCAAATGTGGCGACATCGTTATTCTGGAAGTAGAAGAAGCAGGAAGAGCAAATACATGTAAGAATCACAGTGCCACTCATTTATTGCAGAAAGCATTAAAGACGGTATTGGGAACACATGTAGAGCAGAAAGGTTCACTCGTAACTCCGGATAGACTCCGTTTTGACTTTGCCCACTTCTCAGCCATGACAGCAGAAGAAATTGAAAAAGTGGAAGCAATTGTGAATGCTGAGATTGCAAAGAATACTCCTGTTATAACAGAAGTTATGAATATTGAAGCAGCAAAAGCAACAGGTGCAATGGCATTATTCGGCGAAAAATACGAAGAAGATGTACGTGTTGTATCAATGGGAGATTTCTCGAAAGAACTTTGTGGTGGTACACATGTAAGCAATACAGGTAATATCACAACATTCAAGATTGTTTCAGAAGCGGGCGTTGCAGCAGGTGTGCGTCGTATTGAGGCTCTCACAGGTGAAGGTGTATTTGTATACTACAAAAATGTGGAAAAAACATTGGCGGAGGCAGCAAAGGCAGCAAAATCTACACCTGCAAACTTAGTAGAAAAGATTGAACATATGCTGGCAGATATGAAAGCATTACAGAGTGAAATTGATTCGCTTAAGAGCAAGGCTGCAAAGGATGCTTTGGGTAATGTTATGGATCAGGTGACAGAAGTGAATGGTGTCAAACTTCTTGCAACAGCAGTAGAAGGTGTCGATATGAACGGACTTCGTGACCTCGGAGACCAGTTAAAAGAAAAATTAGTAGAAGGTGTTGTAGTAATCGCATCCTCTGTAGACGGTAAAGTGAACTTAATTGCGATGGCAACAGAAGATGCTATGAAGAAAGGTGCACATGCCGGAAACTTAATTAAAGGAATTGCGGCACTTGTTGGCGGCGGCGGTGGTGGACGTCCGAATATGGCTCAAGCCGGCGGAAAGAATCCGGCAGGGATAAAAGATGCAATTGCAAAGGTAAAAGAGGTACTTGCGGAACAGGTTTAAATAAAAGAAAAATTCCAGAGAAAACAGTTGACGAATGGAAAAAATATGATATAATAACTTACAGTGCAATAAAAAATACCCGAACAGTCGTATGATGCACAATATAGGACTGGAGGGGAGGTTAGGTGTGAGACTATGTCAAATGTAATCGTAAAAGAAAATGAGACGTTAGATAGCGCTTTACGCAGATTCAAAAGAAACTGTGCAAAAGCTGGTATTCAACAAGAAATTCGTAAAAGAGAACATTACGAAAAACCAAGCGTAAGACGTAAAAAGAAATCTGAAGCTGCTAGAAAACGTAAATTTAACTAATATGTTAATTAATATGTGCAAAACTGGGGAAGTGTTTAGACACTTCCCTTTTTAATGCTTTGGGAAAGTTAATGATTGCCATGGATATCCAAAGGTGCTGCCAAGAAAAGACATAAAAGGTACACCTATTGTTTATAATAGTAATAGACGAAAAATGTGAAAAGGAAATTATATGAAACGGCTTTTTACAATTTTATTTGCATTTCTGCTAAGTATTTCGAGTACGACAGAGATTTCAGCGAAAGAATTAGTGTTGTTAGAGACGGAAACAGAAGCAACTACATCAGAGTCACAGGCAGGTGTCGAATTGTCTGCTCCGTCAGCTCTTTTGATGGAAGTATCCACAGGACAGATTATTTATGAGAAGAACTCGAATGAAAAACTCCCTCCGGCAAGCGTCACTAAGGTTATGACGCTGCTTCTGATTTTTGAAGCACTCGGGGAAGGAAAAATAAAGCTTGAGGATACAGTTACAGTTTCTGAGTATGCAGCTTCTATGGGTGGTTCCCAGGTATTTTTAGAACCGGGGGAGACACAGACTGTAGATACGATGATAAAATGCATTGCAGTGGCTTCGGCGAATGATGCATGTGTTGCAATGGCAGAATACATATCAGGAACTGAAGAGGAATTTGTGAAGCAGATGAATGAACGTGCGAAGGGGCTTGGTATGACGGATACAACTTTTCATAACTGCAATGGACTTGATGTCGACGGACATGTGACAACAGCCAGAGATATTGCACTTATGTCGAGGGAATTAATTAGTAAATATCCCAAAATACATGATTATTGTATGATTTGGATGGAAAACATTGCGCATACAACAAGAAAAGGAACGTCAGAATTTGGTCTGACTAATACGAATAAATTGGTTCGTCATTATCAATATGCAACTGGATTAAAAACAGGATCCACAAGCAAGGCAAAATTCTGCATTTCGGCAACAGCGAAAAAAGATGATTTGGAGTTAATTGCCGTGATTATGGCTGCCCCAGATTCCAAGACGCGTACAAAAGATGCAACATCTCTGTTGAATTATGGATTTTCAAAATGTGCGAAATATAAAGATACAGAACCGATGAATTTGAAACCAATAAAAGTAAAGGGCGGTGTTGAAAAAGAGGTGCCACTGACAACAGAAGGAGAATTTCAGTATGTGGACACAACAGGTGCAAATCTTGCACAGATTGAACGGAGTATTCAGATGGATAAAGAACTGAAAGCACCTGTTAAGAAAGGTGCAAAAGTAGGTGCAGTTAGCTATATGCTTGATGGAAAGGAGATTGGAAAAATTAATATTATTGTGGCAGAAAGTGTTGAAAAGATGGATTTTAAACATGGCTTTCAGGAAGCAATTAGAAGCTTTCTATTGTAAAATGGAAGAAATAATTATATAATGCTAAAGAATTGTGCAAAAGTACAAAAGATACTGAAATGAAAGAGCGTGGAGTAGAAATATATGGAGAAAGTATTTATTATTTTCTTTCTGGTTTGTCTGATTTGTGTGATAGAATGGATACGGGAAGTCGTTACATTTCAAATAACACGGTATCAAATTTCTTCACCCAAACTTTCTGGTTTAAAACGGGAAAGAAGGGTAGTGCTGTTAAGCGACCTTCATAATAACAGATATGGAACAAAAAATGAAAAGCTGTTACAGGCAATTCAGAGAGAAAAACCGGATATGATTTTAGTGGCAGGAGATATGTTGATTGGAAAATCCGGAGAGCCGGTGGAGATTGCGAAGGAGTTCGTGTCAGAACTACCTAAGATATGTAAGACATATTATGCAAATGGAAATCATGAGCAACGTATGAAGGAATTTCCAGACAGATATGACAATGTCTATGAAGAATACAAAAAAGAATTAGTGGCTTCAGGTGTACATTTTTTAGAGAATGAAAGAGTAACGGAATTTTGGGACGGACATGAGGTTGAATTGTGTGGATTGGAAATCCCGGTTGCGTATTACAAAAAGTGGAAGAAGATAGTTTTGCCCAAAAAGGTAGTAGAGACATGCATCGGACAGGCTGATAAGTCAAAGTATGAAATTTTGATTGCACATAATCCTACATTTGTATCTACATATCTGGAATGGGGGGCTGATTTGGTGCTGTCGGGGCATTTTCATGGCGGTGTTGTGAGAATCCCCTTTATTGGAGGAATAATCACATCACAGTTTCATCTGTTTCCTAAATATTCAGGAGAACATACAAAAGTAGGAGATGTGTCTGTTGTAGTTAGCAAAGGATTAGGCACACATACGATAAAAGTTCGGTTTATGAATCCGGCTGAGGTGATTGTACTGCGAATTGGAGGATAAAGATAAATATGGGAATACCGATAAAATTGCAGGTGTTTGAGGGACCATTGGACCTTTTGCTGCACTTGATTGATAAGAATAAAATTGATATTTACGACATACCGATTGTGGATATTACAAATCAGTATATGGAATATATTCGCGAAATGCAGGAAAAAGACCTGAATATTATGAGCGAATTTCTTTTGATGGCGGCCACCCTTCTTGATATTAAATGTAGAATGCTTCTGCCAAAAGAAGTGAATGAAGAAGGCGAAGAGGAAGATCCACGTCAGGAACTGGTTGAACAACTGCTGCAGTATAAGATGTACAAATACATGTCTTACGAATTGAAGGACAGACAGTTAGACGGGGAACGTATGATGTTTAAGGAAGCTACGATTCCGGATGAGGTAAAAGAGTATCAGGAACCGGTTGATTTGGATCGACTTCTGGACGGGCTGTCTCTGACACATCTGAACCGTATTTTCAAAGAGGTCATGAAAAGGCAGCGGGACAAAATTGACCCGCTTAGAAGTGCATTTGGTAAGATTGAAAAAGAAGAAGTTACAGTTGATGATAAGCTGGATTATCTGAATGAATATATTTTATCGCATAAGAAATTTAGTTTTCGCGACCTGCTACGGAATCAGAAATCAAAACTGCAGATTGTGGTGACGTTTCTTGCTATTCTGGAGATGATGAAGATGGGAACCATTATGATCGAGCAGGAGCATATATTTGACGATATTATTATTACTTCAATGGTGTAGAGAAGGCAGGGAAAGAACGTGAACGTAGAAAAAATAGAAAGCATAATAGAAGCAATTTTATTTACAATGGGGGAGTCCGTGGAAGTTTCCAGAATTGCGAAGGTAATTGAGCATGATATGGAGACCACGAAGAAGATTATACATAACATGATGGATAAGTATGAAAATGAAGACAGAGGACTCCGCATTATTGAACTGGAAGATTCTTATCAGATGTGCACGAAAAAAGAGATGTATGAATATCTGATTAAAATTGCCAAGCAGCCGAGGCGTTATGTGCTGACAGATGTTGTATTAGAAACACTGTCGATTATTGCATACAAGCAACCGATTACAAAGATTGAGATAGAGAGAATCAGAGGTGTCAAATCGGACCATGCCGTGAATAAGCTTATTGAGTTTGATTTGGTAAAGGAAGTCGGAAGACTGGATGCACCGGGACGTCCGATTTTATTCGGAACAACAGAGGAATTCCTTAGAAGATTCAGTGTACAGTCTGTGGAGGAACTTCCTGAGATTAATCCGGAAAAAATAGAGGATTTCAAGGCGGAAGCAGAAGATGAAATACAATTAAAGCTAAACCTGTAGAAACAATTATTTGGAGTGTGCAGGAATAGAAGTATTCAGATAAGCATATATTGAACAAATTGGATTGTTGGGTAAATGCTTGTGAAAAGATTATGGATATTGATACTGGTGGGTTCCTTGGTCTTTGGTATGATAACATTTGCAAAAGAAGGAGAACCCGAACAATTATACGCCCGGTCAGCAGTCCTTATGGATGCAGACAGTGGGCGTGTTTTATTTGAAAAGAATGGATATGAGCAAAGGGCAATGGCAAGCACGACAAAGATTATGACTTGTATTCTGACTTTAGAGAATGCAGATTTAAATGAAGTTGTAACTGCTTCAGAAAATGCTGTAAGTCAGCCTAAGGTGCATCTTGGGATGCAAAAAGGGGAGCAGTTTTATCTTCGTGATTTGTTGTATTCATTGATGTTGGAATCCCACAATGATTCAGCAGTGGCTATTGCAGAACATGTAAAAGGGAGTGTGGAAGAATTTGCGTCACTTATGAATGCCAAGGCAATGGAAATCGGCTGTGAACAGACATATTTTATTACTCCAAATGGTCTGGATGCATCTGATGAGAAGGGAGTGCATTCTACAACTGCCGTGGATTTGGCAAGAATCATGCGTTATTGCATTAAAGAGTCTCCACAGAAAGAAATGTTTTTAGAAATTACACGTGCCTCAAATCATAGTTTTTCAAACCTAAAAGGCAGCAGAAATTTCTCGTGTACAAATCACAACGCGTTTCTGAGTATGATGGATGGTGCGCTTTCGGGTAAAACTGGATTTACGTCAGATGCAGGCTATTGTTATGTAGGTGCATTGGAACGGGACGGAGAGACTTATATAGTGGCATTACTGGCATGCGGATGGCCGAATAATAAAAATTACAAATGGTCGGATACAAAAAAATTAATGCAGTATGGATTGGAATATTATGAATACCGTGAAGTGTATGAAAAAATTAATCTGCATGAAATTCCGGTAGAGGATGGAATTCCTGAAACTAATATGCTTTTTGAGGATGCAAGTGTGAAAGTGAATGTTGAGACGGATGAAGATGGGAGTCTAAGACTTTTGCTTCATGGAGAAGACAGTATAGAGCGTAAGATAGAGATGGAAAAATCTTTACAGGCACCGGTAAAGGCGGGAGAGCAGGTTGGAAGAGTTACATATAGTTTGGAAGGAAATGTAGTGAAAGAATATCCGATTGTAACAGCAGAAAATGTAAATGCGAAATCATTTCTATGGTATTTAAAAAAAATCATTGAAATTTACGCAATATAAAATGCCGGAGCGGATTGCCCCGGCATTTCGTATATCATGAATGAACCATATTCAGCTTTTTCGTTAAATTTCTTTTGTGTAGATTTTTAGCCATTCTCTTTCTTCATCGGTCAGATAAGGTGAAATGGTGTCATACACTTTTTGATGATATTGATTTAAATATGCTTTTTCGTCTTCCCTCATTAAATCAGGCTCAATTGCATCCAAGTCGATTGGAACAAGAGTGATTGGCTCAAAATACATGAACTGTCCATAGTCATTTGCTTCGCCTTTTTGTATCACCAATTCATTTTCAATACGGATTCCGTGAGAACCTTCAATATAAATGCCGGGTTCATCTGTGATGACCATACCTTCCTCCAATGGTTGGAAGTTTTGACCTGTAATACGCCATCTAAAACCACAAGGCCCTTCGTGGATATTTAATAAATATCCTACGCCATGACCGGTTCCGTGATTATAATCCAGACCCAGCTCCCACATCGGCTGTCTTGCCAGAACATCCAGATTATGCCCCGTACATCCATATAAGAATTTTGCTTTTGCGAGGTTTATCATACTTCTTACAACGGTAGTAAA
This sequence comes from uncultured Clostridia bacterium, assembly GCA_937896665.1. Lineage (GTDB taxonomy): Bacteria > Bacillota > Clostridia > Lachnospirales > Lachnospiraceae > Faecalimonas. The sequence goes on from CALBNS010000040.1 coordinate 66,164, forward strand.
ATGAAGTTTTAATCGGTCATCTATTTCTCCCAAAGCAACAGTTCTTGTAATATCAGTAGAACCCTCATAATAATTACCGCCTGTATCTGTGAGCAATAGGCTGCCAACTGTCAGTTCACAGTCTGTTTCTTCAGAGGATGAATAGTGGCACATTGCAGCATGGTCTTTAAAAGCGCAAATCGGATCGAAACTTGGCCATAAGTATCCTTTTTGTTCTGCGCGTAGATTTTCTAATTTGGCAGAAGCGCTAAGTTCCGTAATCGTTTCTTTTCCAAGTGTATTTTTTAGCCAGTACATGAATTTCGTATGTGCAATGCCGTCTTTGATGTGAGACTGCCTTAAATTCTCAATCTCTGTTTTATTCTTTATTGCTTTGAACAAAACGGTAGGATTCTGTTTTTCTATTACAGTTACCTGCTGTGGAATACTGTTGTAAAGTGCATAATTGATTCCGGCTGGGTCAATCAAAACAGTTTCATCAGCGGTAAAGTCTTTTACGAAGTTATAAATATCATCGTAAGGATGGAAGACAACATTGTCTTTTTTAAGAGTGTCTTTGATCGTCTGACTTAATTTCTCTTCGTTTATAAAAAGATGAACAGCATCCATTGTTATTACTGCGTAGCAGAGTATAAGTGGTGAACAGGATACATCTCTTCCTCTGATGTTTAAAAGCCATGCGATATCATCTAATGTAATTAAGATGTGTGATGAGGCATTTTCTTTCTTCATAGCTTCACGAAGACGGGCTAATTTTGAAGAGGTAGATTCACCGGAATATTTTTCATCTAATAAAAATACAGGTTCAGCCGCCATAGCCGGTCGGTCTGTCCAAATTTTGTCAATCAAGTCATAAGAGTACTCGATTTTAATGTTCTTATGAGCAAATTTTTCTTCGTATTCTTTCCCGTTGCCCATAGAAATCACACGGCCGTCAAAACCTAAAGTACTATTATCGGTAAGTACTGATTCTAAATATTCTGAAATGGTAGGTACCCCCGGATGTCCCATACGGTATAACGTTATTTCGCTTCCTTGTAATTGTTTTTCGGCCTGGATAAAATATCTTCCGTCAGTCCATAGTCCGGCTGCATCTTTTGTGATAACTGCGGTACCGGCACTTCCGGTAAATCCTGTGATGAATTCTCTGGATTTGAAATAATCACCCACATACTCACTTTGATGATTGTCAGCAGAAGGAACCATATAGACATCAATATGCTTCTCCTCCATGAGAAAACGTAATTCTTTTATACGGTTATTTATATTCATTTTTAAAACCTCCTTTTGACAGCTATTGTAACATAAACGCGAAATGAGTACAAATAATTCACAAAATTGATTGCTATTTTACTAAATATATTATAAAATGATATTTAGCAGAAATTGGTTTCAACAAAAATATATATAATTTAAATGGAGGTTAGATTTATGAGCAACCCAATATCTAAAAACCTTGCAAGTATGCGAATTGCCAATTTACTTGACGAGGGCAGTTTTGTCGAAATCGGTGGTGCAATTACAGCACGGACAACAGATTTCAACATGAAGCAACAAGATACTCCTGCTGATGGTGTTATCACAGGTTATGGAGTAATCGATGGCAACTTAGTGTATGTGTATAGCCAGGATGCAACTGTATTAAAAGGAGCAATCGGCGAGATGCATGCAAAAAAAATCGCGAATATCTATGATATGGCGATGAAAATGGGAGCGCCGGTAATCGGACTTGTTGATTGTGCAGGTTTAAGGTTACAGGAGGCAACAGATGCGTTGAATGGTTTCGGTAATTTATATTTGAAACAGACAATGGCTTCCGGTGTGATTCCACAGATCACAGCAGTATTTGGACAATGTGGAGGCGGACTTGCAGTAGCTTCAGCATTAACTGATTTTACATTTATGGAAAGCAAAAAAGGAAAATTATTCTTAAATGCTCCAAATGCAATCGAAGGAAATGAAGTTTCAAAATGTGATACCTCATCAGCAAAATTCCAAAGTGAAGAAACCGGTTCTGTTGATTACATTGGAACAGAAGACGAGATTATGGAAGAAATTCGTGCACTGGTATGTATGTTACCAGCCAACAACGAGGATGATGCTTCTTATGATGAATGCTATGATGATTTGAATCGTATCTGCGAGGGAATTGAGAATGCAGCTGATGATACAGCCTTAGTTGCAGCCATGGTTTCAGATGATAATATTTTCTTTGAAACAAAGAGAGAATATGCAAAAGATATGGTAACAGGTTTCATCAGACTGAATGGTATGACAGTAGGTGTCGTTGCTAACCGCTCTAAGGTATATGATGAGGAAGGCAATGTGAAAGAAGAATTTGATGGTACATTGACAGCACGCGGATGTAAAAAAGCAACAGATTTCGTTGATTTCTGTGACGCATTTAACATTCCGGTAGCAACATTCACTAATGTAAAAGGTTTCAAGGCATGTAAATGCTCTGAAAAATCATTAGCTCGTGAAGCTGCAAAACTTACTTATGCGTTTGCAAATGCAACTGTTCCGAAAGTAAATGTAGTTATCGGAAAAGCATACGGAAGTGCTTATATTACCATGAACAGCAAATCAATCGGTGCAGACATGGTATATGCATGGCCGGTATCTGAGATTGGTATGATGGATGCGACATTGGCAGCAAAGATTATGTATGCAGATTCAGATGCAGCTACAATCAATGAAAAAGCTGCAGAATACAAAGAATTGCAGTCAAGCCCAATGGCAGCAGCAAGACGTGGCTATGTAGATACGATTATTGAGCCTGCTGATACAAGAAAATATTTAATTGGTGCATTTGAGATGTTATTCACAAAGAGAGAAGACCGTCCATCGAAAAAACACGGAACAGTTTAGTGAGGTGAGGCAGAGTGAAGAAAAAGATTAGCTTATTATTATGTGTCCTGATTGCAGTACTTAGTTTTGCAGGATGTTCTGGTGATAAGTCTTCAGAAAGTAAATATAACCAGGAGACTTTGCAGACTTCGGCTGAGACAATGCTGAATGTTTTTATAACGGCAGATGAGACATTAGTAGAGCAGTTTAAGAGTTTGTCAGATTATGAATTGAATTATTCCATGCTGTACTATGGTTTCCCGGTAGAGGGTAAAGATTTCCTTGGTATGCTCAAATCATGGATGGCTGCAGAAGAAGAATGCGGTAAATATCTCGGACATGGCGACTATGAGATGGAAGTTAAGAATGATGGTGTTAAACTTTCTACATTAGCAGAATATGAAAACAGAGAAGCAACAATTTTATTCAGTTTTAATGAAGATGGCAAGTTAGAATCTGTAGACGTATCTGCAAAATATACTATGGGTGAGATTCTGACAAAAGCAGGACTTAACACATTACTTGGTATGGGAACTGTATTTGCTGTACTGATTTTCCTTGCATTTTTGATTTCATTGATGAAATTTATCCCGGTAATTACGGAAAAACTTGCAAAGAAAGAAGAAGCACCTGTACAAGAAAGCATACCTGTCGTTGCAGGGGTATCTGCAGAGACCGTGGAATGTGCAGATGATTTGGAATTAGTGGCAGTAATTACTGCGGCAATCGCTGCCCGGGAGGGAACATCTACAGATGGATTTGTAGTACGTTCTATCAGACGTCGTACATCAAACAATTGGAATTAAGAATGTAATTTAGGAGGAATAAATGATGAAAAGTTATACAATCACAGTAAATGGAAACGTATATGACGTAACAGTAGAAGAAAATGTTGGCGGAGCAGCAGCTCCGGCACCAAGAAGAGCAGCAGCTCCGGTAGCAGCACCAAAGGCAGCGGCTCCAGCACCGGCAGCAGGTGCAGCAGGAAGCATTGAAGTAAAAGCAGGTGCAGCTGGTAAAGTATTCAAATTAGAAGCAAGCGTAGGACAGAAGGTTGCAAAAGGTGATGCAGTTATTATCATCGAAGCGATGAAGATGGAAATCCCTGTAGTAGCTCCGGAAGATGGAACAGTAGCAAGCATTAATGTGGCAGTAGGAGATGCAGTAGATGCAGGAGCGATATTAGCTACTTTGAACTAAGCAAAAGACACACTGGGATACTCACAGGAGGTTAAAAAATGGAATATATTATGACAACGTTAGGAAATCTTGTAGAGCAGACCGCTTTCCTGAACCTGACATGGGGTAATTTTATCATGATCGGTGTTGCCTGTTTTTTCCTATATTTAGCAATCAGACATGGTTTTGAACCATTGTTGCTTGTACCAATTGCATTTGGTATGCTTCTGGTTAATATCTATCCGGATATTATGATGGCTATAGAAGATTCGGAAACAGGTGCAGGAGGATTGCTTCACTATTTTTATCTGTTGGATGAATGGGCAATTCTTCCTTCATTGATTTTCATGGGTGTAGGTGCGATGACAGACTTTGGTCCACTCATTGCCAATCCAAAGAGTTTCTTGTTAGGAGCGGCCGCACAATTTGGTATTTTTGCAGCTTACCTTGGTGCGATGGCACTTGGATTTTCAGATAAAGCAGCAGCGGCAATTTCGATTATTGGTGGAGCAGATGGACCAACATCTATCTTCCTTGCAGGAAAATTGCAGCAGACAGCGATTATGGGGCCAATCGCAGTAGCGGCATATTCGTATATGTCACTGGTACCGATTATTCAGCCGCCAATTATGAAATTATTAACAACAGAAGAAGAACGTAAGATTAAGATGGAACAGCTTCGTCCCGTTTCAAAACTGGAAAAGATCTTATTCCCTGTTATTATCACAATCGTAGTTTCTTTGATCCTTCCTACAACAGCACCGCTTGTTGGTATGTTAATGTTAGGTAACCTTTTCAGAGAATCAGGTGTAGTAAGACAATTGACAGAGACAGCTTCAAATGCGTTAATGTACATCGTAGTTATCTTACTCGGAACATCAGTAGGTGCTACAACAAGTGCAGAGGCATTCTTGAACTGGGATACATTTAAAATTGTTGCGCTCGGTTTAGTGGCATTCTCGTTTGGTACAGCGGCCGGTGTAATCTTTGGTAAGATTATGTGTAAGGTAACTGGTGGAAAGGTAAATCCACTCATAGGTTCAGCAGGTGTATCTGCCGTACCTATGGCAGCGCGTGTATCACAGAAGGTTGGCGCAGAAGCGGATCCTACGAACTTTTTATTGATGCATGCAATGGGTCCAAATGTTGCGGGTGTTATCGGTACTGCAGTTGCAGCCGGAACATTTATGGCGATTTTTGGTGTTAAATAATGATGGAGGACAATAGAATGGAAATCACAAAAAAACCAATTAAAATTACAGAAACGATATTACGTGATGCGCATCAGTCATTAATTGCTACAAGAATGACAACAGAACAGATGCTTCCAATCATTGAGAAGATGGATAAAGTTGGATACCACTCAGTAGAGTGCTGGGGCGGAGCTACATTCGATGCTTCACTTCGTTTCTTGAAAGAAGATCCATGGGAAAGACTTCGTAAATTCCGTGATGGATTCAAAAATACAAAATTACAGATGTTATTCCGTGGACAGAATATCTTGGGATATCGCCCATATGCGGATGACGTAGTAGAATATTTCGTACAGAAATCAGTTGCAAACGGAATTGATGTAATCCGTATTTTTGACTGTCTGAATGATATGCGTAACTTAAAGACGGCTGTTTCGGCTGCAGTAAAGGAAAAAGCAGATGCTCAGGTAGCTCTTTCTTATACATTAGGCGATGCATATACAATGGAATACTGGATGGACATTGCAAAGAGAATTGAGGATATGGGTGCAACTTCAATCTGTATCAAAGATATGGCAGGACTTTTACTCCCATACAAAGCAACAGAATTAGTTACAGCTATGAAAAAGGCAACAGACCTCCCAATTCAGCTTCATACACACTATACATCAGGTGTAGCTTCTATGACATATCTAAAAGCAGTAGAAGCAGGCGTTGATGTAATTGATACAGCGATGTCACCATTTGCGCTTGGAACAAGCCAGCCTGCGACAGAAGTTATGGTTGAAACATTCAAGGGTACACCATATGATACAGGATTTGACCAGAACTTATTAGCAGAGATCGCTGATTACTTCAGACCAATCCGTGATGAAGCTTTAGATTCAGGATTACTGAATCCAAAGAACCTTGGTGTTAATATCAAGACACTGTTATATCAGGTACCGGGTGGTATGTTATCAAACTTAACATCTCAGTTAAAAGAACAGGGTGCAGAAGATAAATACTACGAAGTATTAGAAGAAGTACCAAGAGTGCGTAAAGACCTTGGTGAACCGCCACTTGTAACGCCATCTTCACAAATCGTTGGTACACAGGCTGTATTTAATGTATTGATGGGTGAACGTTATAAAATGGCTACAAAAGAGACAAAAGATGTATTAAGTGGAAAATATGGTGCAACTGTAAAACCATTTAATCCGGAAGTACAGAAAAAATGTATTGGTGATGCAGAAGTTATTACATGCCGTCCGGCAGATTTGATTCCGGACGAGTTAGATACATTAAGGAACGAAATGGCACAATGGTCACAACAGGAAGAAGACGTATTGTCATATGCATTATTCCCACAAGTTGCAACAGAGTTCTTTAAATACAGAGAGGCACAGCAGACAGGCGTAGACCAGACTGTAGCAGATACGGAGAACGGAAGTTATCCGGTATAATCAAATGATGAAGAGGAGTGAAATGCCACTCCTCTTTTTAAAATAATGATTTCATTTTTGAAATAGGAGAGAAAATTATGGCAAAGTATGTGATGGCACTGGATGCGGGCACAACAAGCAATCGCTGTATTTTGTTTAATAAAAAGGGAGAGATATGCAGTATTGCACAGCGCGAATTTAAACAATATTTCCCACAACCAGGATGGGTGGAACATGATGCAGATGAAATTTGGGCAAGCCAGCTCGGGGTTGCCGTAGAGGCGATGAATAAAATAGGGGCTTCCGCTCAAGATATTGCAGCAATTGGAATTACAAATCAGCGGGAGACTACAATTGTATGGGATAAAAATACCGGAGAACCTATTTACCATGCGATTGTCTGGCAATGTCGGAGAACCTCAAAAGAATGTGATCTTTTAAAGAAAAAAGGATTGATTGAGACTTTTCGGAAAAAGACGGGTCTTGTGATTGATGCATATTTTTCCGGTACAAAAATCAAATGGATTCTGGATCATGTTGAAGGTGCAAGAGATAAAGCAGAATGTGGCGAGCTTTTATTCGGTACGGTTGAGACATGGCTGATTTGGAAACTGACAAAAGGGAAAGTACATGTAACAGATTATTCTAATGCTTCACGTACAATGCTTTATAATATTAATAACTTGAAGTGGGATGAAGAGATTTTAGAGGAATTAAATATTCCGCGAACGATGCTTCCCGAGGTAAAACCGTCAGGCTGTGTCTATGGAATGACACACTCTTCTTTTCTGGGTGGTGAAATACCGATTGCAGGTGCAGCTGGCGACCAGCAGGCAGCACTTTTTGGACAGACATGTTTCAACCCCGGAGAGGCGAAAAATACTTACGGAACAGGCTGTTTTCTGTTGATGAACACAGGTGAAAAACCGGTATTTTCTGAAAATGGGCTGGTAACTACAATAGCATGGGGAGTTGATGGAAAAGTAAACTATGCACTGGAAGGTTCTATTTTTGTGGCAGGTGCAGCTATTCAGTGGCTGCGTGATGAGATGAAGCTGATTGATTCTGCTGTTGATTCAGAATATATGGCCAAGAAAGTGGAAGATACAAATGGATGTTATGTGGTTCCGGCGTTTACCGGGCTTGGGGCACCACATTGGGATCAGTATGCAAGAGGAACGATTGTGGGAATCACACGCGGTGTCAATCGATATCACATAATTCGTGCTACTTTAGAATCCATTGCATATCAGGTCAATGATGTGCTGCAGGCAATGAAGGCAGATTCTGGTATTTCTCTGTCATCATTAAGAGTGGACGGCGGAGCAAGTGCCAATGACTTCTTGATGCAGACACAGTCGGACATCATAAATGCCCCGGTTGATCGGCCGAAATGTGTGGAAACAACGGCTATGGGTGCGGCATATCTTGCTGGATTGGCAGTTGGATATTGGGCAAATAAAGAAGATGTAATTGAAAACAGAATGATTGGACGCGTATTTCAGCCGGAGATTGATGATGAGAAAAGACATGCAAAGGTGATGGGCTGGAATAAGGCGGTAAAATATGCCTATGGATGGGCAAAAGAAGATGAAAGCTAAGTTGAATTAAACACAGATATTGTGTATAATACAAGTTAGTTTGAGAATTTTCGGAGGCATATTGTGAGCAATAAAAAAACGAATGAACTATTGAGCAGTATTAAAGATAATTATACCAAATTTAGTAAAGGGCAAAAACTGCTTGCAGATTATATTGTGGAAAACTATGATAAAGCAGTGTTTTTGACGGCAGCGAAATTAGGAAAGACAGTCGGTGTCAGTGAATCGACAGTTGTACGTTTTGCAACTCAGCTAGGATATAAGGGATATCCCGGCTTTCAGAAAGCTTTGGAAGAAATGGTGAGAAATAAGCTTAATTCCATCCAACGTATGGAAGTGACATATGGACGTATCAGTCAATCAGAGATTCTTGAGACAGTGCTGCAGTCGGATATTGAAAAAATCAAGTTGACTTTGACGAATATGGATCATAATGCTTTTAATACGGCAGTTGATACAATTTTGAATGCAAGACGAATATATATAGTGGGAATCAGAAGCTGTGCACCCCTTGCCAGTTTTTTAAGCTTTTATCTGAACCTGATTTGTGAAAATGTAACAGTCATTAATTCGAATGGATCAAGTGAGATTTTTGAACAACTAATCCGGATCAACGAGGAAGATGTTATTATTGGAATTAGTTTTCCAAGATATTCTATGCGTACGTTAAAGGCGTTAGAATTTGCAAGTAACCGTAAGGCAAAGGTGATTACTTTGACAGACAGTATTCATTCTCCAATTAATCTGTATTCTTCCTGCAATCTGATTGCAAGAAGTGATATGGCATCAATTGTGGATTCATTGGTAGCACCCTTAAGTCTGATTAATGCACTTGTGGTGGCATTGTGCATGAAAAAGCAGGAAGAGGTTATTACTACATTGGAAACATTAGAGCAGATTTGGGATGAATATCAAGTGTATAACAGTGATGAATTGAATCAGATAGACAGTACAATGACCCTGCATTATAGCGAAAATGAGGATTAATAGATGAGTAAGGTGCTTATAGTAGGAGGCGGTGCCGCAGGAATGTTTGCTGCGATTTTTGCCGCGTATAATGGAAATGAAGTCCATATTTTTGAAAAGAATGAAAAACTTGGAAAGAAACTTTTTATTACAGGAAAAGGAAGATGCAATATCACAAATGCAAGTGATATGGATACATTATTTGCTTCCGTTGTGACGAATTCCAAATTTTTATATAGTAGTTTTTATGGATACACGAACCAGGATGTAATTGACTTTTTTGAAAATATAGGTGTAGCAACAAAGATTGAACGTGGAAACCGTGTATTTCCCGTGTCAGATCATTCTTCCGACGTAATTAACGGTCTGACAAGAAAGCTGCGAGAACTAGGTGTAGAGATTCATCTGCATACAGATGTTAAAAAGATTGTCGGAAAAGAAAGATTTGAATATCTATTATTAGAAAACGGGAAAAAAATAACAGGTGATGCCTGTATCATTGCGACTGGCGGATTTTCATATCAGACCACAGGTTCTACCGGTGATGGATACCGTTTTGCGAAGGAAATGGGACATCAGGTCACAGAAATTATTCCGGCGCTTGTTCCGTTGGTAATAAAAGAATACTTTGTGAAAGAATTACAGGGGTTATCCCTTCGAAATGTGTCAGCTGTCATTTACGATGGAAAGAAAAAGCTTTACGAGGAATTTGGTGAAATGCTATTTACTCATTATGGGGTCAGCGGACCACTAATGTTAAGTGCGAGCAGTTTTATCGGCACAAAACTGAAAGAAAAAGAATTAAAGCTTGTCATTGATTTGAAACCGGCACTTACATTCGAACAGCTTGATCAAAGAGTGCTTCGTGATTTTGAAGAGAATATGAACAAGCAGTTTAAGAATGCGATTACAAAATTGTTTCCAAGCAAGCTGATACCGGTTATGCTTGATTTATGCACGATCGATCCTGAAAAAAAGGTTAATCTGATTTCAAAAGAAGAACGGCAGGAATTTGTGAAGCTGATTAAGAACTTTACAATGACAATTATAAAACTACGTGATTTTAATGAAGCGATTATCACTAAAGGTGGTGTTAAAGTTAAAGAAATTAATCCGTCTACGATGGAATCGAGATTGGTAGAAGGAATTTATTTTGTCGGAGAAGTGTTGGATTTGGATGCGCTTACCGGAGGATTTAATTTACAGATAGCATGGTCGACGGCTTATGCGGCAGGAAATAGTATATACTAAAAAGGAGAAAAACATGGGATATAATGTAGCGATTGATGGACCGGCAGGTGCCGGAAAAAGCACGATTGCAAAGCGTGTGGCAAAAGAAATGGGATTTATTTATGTGGATACAGGTGCAATGTATCGTGCACTCGCAGTATATTTTATTAAAATGGGTTTACAACCGAATGAGACAGAAAAGATTGCACAGTCCTGCAAAAATGCAGAAGTAACTTTGCAGTATGAGAATGGTATGCAGCAGGTATACTTAAATGGTGAAAATGTAACAGACCAGCTTAGAACAGAGGCTGTTGGAAATATGGCTTCCATTACATCGGCAATTCCGGAAGTACGTGCCCAGTTATTGGAATTGCAGAGAGAAATGGCTAGGACAAATGATGTAGTCATGGATGGTAGAGACATTGGAACCAATATTCTTCCAAACGCAGATGTGAAGGTATATTTAACTGCAAGTGTGGAAACCAGAGCAAGACGAAGATATCTCGAACTGCTGGAGAAAGGACAGGCCTGCGATTTTACAGAAATTGCTCGTGATATTGAGGAACGTGATGCACGTGATATGAGTCGTGAAATTGCTCCTCTTAGACAGGCGGAGGATGCGATCCTTGTTGACAGCTCTGATATGAGTATTGATGAAGTGACGGAAGCAATCAAGGCTCTGTGTAAATAGGAGAGGATATGGAAGTAAAGTTAGCTAAGACAGCCGGATTTTGTTTCGGTGTAAAACGGGCAGTAGAAACAGTTTACGAACAATTGGATAAACATGCCGGAGAAAAAATCTATACCTACGGACCAATCATTCATAATGAAGAAGTGGTGAAGGATTTGAAAAGTAAGGGTGTGGAGGTTCTGCACACGGAAGAAGAATTAAAAAATCTGACGGAGGGTGTGGTTATTATACGTTCGCATGGTGTCCCAAAGAGCATTTATACGATTCTGAAAGAACGGGGGATAATTTGTGTGGATGCAACTTGCCCGTTTGTGAAAAAGATACACCGTATTGTGGAACGGGAAAGTGCGGCAGGAAAGCATATTGTGATTATTGGGGATGCGGCGCACCCGGAAGTGCAGGGGATCAAAGGATGGGCCAATGGTGATGTCACTGTGGTGAAAACAGTGGAGGATGCACAAGCATTTTCTGTAAATCAGGACGCTGAAATATGCATCGTCTCGCAAACGACATTTAATTACAATAAATTCAAATATTTGGTTGAAATTATTTCAAAAAAGAGTTACAATATAAGTGTTTTAAATACAATTTGTAATGCGACCAAAGAACGCCAGACAGAGGCGGAAAGTATTGCAAATGAGGTGGATGCCATGATTGTAATAGGAGACAAGCATAGCTCCAATACTCAGAAGTTATTTGAAATATGCCGGAAGGCATGTAACAATACGTACTATATACAGACACTTGACGATTTGGATATGAATCAATTAAAGTCGGTTAAAACAGTAGGTATTACAGCAGGGGCATCGACGCCCAATAATATAATTGAGGAGGTTCAAAAAAATGTCGGAATTAACTTTTGAACAAATGTTAGAAGATTCATTCAAAACAATACGTAATGGAGAGGTTGTAGATGGTACGGTCATCGATGTGAAACCAGATGAGATCATTTTAAATATAGGCTACAAAGCTGACGGTATCATTACTCGCAACGAGTACACAAATGAGCCAAATGTTGACTTGACTGCACTTGTATCAGTTGGTGCTACCATGACAGTTAAAGTATTGAAAGTGAATGACGGTGAAGGCCAGGTGCTGTTAACATATAAGAGATTAGCAGCAGAAAAAGGAAACGAAAGATTAAAAGAAGCTTTTGAAAACAAAGAAGTATTGAAGGCTACTGTAGCACAGATCCTTGGTGGAGGTTTAAGTGTTGTTGTTGATGAAGCAAGAGTATTTATTCCTGCAAGCTTAGTATCTGATACTTACGAAAAAGACCTTAGCAAATATCAGGGTCAGGAAATTGAATTTGTAATTAGCGAATTCAATCCAAGAAGAAACAGAGTAATTGGTGACAGAAGACAACTCTTAGTTGCCGAAAAAGCTGAATTACAAAAAGCATTATTTGAAAACTTAAAAGTTGGCGATACTGTAGAAGGTACAGTTAAGAATGTAACAGACTTTGGTGCATTTATTGATTTGGGTGGAGCTGACGGATTATTACATATCTCTGAGATGTCTTGGGGAAGAGTAGAAAATCCTAAGAAAGTTTTCAAAGTTGGTGAAAAATTAAAAGTTCTTGTAAAAGATATCAATGGTACAAAAGTTGCTTTAAGTTTAAAATTCCCAGAATTAAATCCATGGGCTGATGCTGCAACAAAATATGCAGTTGGAACAGAAGTGACAGGTAAAGTCGCAAGAATGACAGACTTTGGTGCATTTGTTGAATTAGCATCAGGTGTTGATGCATTATTACATGTATCTCAGATTTCAAAAGCCCATGTTGAAAAACCTTCCGATGTATTAACAGTTGGACAGGAAATTACAGCAAAGATTGTAGATTTAAATGAAGAAGAGAAAAAGATCAGCTTAAGTATGAAAGCTTTGGAAACAGTTTCTGAACCGGCTGCAGAAGAAGCAGTTGTTGAAGAGACAGCTGAATAATTTGGAATTCATTTTAAAAAATGCAGACAAATAGAGACTATTCGTAGTCTCTATTTGTTTTATGGAGAATAAGATAATGTTGAAAAAAGCATTTGGATTATTGTTGGAAGATATTAAAAATATGAGGGATGCAGCGATTGTGATATGTATTTATTTTTTAGTGAGCCGAAAGATTTTTCGTGTTAGCTGTCCAATGGTTGCAATTACGGGTTTCCCTTGTCCGGGATGCGGGTTGACAAGGGCCTGTGTATCGTTTGTTAAAGGGGAATTCTATGAAGCTTTTTGCCAGCATGCATTTGTCTATGTGCTGATTGTTTATGCAGTTTTTTTCTTTGTCTGGCGCTATCTTTTACAGAATGATTCGAAGATGCTGACCAGAGTGGGGATAGTGGTATTATTATTGATGATTGCATATTATTTTTATCGTATGATTTGTGTTTTTCCTGGTGAACCACCAATGTCTTTTTATCGACGTAATCTAATACAAATTATACTGAATAAATTGTAGAAGCATAAAAAGTATGCTATTATGAACTACGTAATTGATGGGGAGGATGTGATTATATATTATGGAAAATTATAATGATAATATATTGCAAGAGAATAGTAGCCAACCGGATACAGGTAATTCCAATATAGGGTATCAGAACCCGGAAGACAGAAGTGTCATGTCGATGGGGGACTGGCTGATTACACTTTTGATACTTTTAATTCCTTGTGCAGGTATTATTATTTATTTTGTATGGGCATTTGGAAAAAACGGCAATGTAAACCGCAGGAACTATTGCCGTGCATATTTAATTTATTGGGCAGTTTCCTGTGTAATATCATTGATTATAATTATTGTTATGTGTGCATTTATCTTAAGTGCAGTGGGCAATTATTATTACTATTAGGAAAGTGACAACATATGATTTCGTATATTAGAGGAGAATTGGCAGCTCTGGAAGACGACAAAGTAATCGTTGATGTGAATGGTGTGGGATATGGTGTTTATATGCCCCTGCAGTCAATAAATTTACTTCCGCCTGTGGGGCAGGAGGTTAAATTACATACATATTTAAATGTTAGAGAAGATGCAATGCAGCTTTTTGGTTTTCTGACGAAAGATGATTTGCAGGTGTTCAAGCTTGTGATTGGAGTAAGTGGCATCGGTCCCAAAGGGGGGCTCAGTATTCTGTCGCAGCTCTCAGCAGATGATCTGCGTTTCGCAGTAATGGCAAATGATGCGAAAGCGATTGCAACAGCACCGGGAATTGGAAAAAAGACCGCAGAAAAACTGATTATTGAATTGAAAGATAAGCTGCATATTGAAGATGTTTTGGAAAAGCATGAGCAGGAAGCATCCACGGTTTCAGGTAATGCCTCCAATGAGGTGCAGTCGGAAGCGATACAGGCACTTGTGGCACTTGGCTATGGAAGCACTGAGGCTATGAAAGCGGTGAAGCAGGTTATGGCAGGATCGGGCACAACAGTAGAAGAAGTATTAAAGCTGGCTTTAAAATATATTATGTTTTAGTGGAGATGAAGCTTGATTATGGGAAGAAGAATTATTACAACGGAGAATCTGGAAGAAGATATTAAGATTGAGAATCATCTGCGCCCACAGCTTTTGAATGATTATATCGGACAGGAAAAGGCTAAAAAAACCTTAAAGGTTTATATTGAAGCGGCGAAATCAAGGCAAGAGGCATTGGATCATGTACTTTTTTATGGACCGCCGGGACTGGGAAAGACGACATTGGCTGGAATTATTGCCAATGAGATGAATGTAAATCTAAAGATTACCTCCGGACCGGCAATCGAGAAACCGGGAGAGATGGCAGCTATTCTGAATAATCTACAAGAGGGAGACGTTCTTTTTATAGATGAGATTCATCGTCTGAATCGTCAGGTAGAGGAAGTATTGTATCCGGCTATGGAAGATTATGCAATTGATATTATGATTGGGAAAGGTGCAAGTGCACGTTCAATCCGTCTTGATTTACCGAAATTTACGTTGGTTGGTGCTACAACGAGAGCAGGTATGCTTACAGCACCGCTGCGTGATCGTTTTGGTGTAGTACATCATCTGGAATTCTATACAGAAGAAGAATTACAGACGATTATCATACGTTCAGCAGGTGTATTAGGGGTTGAGATTGAACCGGCAGGTGCTTTAGAGATGGCAAGACGTTCGAGAGGAACTCCACGTTTGGCGAACCGTCTTTTGAAGCGTGTGCGTGATTTTGCCCAGGTAAAATATGATGGTGTTATTACAAAAGAAGTGGCAATGTATGCCTTGGATTTACTTGATGTAGATAAGTATGGTCTGGATCATATTGACAGAAATATTCTGCTAACAATTATAGAGAAGTTTAATGGTGGTCCTGTGGGGCTGGATACATTGGCTGCTTCCATAGGGGAAGATTCAGGAACAATTGAAGATGTCTATGAACCATATTTATTGAAAAATGGATTCTTGCAGAGAACACCGAAAGGCCGGGTGGTAACAGAGCGAGCTTATCATCATCTGGGAATTTCGTTTGAAAACCAATAAAAGAGTTGGTTTTTACAAAAAGATAGTTTATAATGAAATATAATCAGGAAAGTTTCAAGGAGGTTTCCATGGCATCTTCAAAGAATTGTACCCAAGTATTAATTGGTGGAAAAGTATTTACATTAAGTGGATTTGAAAGTGAAGAGTATTTACAGAAGGTTTCTACATATCTGAATCATAAGATGGCAGAATGTGCCAATGTTGAGGGATATCGCAGACAGAGTTCTGAGACGAGAAGCACCCTATTGGCATTGAATATAGCAGACGACTATTTCAAGGCGAAGAGACAGGGTGCAGCATTGGAGACGGATGTAGAACAAAAGGATAAAGAAATGTATGATTTAAAGCACGAATTAATCTCAACGCAGATTAAGTGCGAAAATCTGGAAGGCGAATTGGACAAGCTCAAGGAAGAAAATCAAAAATTGCAGATGCAGATTGTTAAATTGGAATCAGAGTTGAAGAATCGCAAAAAATAGACTGTCGCGAGACGGTCTTTTTTATACAATTAGGAAGTGTTATAAAGGAGAATTATGAGAAAACTAGTAGAGATTCTATCCCCGGCAGGGTCATATGAAAGCCTCAAGGCAGCTATAAGTGCAGGTGCAGATGCGGTATATGTAGGAGGCAGCCGTTTTGGTGCCAGAGCATATGCGAACAATCTTAGTGAGGAAAAACTTCTGGAAGCAATTGATTATGTACATTTGCATGAGAAAAAGATTTATTTAACAATCAATACACTTTTAAAAGAAGAAGAGCTGAAAAACGAATTGTATGATTATCTGCTGCCGTATTATAAGCAGGGTCTGGATGCCGTTATTGTTCAGGATATCGGTGTATTGGAATTTGTTAAGGAACAGTTTCCTGGACTTTCAATTCATGCAAGTACACAAATGACTATTACGAATACCCTTGGTGCAGAGTTTCTCAAAAAGCAGGGGGTAGAACGTGTGGTTACTTCCAGAGAACTGCAGTTGGATGAGATTCATGAGATTGCCGAGAGTACCGGACTTGAGATAGAGAGTTTTGTGCATGGTGCACTTTGTTATTGCTATTCCGGGCAATGTCTTTACAGCAGTTTGATTGGCGGACGAAGCGGGAACAGAGGACAGTGCGCACAACCTTGCCGTCTTCCTTATAGAGTAAATGATAAAAAAGAGACACAGTATGTACTTAGCTTGAAAGATATTTGTACATTAGAATATATACCGGAGCTTATTGAAGCCGGAATATATTCTTTCAAGATTGAAGGGCGTATGAAGAAGCCGGAGTATGTAGCGCTTGTTACAGCAATGTATCGCAAATATGTGGATTTATATTTTGCAGAAGGAAAGAAGAATTATCGGGTAGATGCAAAAGATCGTGAGCGGTTGATGGATTTATATAATCGTGGGGGATCCCATGGTGGGTATTATCATACAAAGAATGGAAGAGAGATGTTGTCCCTGACAAGGCCAAACCATGCAGGGGTATCGGCTTTAAAAGTACTTCGTCAGAATGGGAAGAGTATATTAGTGAAAGCGTTAGTTGATATCCATAAAGGTGATGTAATTGAATTACCTGATGGAAAGGAAAACTATACTTTCTCAAATAGTGTAAAAGAAGGACAAAACACAACTTTTATCACACATAAAAAGCAAAATTTCGGCAAAGATGCTGTTTTGAATCGGATTCGCAATGAAAAATTGATTCAGGAGATACAAACACAGATTATTGAAAAGAAACTTAAAGAAAAAATTAATGGGAAATTAATACTTTCGTTGACAGATCCTGCTAAACTCATACTAGAAAATCATGATATGATAGTGGAAGCATATGGTGAACCGGCGCAGGAAGCAGTTAATCAGCCAATGAATCCGGAAAGAATCGAAAAACAGATGCGAAAGACGGGAAATACCGAATTTGAATTTGACAATCTGGATATTGAATTAAAAGGCAATTTGTTTATTCCGTTGCAGAGCCTGAATGAACTTCGCAGACAGGGGATTGAAAACCTGCAGAAAAAAAATTTGGAAAAATACCGGAGGCAGATGCCGGAGAAAGTCTTATATCATGAAGTATATGCAAAGCGATCTCCATATTATAAGGGATTTACTGTTTATGCGGAAACGTTGGAACAACTGGAAACTTTAAATTCCATAGAAAGTGTGAATCGAATTTATCTGGATTGTAATGCAATAGAGTGTGCCTGGAAGGACAATCGGACTGAGGATATCGTGAATATGATAAAGGATAGTGGAAAAGAACTGTTTTTCGCCATGCCATATATATTCCGAAAAAATTCCATCCGTTTATATGAGCAATCATATGAAAAGATTTTGGAAAAGGGTTGGCATGGTGTCTTAGTCAGAAATTATGAGAGTTATGAATTTTTGAGAAATCATGATTATCATGGTAAGATTGTGATGGATTATAATATGTATCAGTTTAACACATATGCAAAGGCATTTTGGATGAAGGAAGATGTAGAATTCACGACAGCTCCATTGGAATTGAATTATAAGGAATTAAAAGCTGTAGGACTTCAGAATAGTGAACTAATTATTTATGGCTATCTTCCGATGATGGTTTCTGCGCAATGTGTTGTAAAGACAACGAAAGGTTGCAAGAAACAGAAAGAAAGAATGGTTTTGAAGGATCGATACCAGAAGGAATTTGTTGTAAAGAATCATTGTGATTATTGTTACAATGTGATTTATAATACTTCTCCGGTTGTACTGACAGATCAGAAAAAGGAGATTATGGATTTGCAGCCCGGAGCACTTAGACTTCATTTCACAATAGAAAGTGCGGAAGAAGTCAAAAAAATTATGAGACTGTATGAGGACGTCTTTATAAATGATGTTTGTACAGAAGATTTAAAATTTGAATTTACAAGGGGTCATTTTAAACGTGGAATCATATAAACATTAAGCAGGTGCAAATAAAGTGAAGAACGAGCTTAGTGAGAATATATGCCCTTGTGTGTAGTAAAGTAGGTGATGGATTGGCTAATATTATAGTAGAATGTGCAAAGTATCTGATGATTATTTTGATTGCAATGTACACATATGAATGTTTTACAGTATTTGGTTATCAGGAAGGCGATAAGAAAAAAAGAGTTTTGAAGAACCAAAATAGACTGATGTTTATGATTCATTTCATGGCCTTTGCCGGAATGTATTTTAAGATTGAAGAAGAAAAGATCTTGATTTTCTATATTTTACAGGTGGTTATTCTGGCAGGAATTATAGTTTTGTATACGAAACTTTATCCGAAGGCTTCGAGACTGGTTGTGAATAATATGTGTATGTTGCTTGCAGTTGGATTTATTATGATTACACGGTTGTCTTATAATAAAGCGGTAAAGCAGTGTCTGATTGTGGCAGGTGCAGTGGCAGTCAGTCTTGTAGTTCCCGTTATAATACGTAAAGTAAAGCGGCTTTCAGAAATGAAATTGCTGTATGGTATAGTTGGTATTGTTGCCTTGGCAGCGGTAGTTGTTATTGGACAGACATCGTATGGTGCAAAGCTTGGAATCCAGATTGGTGGATTCGCGATTCAGCCGTCGGAATTTGTAAAGATTTTATTTGTATTCTTTGTGGCTGCAAGTTTTTACTATTCCACAGAATTTAAGAATGTTGTAATCACAACAATAGTAGCAGCATTTCATGTGCTGATTCTGGTAATATCCAAAGATTTAGGTGCTGCGTTGATTATATTTGTGGTGTATCTGATCATGATCTATGTGGCGACAAAGCAACCTCTTTATATGTTTGCCGGATTGGCGGCGGGAAGTGTGGCTTCTGTTGTAGCATATCATATTTTTAATCATGTCCGAGTCAGAGTAGTAGTATGGCAGGATCCGTTTGCGGCATATGATGTTGGCGGCTATCAGGTGGCACAATCGTTATTTGCTATTGGAACGGGAAGCTGGTTTGGAACGGGCTTGTTCCAGGGTGAGGCAGATAAGATACCGGTTGCAGATGAAGATTTCATTTTTTCTGCGATTTCAGAGGAAATGGGTCTGATTTTTGCATTATGCCTGATTCTGATTTGTTTAAGTTGTTATGTGATGTTTTTAAATATTGCGATGCAGCTTCATAACCGTTTCTATAAAATGGTTGCATTGGGACTTGGAACATGCTATATTTTTCAGACCTTTTTAACAATTGGAGGCGTAACAAAATTTATCCCGTCTACGGGTGTGACACTTCCGTTAGTTAGTTATGGGGGCAGTTCCGTAATGAGTACGTTAATTATGTTTGCAATTATTCAAGGATTATATATATTGAGGGAAGACGAGGAGAAAGATCTTGAGAGAAAGAGACAACAACGAATACGTCAGGAAAAAAGCCCAAAACGGGCTGCACAAAGAAAAAGAGTCAGCCAAGAAAAAGAAATCGAGCAATACAGAATTCGTTAGAGTGACATATCTGTTCGTAGGCTTATTTCTTGTGATGATGGGATATATTGTCTACTTTAATGCTGTCAGAAGTAAGGAAATTATCAATAGTCCTTACAACGTACGTCTGGACTCTATGGCTGAGCGTGTTGTACGTGGAAAAATTCTTGATAAGGATGGCAATATATTAGCTGAGACTAAGGTATCGGAGGATGGAAGCGAAGAAAGGGTATATCCATACGGAAAGATGTATGCACATGTAATTGGGTTTGATTCCAAAGGCAAATCCGGCTTAGAATCAGAAGAGAATTTCCATCTTTTGACCTCCAACGCATTTTTTATAGAAAAGCTGGTTAAATCGGTAAAAGAAGAAAAGAATATAGGAGATAATGTTATTACGACTCTGGATACAAACTTGCAGACGGCGGCATATAATGCCCTGGGAAATTACAAAGGTGCTGTGGTCGTGATGGAAGCAGGTACCGGCAAGATTCTGGCCATGGTGTCGAAACCGGTTTTTGACCCTAATACAATTGGGCAAGACTGGGATTCTCTTATTCAGGATGAAAACAGTGTGTTACTGAATCGTGCAACACAGGGATTATATGCACCCGGTTCAACTTTCAAGCTTGTCACTACGCTAGAATATATAAGAGAGTATCCGGAATATAATTCCTATAATTATTATTGTGAGGGTGGATTTACAGAAGGGGAAACCACCATACATTGTGCAGGCAATAGAAAGCATAAGGAAGAAACTCTTGCAGATTCCCTTGCGTATTCATGTAATGCTTCCTATTCCAATATTGGATTGATGTTGGATAAATCATCTTACCGTAAGACGGCAGAAAAGTTACTGTTTAATTCATCTTTACCATCTGTTCTTCCGTATAGTCAAAGCAAATTTCAGGTAACAAAGGATACTTCTGACACGGAAGTCATGATGACTGCGATTGGACAGGGAAAAACATTGGTAAGTCCATACCATATGACGTTGATTTCTGCTGCAATAGCTAATGGCGGGACTGTGATGAAGCCATATCTAGTAGACCAAATTGTCAATTATACAGGCACAACAGTAAAAAAATACGTACCAAATAAATATGCTTCAATTATGACATCGAAAGAGGCCACACAGCTAAAAGAATACATGTGTGGTGTGGTAGAATATGGAACAGGCACCGCGTTAAAGAGCAGCGAGTATACGGTAGCAGGAAAAACAGGAACGGCCGAATATAGTAGTGATAAAGAAAAATCGCATTCATGGTTTACAGGATTTACAAATGTTGATAATCCGGAATTAGTGATTAGTGTAGTAGTGGAAAGTGCTGATCAATCGGGCATGAGTGCTGTTTCAGTAGCTAGAAAAGTAATAGATGCATATTACTAGTGTTGAGGAAATAAAATGAAATATTATTGCGAATATTATCTGAGTGATAGTTTAATTCAAAAAAAAGAGGAAATACTAAGTAAACTCGAGAATGGAAAATTTCAGCTTAGTAAATATGTGATTATTTTGGCGGAAAAAGAGGAAGATCAGCTGGAAATCATTGATTCCATGTATTTAATTCAGAAATATTATCAGAAAAAAGATTTGTTTGTAGTAGGCATTGCAGATGGTTTCGAGGAAGCGTTAAGTATAGTGAAAAGAATTGCACAAGAAGTCTATGATGCGACCGGGGGAGCGGATATACAAGCGTATATTAAGGCAAAACAAAAGGATTTTGAAGAAGGTAAAGTATAGGAACGATTATGTTACATATATTATTATTGATTTTAAAAATTATTGGAATAGTTTTGGCGACAGTGCTGGGAATCATACTGCTCTTTTGTACGGTTGTATTGTTTGTACCTGTTTGCTATAGGATAGATGGCGAGGGCACAGGTGATTGGACAGATGTCCATATACAGATTCGTTTTTTTTGGTTCTTCCATTTAATATCCGGGTACGCCCTATATGAAAAAAAAGAGTTTTCGTGGCAGTGTAGAATCTTATGGAAGAAACTGAACCAAAGTAGGAGTAAAAAAGAAAAGCCTATACAAAAGGAAATTCAGGTAGAGGAAACAACGAGTAATGTACAAGAAACATCGAAAATAAAAGAAAGTAAGGTACAGGAATCATCAAAAATCCAAGAAAAGTTACAAACCGCTGAGACAAACAATCGGAACAATAGAAGAAAACAAAATGTGTTTCAAAAGATAAAATATACAATTCAAAATATATGTGATAAAATAAAGCTAATGGTTGACAAGAAAGAAAAGTTGGCAGACTTCATCAATGATGAAGTGCATAAAAATGCCTTTCAAAAAGCGAAAAAAGAAGTGTTTCGGTTTGGCAGGTTTATGAGACCTAAAAGGCTTCAGATGTATCTTCGGTATGGATTTGAAGATCCCTGTATGACAGGTAAGTTACTTGCTGCGTTAAGTGTGCTGTATCCGTTTTACGGTAATAGCATAGAGATTTTTCCGGACTTTGAAAAGCAGATATTTGAAGGTAATATAAAGCTCAAGGGACGTATTTATGGCATTCATTTAATTATTATTTTGTGGAACTTATATTTTGATAAGTATATCAGACTTACTTACAAGCATGTGAAAGAGTTTGGATTATAGAAGAATCAAGGAGGAAGAGAGAATGGCAGATAACAAATTCAATGCAACAGTAGAGGCTTTGTTTCAGGGAATTGACGGGGTTATATCAGCAAAAACAGTTGTAGGTGATCCGATTCACATTGGGAATACGATTATTTTACCACTTATGGACGTATCTTTCGCAATTGGTGCAGGTGCATTCCAGGAGGATAAGAAGGAAAAAGGTGCAGGCGGCTTAGGTGGAAAGATGTCACCATGTGCTGTTTTGGTTATTCAGGACGGCAAGACAAAATTAGTAAATATTAAGAATCAGGATACGTTTACTAAGATTTTAGATATGATACCGGATGTAATGGATCGCTTTAGCTCAAAAAAAGAAGACAATATGACAGAGAATGATGTAGTTGATATTTTAAACGATGCGGAATAATTACATGCTGTCTTGCATATGTATTAGTAATATAGATATATGGGGTAAGACGGTGAAGCGGATTATAGGTTTTGCGTTATTCTTTGTGGCAGTAGGTATGACGGTTATGATATTTTTACCGAATGTTTTTACCGGTGTAATTCTGATTATGCTGTGTCTGGTAATAGCATATTGTCTGTTTTGCTGTTAGTAGTTGGAAAAGCAGGGTGCAGATACTTGAAAAATTGCATGTAATATAAAAAACGAGATGATTGAAACAATCATCTCGTTTATAAGTTGTAGATTAAGCACGTTCAACTTTGCCAGATTTTAAACATGAAGTACATACGTACATTTTCTTTGTATTTCCGCCTTCCGTTTTAACTCTTACAGATTTTACGTTTGATTTCCACATTTTTGGTGTTTTTCTATTAGAGTGACTTACGTTATTTCCAAAATGAGCACCCTTTTCACAAATAGCACATTTAGCCATGATTGCACCTCCTAACGATATTAATAGCCATTACAGACTCACAACATAGGTTATTTTAGCAGAAAGAAATTGAATTTGCAAGTACTTATTTAATAAAATAAATGGAATTTTGAGAAACGCAATAGAAATTGTTGTAAAATTTGTAAAAACAGAGTATAATATACACGTTAAATATAGTGAGACAGAAAAGAATCCATTATAGAATTGGAGGTAATAGATATGAAAGGAAGCATGACGACAGATTTAGGAATCATCACAATTGATTCAGAAGTGATTGCAAAGTATGCAGGAACTGTAGCAGTGGAATGTTTTGGAATTGTAGGTATGGCCGCAGTAAGCATGAAAGACGGGCTGGTTAAATTGCTTAAGAGAGAAAGCCTGACACATGGTATCCATGTTGACATTTCAGAGGATAATAAACTCACAATTGATTTTCACGTAATTGTGGCATATGGGGTAAGCATTTCGGCTGTTACTGACAATTTGATTAGCAATGTAAAATATAAAGTAGAAGAATTCACAGGAATGACGGTAGATAAGATTAATATTTACATTGAAGGTGTAAGAGTAATTGATTAATTCAAGGAGGAACTGGTTGTGGCGACAAGAACAATAAATGCAGAAATGCTTGCTAAAATGTTTTTAGCTGGTGCTGCTAATATCGAAGCAAAAAAGGAGTTTATAAATGAACTGAATGTTTTCCCTGTGCCGGATGGTGATACAGGAACAAATATGTCACTTACGATTATGGCGGCAGCAAAAGAAGTGTCAGCTATGGAAAAACCAAGCATGGAAGCCCTGGCAAAGGCGATTTCATCGGGTTCACTTAGAGGTGCACGTGGTAACTCGGGAGTTATCTTATCACAATTATTCCGTGGATTTACGAAAGCAATCAAAGATACAAAGGAAATTGATGTGCTGACCTTGGCATGTGCTCTTGAAAAGGCAAGAGAAACTGCATATAAGGCAGTTATGAAACCAAAGGAAGGTACAATTTTGACAGTTGCCAGAGGTATCGCTGATAAGGCATTGGAATTGACAGAGTTAACAGATGATTTAGAAGAATTTATTCCGCAGGTATTGGAACATGCAGAGAATGTATTAGCTAAGACACCGGATATGCTTCCGGTATTGAAAGAAGCAGGTGTGGTTGATTCCGGTGGACAAGGTCTGTTGGAAGTGCTGAAAGGTGCTTATGATGCATTCTTAGGAAAAGAGGTAGATTACAGCAAAATTGCACCAAGCACTAATGTGAACATGACAAAAATCAGTGCTGAGACAAATGCAGAAATCAAGTTTGGATATTGTACAGAATTTATCATCATGACAGAAAAAGAATTTACAGATGATGATGAGACGGAGTTTAAAGCTTATCTGGAGTCTATCGGTGATTCCATTGTATGTGTTGCGGATGATGAGATTGTTAAGATTCATGTTCATACAAATGATCCAGGATTGGCTATTCAGAAAGCTCTGACATATGGACAGCTTTCACGTATGAAGATTGATAATATGCGTGAAGAGCATGAGGAAAAATTGATTCGTGAAGCCGAAAAGATTGCACAAGAAAAGAAGATAAAACAAAAAGAAGCTCAGAAAGAGTTTGGGTTTATTGCAGTGTCTATCGGCGAAGGACTTAATGAGATTTTTAAAGAGCTCGGTGTTGATTATATCATCGAAGGCGGTCAGACTATGAATCCTAGTACAGATGACATGCTGAATGCGATTGATGAAGTGAATGCAAAACATATTTTTATTTTCCCAAATAATAAGAATATTACACTTGCAGCAAATCAAGCAAAATCGTTGGTAAAAGATAAAGAAATAATTGTAATTCCGACTACGACAGTACCACAGGGAATTACAGCTATCATAAATTTTGTTCCGGATTTAACATCAGAAGAGAATGAAGAAATAATGAAAGAAGAAATAAAGAAAGTTAAGACAGGTCAGGTAACATACGCAGTAAGAGACACTTGTATTGACAATAAAGAAATCCATAAAGATGATATTATGGGAATTGGCGATTCGGGTATCATTTCAGTAGGAAAAGATATTGCCGAGACTACAAAAGAGATGGTCGCTGAATTAGTAAACGAAGATTCTGAATTAATCAGCATCTATTACGGTGCTGATGTGACAGAAGAAGATGCTATGAAGCTTACCGAAGAACTGGAAGAACTATATCCGGATGTAGATATTGATACACAATTAGGTGGACAGCCAATTTACTATTATGTATTAGCAGTAGAATAAATATCAAAATGAACGGGGGAGTTTATCTCCCGTTTTTAATATCCTGGGAGAGTAGTCCGTGACAGACTACTTTCCTAGAATAAAAAAACACTTGTGTAAGAGTTTGCGTGCGAACTCTTTGTTCGAATTGTGAATGAGGATTATTATGAATGAGCAGTCAAGAATCAGTGAATTAAAAGGTATTGGCGAAAAAACTGAACGATTATTTCAAAAACTTAATATTTATACTATTGGTGATTTGCTCCGCTATTATCCACGGGATTATGAGATTTATGAACCACCTGTTTTGATCTCTGAGGCAGTGGAAGGAAAGACAGTGACAATAAACGGCATGATTTATGGAAAAGTGCAGGTAAGTAATCTGAAAAACATGCAGGTTACGACGATTTATGTGAAGGATGTCAGTGGAACAATGAGAGTGGTATGGTTTCGTATGCCATTTCTTCGCAATACATTACAAAAGGGCGGTGTAATCACACTGAGAGGAAAAATAGTAAATCGAAAAGGTGTATTACTGATGGAGCATCCGGAAATTTTTTACCCAAGTGCACTTTATGATGAAAAGTTAGATACAATGCAACCGGTGTATCCTTTGACAAACGGTATTACAAATCATGCAATTGTGAAGGCTGTAAAACAGGCAATCAGCTATCTTGATTTAAAACGGGAGTTTCTCCCGCAGAGCATCAGGCTTGCGAATCATTTGGCGGAGTATAATTATGCCGTGCGTGGCATCCATTTTCCAGAAAATAAAGAACAGCTTTATCTTGCACGGGAAAGGCTTGTATTTGAAGAATTTTTGATTTTTATCCTGGCAATTCGTCGGTTGAAAGAGACTAATCATAAGATTGAAAATAAATTTCAATTTAAAAATCAGGCACTAGTTGAAAATATGATACAAAAACTTCCGTATGAGTTGACGAATGCACAGAAACGAGTATGGAAAGATATTCAAAGGGACATGAATGGTGAACATGTTATGTCGAGATTAATCCAAGGTGATGTGGGATCAGGAAAAACAATTGTTGCAACACTTGGGCTTGCACTTGTCGGTTTGAATGGATATCAGGGTGCAATGATGGTGCCGACGGAGGTTCTTGCAAGACAACATTTTGAGTCCATTACAAGGTTATTGGAACAATATGAAATCCCACTTCATGCTGAACTTTTAACAGGATCCATGACTGCAAAGCAAAAACGGGAGGCATACACAAGAATCGCAGAGGGAAGTGCACAAATTATCATTGGGACACATGCCTTAATTCAAGAAAAAGTGCAGTACAAATCATTGGCTTTGGTTGTAACTGATGAACAGCATCGTTTTGGAGTAAAACAGCGAGAAAAGCTTGCAGAAAAAGGTCAGTTTCCACATATTCTGGTCATGAGTGCGACACCGATACCAAGGACACTTGCCATGATTATCTATGGTGATCTGGACATCTCGGTTATTGACGAACTTCCTGCAAACCGTCTTCCGATTAAGAACTGTGTCGTTGATACGGGATATCGCAAAACGGCATATACATTTATAAAAAAACAGGTGCAGGAAGGTCGACAGTGTTATGTAATCTGTCCGATGGTTGAGGAAAGCGAACAGCTTGAGGCAGAAAATGTAATTGATTATGCGAAAAATCTCCAGGAAGAGTTAGGAAATGAAATTGTGGTTTCCCATTTACACGGAAGAATGAAACAGGGTGAGAAAGATAGTATTATGGGTCGTTTTGGGAAAAATGAAATACAAGTACTTGTATCTACGACGGTAATTGAAGTCGGAATTAATGTTCCAAATGCAACGGTGATGATGATTGAAAATGCAGAACGTTTTGGACTTGCACAACTTCATCAACTGAGAGGCCGCGTGGGGCGAGGAAAAGAACAGTCTTACTGTATTTTTATGACTGCATCAAAAACAAAGGAAGCAAAAGAACGACTGTCCATTTTAAATAAATCAAATGATGGTTTTTTTATTGCAAATGAGGATTTAAAACTTCGCGGTCCAGGTGATTTGTTTGGCATCAGGCAAAGTGGAATTCTAGATTTTAAACTAGGAGACGTATTTCAGGATGCAAAAACGCTGCAGAGAGCAAATGAAGCAGCAGGAACACTTCTAAAAGAAGACAAATATTTACAATTGCCTGAAAATCAAAATTTAAAAGATTATCTGGAAGAATATATAAAAAACGATATGTTAGAAGCAACTTTGTAATTATTCATGAACAAAATCTGTAAAACTATGAAAGAATTGCTAGTGTAAGATTGTTTATTCTCCACATACTAAGACTGTAACATAAAACAGTTACAAAAACGAAGAATCTAAAGGAGGAAAACGAAAATGGCAAATCGTTCATCAAACAGAGCAGCAGTGCCAGAGGCAAAAGCTGCATTAGACAAATTCAAATATGAAGTAGCAAGCGAACTTGGAGTACCTTTAAAAGACGGATACAATGGTGATTTAACATCAAGACAGAACGGTTCTGTTGGCGGTTATATGGTTAAAAAAATGATCGAACAGCAGGAAAAACAAATGTCAGAAGGTAAATAAGTAGAATGAAAAATGGTGCCGGTGCTTGGACAGATAAGAAATCTGTCCAAGTTCCGGCTCCTTATTTTTGGTTCCTATTTTCGGCAAACATTACAAAAATGATGAGGCAAGTTGACAAGTAGAAAATGTATACGTATAATATATGAGAAAAAGTGTGGTGTGAGGTAGTTTATGAGAGTAATTGCAGGAACTGCGAAACGATTACAATTAAAGACGATAGAAGGATTAGATACAAGACCTACTACAGACCGTATTAAAGAGACACTATTTAATATGATTTCGGAATATCTCGCAGATTCTTATTTTTTAGACCTGTTCAGTGGCAGCGGAGGAATTGGAATTGAAGCTTTAAGCAGAGGAGCAAGGGAAGCTTTTTTTGTAGAAAAAAATAAAAAAGCTATGGATTGCATTCGGGAAAACTTAAAAATTAGCAAGCTGGCAGAGCAGGCAGTATTGATGGAAACGGATGTGATTACTGCATTACGAAAACTGGAAAATTCCAAGAAATTTGATTACATTTTCATGGATCCACCGTATAATCAACTTTTGGAAAAAGAAGTTCTTATATATCTGTCAACCTCAGAATTATTGTCAGAAGATGCAATAATTATTATAGAGGCATCATTGGAGACCGATTTTTCCTATGTGGAAGAATTAGGATTTTCTGTAATCAAGGAAAAAGTATATAAGACAAATAAGCACCTGTTTTTAGAGAGAAAGGCTGAGGCAAATGTTTAGAGCAATTTATCCGGGAAGTTTTGATCCAGTGACAAACGGACACCTTGATATTATAGAACGGTCTGCACAGATTGCCGATGAATTAATTGTCGGTGTATTGAATAATAAGGCAAAAACACCGTTGTTTTCTGTGGAAGAACGTGTTAAAATGTTAAAAGACGTGACGAAACATTTGGAAAATGTCAAAGTCATTCCATTTGAGGGACTGCTTGTAGAATTTGCAAAGCAGGTGAATGCAAAGGCAGTGGTAAGAGGTCTGCGAGCAATTACTGATTTTGAATATGAACTACAAATGGCGCAGACAAATCATAAGCTTGAACCGGATGTTGAGACGTTATTTTTGACAACAAGTTTGGAATATTCGTTCTTAAGTTCCACTACTGTAAAGGAAGTTGCAAGTTTTGACGGGGACATTAGTCAGTTTGTTCCTGAGAGTATTGCTAAATATGTAAAAGAAAAGATAGAAGAAAAAAGGAGAGCATAAATATGAGTAGTCGTATTGAACAAATTATTGAAGAAATCGAGGAATACATTGATAGCTGTAAATTTCAACCATTATCTACAACGAAAATAATTGTAAACAAAGAGCAGATGGATGAATTGTTACGTGAATTACGTATGAAGACTCCGGAAGAAATCAAGCGCTACCAGAAAATCATTGCTAACAAAGATGCAATCCTTGCTGATGCACGTGCGAAAGCAGAGAGCATGTTAGAAGAAGCCCAGATTCATACAAATCAGTTAATCAGTGAGCATGAGATTATGCAGCAGGCATATGCACAGGCAAATGACATTGTAATGGCAGCAACAGAGCAGGCTCAGGAGATTCTTGACAATGCAACAAATGATGCAAACGATATCCGCATCGGTGCAATACAGTATACAAATGATATTATGTCAAATGTTGAAAATATTATTGCGCATACATTAGACAGCTATACTACAAAATATGATGGTTTAGTAAATTCTCTTCGTGAATGCTATGACATCGTTTGTACGAACCGCGCAGAGTTAGATGTCCAGGACAAATCTGAACATGGAATGGAAGCTGAATTTGGCGAAGAATTCGCTATTGAAGAATAAAACTTACATAAAAGAAAGCAAACAGGCTGGTTACCAGAGCGGTAATCAGCTTTTCTATTATATATGGAACAATAGAAAGTTTTGTCTGTTGTATCACGGAACTAGTCTGTACAACGGCGCAAAATCCTCCAAAAGAAGCCAGGAAAAACACAGTCAGATAGCGGAGTAAATCAGTTTTGTATGTATGTAACAAAAGTGGAATTCCATTTGTGATTTCTAGTAGTGGTAATAAAAATGTATGAAAAACTGTTATACTAATAGGAGTGCTTTTGGCAATTTCAATCAATATGGAAAAGAGTATGATATATCCTCCTACTTTTGTAATTGTCTCAAATGCACTCATAATGCAATTGTCGACGAGCTGAAAATTAACACAGATTGTATTTTGTTGTTTCATCAAATCGGCAGTAGGAAGGAATGCCGGCTTATGGTAAATACGAAATAGAAAGCTGCATAATACCGGAGGAATTAATAAGATTATCAGTGCAGGAAAGATCAATTGTTCATTTTTGAAATTCTGAAGAACAATATAACTGATGATAAACATTGGACTTATATTATTACAGAACGAAAGCAGATATTGTCCTTCCGATAAAGAAATCCGTTTTGTGTGTATCAGGTCGGCGGTTACTTTAGCTCCCAGTGGATAACCACATAGAAATCCTGTCAGAATGGCAAAGCTTCCATTTTCCGATACATGAAATATTTTCTTTAGCATAGGTCCAAACAGGCGGGAAATAAAGCAGATAGAATTCGTATATATCAGTAAGTTTGAAATAATTACAAAAGGAAGCAGAGTAGGAAGAATCGTATGAAACCATAATAAAAGTCCATTTGCAGCACCTTCAAATGCCTCTTTTGGAAGTAACAGCATAGCAAAGAATAAGATAATAATACAACATGCACTAAATACCTGCTTCATAGACGGACACCACCTGATTTTTTATCAATATATGCTGTCTCTCAGCGTTTATGAAAGATATATGATAGGAAGAAAAGACATATATTGATAGAAAAAAAGGTTTTTTATGAAACGGAAATATAAACAAAATTTATTCCTGCTGGTCTTTCTGGCAGCATTATTTATCGTATTATTGAGTATCAAGCTTTTAGATGCCAGTGAACTCCAGATGTTAAATGAATCGATTGTCTTTGAAAGTGCATTCCGTGAGCAGAAATTGGAACCAGAAATGCTCGATTATTTACAGAATGAAGAACACAAAGGTATGGCTGTGGGACTTTATCTTTTGGAAAGTAAGTTTGGCTATCAGAAATTCCCTATGAAATTTACGAAAGAAAATTTTCGTAAACTCAGGAAAAAGTGGCAAAAAAAAGAAGAATTTCAGACGTATTTAGAGATGATGCAGGCAATCTGGGAGGACATAAGCTATTTTCCGGTTCCGGTCTCCACAACGGATTCAGAGGCAACTGTGTCTTATGTAGAAAGTTGGATGATGGAGCGTACCTACGGCGGAAAGAGAGGACATGAGGGGACAGACATTATGGCAAAGAAGAATGTACGGGGACTTTATCCTATTATTAGTATGACAGACGGAATCGTAAAAAGTAAGGGATGGCTAGAAAAAGGAGGATACCGGATTGGAATTTTATCGCCTTCTGGAGGATATTTTTACTATGCACATTTGGATTCCTATGCCGATGTGGAGATAGGCGATACTATAGAGGCAGGAGATATATTGGGATTTATGGGTGACAGTGGCTATGGTGTGGAAGGAACCGTGGGCAAGTTTCCGGTACATCTCCATTTAGGAATTTATATTTATCCGGATGGAGAGGAAATGAGTGTAAATTCATATCACATACTACGATATCTGGAAAACCACAAATTAAAATGTGCGTATTAGGTATAGAGTTATCCTTGGATTTATGATATACTAAAATGATGTTAATGTGGAGGATAAAATATGAGTTTACCAATTGCATTTGAGGAAAAGATGAAAATGCTCTTAGGAGCTGAATTTGACGATTATATAAAATGTTATGAAGAAAAAAGATTATACGGTCTTCGTGTAAATACAAAAAAAATTAGTGTAGAAGATTTTAAAAAGATTTGTCCATTTAAAATAGAGCCAATTCCGTGGATTGAAAATGGTTTCTATTATGACGGAGAACATGAACAGCCGGCAAAGCACCCATATTATTTCGCGGGATTATATTACCTGCAGGAACCAAGTGCCATGACACCGGCAAACCGTCTGCCAATTGAACCGGGAGATAAAGTTCTGGATGTCTGTGCCGCACCAGGCGGGAAAGCCACTGAGTTAGGAGCAAAACTACATGGTGAGGGCGTTTTGGTTGCCAATGACATTAGTAATTCTAGAGCGAAGGGACTGCTTAAGAATATCGAAGTTTTTGGGATAGGTAACGTACTTGTATTAAGTGAAGAACCAGGTAAGATTGAAGAATACTTTAAGGAGTACTTTGATAAAATCCTGATTGATGCACCATGTTCCGGTGAAGGAATGTTTCGAAAAGACAAAAAGATGGTAAAAGCCTGGGAGGAACATGGACCGGAGTTTTTTTCTAAAATCCAGAGGGGCATTCTGCTGCAGGCAGCAAGGATGCTAAAACCAGGCGGAATGCTGCTTTATTCTACTTGTACATTTGATCCACAGGAAAATGAGGGGGCAATCGAATATCTGAGACAGGAATATCCTGAATTCGAGATTAAAGAGTTGATGCCATATGAAGGATTCGCAAAGGGAAGACCAGAGGTCACAGAGTCCAAAGATCCTTCCTTTGAAAAGACAGTTCGTATCTGGCCTCATAAGATGCATGGGGAAGGACATTATCTTGCCCTGCTGAAAAAGGGAGAGGCAGAAGAATCGAAAGACATAAAAGTGCAAAAAAGCCGCAATAAAAAAGTGCCGGAGGAGATACTTACATTTTTCGAAGATATTTCATGGGAGATGGACTGGAACCGTCTAGAGACATATAGCGAAAAAGTATATTATATGCCAAAAGATATTCCAAATGTCAAAGGAATTCGCTTCCTGCGAACCGGATTGTATCTAGGTGATTTAAAGAAGAACCGTTTTGAACCGAGCCAGTCACTTGCAATGTGCCTTAAAGCAGACGAATATGTACACACAATTAATCTGAATATCTCGGATGAGCGTGTTGTGAAATATCTCAAAGGTGAGACAATCGACGTGGATGAGCTGGTAAATGCGAAGGAAAAAGGTTGGCAGCTCGTTTTGGTTGATGGCTATCCTCTCGGATGGGGTAAACTTGCCAATGGAACCTTAAAGAATAAATATTTACCGGGATGGAGATGGCAGTCATTATGATGCGTTTGGATAAATATCTTTCTGATATGGGGATCGGAACAAGAACAGAGGTAAAAAAAATGATCCGACAGGGAAAAGTTTCTATAGATGGTGTGACAGAAAAGTCTGCGGATGCAAAAGTAGAACCGGGAAAACAGGAAATTATTTGTATGAATCAGATGGTTGCCTATGAAAAATATGAATATTATATGCTGAATAAGCCGGCAGGTGTTGTATCAGCAACAACAGATAAGAAAGATAAGACGGTTTTGGATTTAATTACCGATAAAAAGAGGAAAGATTTATTTCCGGTTGGAAGACTGGATAAAGACACAGAAGGCCTACTTTTGATTACGAATGACGGTGAGCTTTCACATGCACTTTTAGCACCGAAAAAGCATGTAGATAAGGTGTATTTTGCAAGAATCCGCGGAATTGTGACAGAGCAGGATAAAGAACAGTTTGCAGAAGGAGTTTTGATTGGTGCAGATGAGATGACAAAGCCTGCAAATTTAGAAATTCTTGTATCGGATGAAATTTCTGAAATCCGTCTGACCATTCAGGAAGGAAAATTTCATCAGGTAAAACGAATGTTTGAGGCAGTAGGAAAAGATGTGATTTATCTGAAAAGGCTTTCCATGGGAAGTCTGGTACTTGATGAAACATTAGATTTGGGCGAATACAGACCATTGACGGATGAGGAGTTAGAAGCATTATGTTGGAAAAAATAGAAGCAGTAATCTTTGATATGGATGGAACTTTAGTGGATTCTATGTGGGTCTGGACAGAAATTGATGATATCTTTCTAGAAAAATATCATTTAACAGAGCCAGAAGGATTCCATGAAAATATGGAAGGAAAAAGTTATTCTGAGACAGCCCAGTTTGTTTTAGATTTGTTTCCTGAATTGACATTTACATTGGAAGAGCTTATGGATAAATGGCATGAGATGGCATATGATCTGTATTGCACGAAGGTTCCATTGAAAAAAGGAGCATATGAGTTCCTAAAGCATATGCATGAGGATGGCGTAAAACTTGGTATTGCGACCAGCAACCAGCGCGAGCTGGCAATTGCCGCGCTGGAGGCAAATGGAGTTCTGGAATTATTCGATTCGATATGGACATCTTGCGAAGCTGGAAAAGGAAAGCCTGCTCCGGATGTTTATTTGAGAGTGGCAGAAGAATTGGGAGTTAAACCGGAGCATTGTCTGGTATTTGAGGATGTACCAATGGGAATTTTGGCAGGAAAGAATGCCGGCATGAAGGTCTGTGCAGTAGAGGATGACTTTTCAAAACCTCAGAAAGAAAAGAAACGTGCTTTGGCAGACTACTATATTCAGGATTATGATAATATAAAAAATAACACCTACGAGGTACTTTAGATGAGAAAAGATTTTTTACCTGTCTGCAGACAGGATATGGAAGAACGCGGCTGGGAACAGTTAGATTTTGTATATGTGTCAGGTGATGCATATGTGGACCATCCCTCATTTGGACATGCAATTATTACACGTATATTAGAAGCAAACGGATATAAGGTTGGCATAATTGCACAGCCAGACTGGAAGGTAAAAGAAAGTATTGCTGTGTTTGGAGAACCAAGACTTGGTTTTCTTGTTTCTGGTGGGAATATGGATTCTATGGTAAACCATTATTCAGTTTCAAAGAAAAGAAGACAAAATGATGCGTTTACACCAGGCGGTGTCATGGGAAAACGTCCGGATTATGCAACGATTGTATACTGCAATCTAATCCGACAGACCTACAAAAAAACACCAATTATTATAGGCGGTATTGAGGCAAGTCTTCGCAGAATGGCGCATTATGATTATTGGTCGAATAAATTAAAGTGCTCGATTCTGTTGGATTCGGGTGCAGACTTAATTTCTTATGGTATGGGAGAACGTTCGATTATAGAGATTGCAGAGGCACTGGACAGTGGAATTGCAGTAGAAGATATAACATTTATTGACGGAACAGTATGTAAGGTAAAATCTTTGGACAGCGTATATGATGCCATCGTGTTAGAGTCATGGGAAGACTTAAAAAACGATAAGTTAAACTATGCAAAAAGTTTTTATAAACAGTACTGTAATACAGACCCATTCTCAGGAAAACGATTAATAGAGCCGTATTCGGATCATCTTTATGTAGTACAGAATCCACCTGCAAAACCACTTACCCAGCCAGAGATGGACAGAGTGTACAGTCTTCCGTATATGCGGACTTACCATCCTTCTTATGAAGAACTTGGTGGTGTTCCCGCTATAGAAGAGGTAAAATACAGTCTGATTAGCAACAGAGGCTGTTTTGGAGGATGTAGCTTTTGTGCACTGACCTTCCATCAGGGAAGAATCATTCAGACAAGAAGTCATGAATCCCTGATTGCTGAAGCAGAAAAATTCATATGGGACAAAGATTTTAAAGGTTATATCCATGATGTGGGAGGCCCGACCGCCAACTTTAGAGGACCATCCTGTGATAAACAGCTTACGAAAGGTGTATGTAAGGAAAGACAATGCCTGTTTCCTAAACCATGCAGAAACCTGAAGGTGGACCATAAGGATTATTTAAAACTGTTGAGAAAATTAAGGGAACTTCCAAACGTTAAGAAAGTATTTATACGTTCGGGGATTCGTTTTGATTATCTGATGGCTGATAAAGACGATACATTTTTCAAAGAATTGTGTGAATATCATGTAAGCGGACAGTTGAAGGTAGCGCCGGAGCATGTGTCAGATGCCGTTTTACAGAAGATGGGTAAACCGGAAAATAGTGTTTATGAAGCATTTACAAAGAAATATAAACAAATCAATGGGAGAATTGGGAAGAATCAGTTTTTGGTGCCATACCTGATGTCCTCACATCCGGGTTCTACGATGAAAGAAGCCGTAGAATTAGCTGAATATCTGAGGGATTTGGGATACATGCCGGAACAGGTGCAGGATTTTTATCCGACACCGTCAACAATCTCAACTTGTATGTATTATACAGGGGTGGATCCAAGAACGATGGAACCGATGTATGTGCCGAAAAACCCACATGAAAAGGCGATGCAGCGTGCATTAATCCAATATCGTAATCCAAAGAACTATCAGCTTGTAATGGAAGCATTAAAGATTTCAGACAGGATGGATTTAGTTGGATTTGATAAGAAATGTCTGATTCGTCCAAGACAGGATAAACGCTTCCAGAAGCAGGGGGCGCAGAGCCAAAAAGGATATCAGGGGAAAACAGAGGCAGGAAGGAATGTGCCAAAGAAGAAAAAAGCAATTCGAAATGTACACAAGAAAAAAAGTAAATAAAAGAGGAAAAGAGTATGAAGATACATAAGGGAGATGCGGGATATTTAAAGAACCGCAAAAAGAAGCTTTTTATGAAATTATTTATAGAAGCTGCGATTATAGTTGCACTGTTAGTGCTTGGGTTTATGCAAACCAAGACGAAAAACAACCTACTCACTGTAGTAGCTGTATTAGGGTGTCTTCCGGCAGGGAAGACATTGGTGGAATTAATTATGGTATTTCCCCATAAATCCATATCCCCTGAGATTGCAGCTGAGATTGCAGGGAAAACAAAGCTTTTAACAACAGCATATGATATGGTACTGACAAGCAGCGATAAAATTATGCCGATAGACTGTGCAGTCTTTTATGGGAATATGATTTGTGCTTATACATCAAGTGAGAAAATAAATATTTCCTATACAATCAAACATATCAGTCAGATACTGGAGAAGAACAAGTATTCACAGGTATCAGTTAAGATATTCGATAACTACACGGCTTTCCTATCCCGTGCAGAAGGGATTCACAATATGGCAGAAGTGGACAGGCCGGACACGAAGGAAAGAGAATCGGCTATTCGTCGGTTAATTTTAAATATTTCATTATAATGGAGTAAACATGCAGGAAATAATTGTTACAGCAAATGAAGCAGGACAGCGGTTGGATAAACTGCTCGCTAAATACCTTAATGAAGCACCGAAAAGTTTCTTATACAAAATGATGCGAAAAAAGAATATCGTCTTAAATGGGAAAAAAGCCACAGGTAATGAAAAACTGGCGGTCGGGGACAGTGTGAAGCTTTTTTTGGCAGATGAAACGATTGCAAACTTTTCGAAGGTGCAGATTACAAAAACGAATCAGAAATTAGATATTATTTACGAAGATGAGAATGTACTTTTGGTTAATAAACCTGTGGGTATGTTGTCACAGAAAGCAGAAGCGAAAGATGTGTCGCTTGTAGAGCATGTGATTACCTATCTTTTGGAAACGAAACAGATTACAGAAACAGAGCTTCGTAGTTTTAAACCTTCTATCTGCAACCGACTTGATCGAAATACCAGTGGGATTGTTGTTGCAGGGAAAAGCCTTGTAGGTTTGCAGAAGATGGGAGAATTTTTTAAGGAAAGAAACTTGAAAAAATTCTATCGTTGTCTCGTTGCAGGAAAGGTATCCAGAAAGCAGCATATCAAAGGCTATCTTTATAAAGACGAAATGACGAACAAGGTAATTGTGTCCACGGAGGAAATGAAAGATTCATTGCCGATAGAGACAGAATATTACCCACTATGGAGCAATGAAAATGTGACTCTGTTAGAAGTGCATCTGATTACAGGAAGGACACATCAGATTCGTGCCCATTTGGCGTCACAAGGTCATCCAATTATAGGAGACTTCAAATATGGTAATCGAAAAATTAATGATAAATTCAAGGAGCGTTATAAGCTGCAAAGCCAGCTGCTGCACGCATATCGTTTGGAGATGCCAATCTGCAGAGATGAATTAGAAAACATAAGCGAAAAACAATTTACAGCTTCTTTACCGAAATTGTTTGTCGAAATTTTAAAAAAAGAGGGTTATCAGGGGTAAGATTATGGCAACATGGAATTCGAGAGGACTTCGAGGTTCGACACTTGAGGAAATGATTAATAGGACAAATGAACGATATCAGGAACAGGGTCTTGCCTTAATCCAAAAGATTCCTACTCCGATTACGCCTGTACGTATAGACAAGGAACATAGACATATTACACTAGCGTATTTTGAACAGCGAAGTACCGTGGATTATATTGGAGCAGTACAAGGTATACCGGTGTGTTTTGATGCCAAGGAATGTAGTACAGATACATTTCCATTACAGAATCTACATAGTCA
Source organism: uncultured Clostridia bacterium (assembly GCA_937896665.1). Taxonomy (GTDB): domain Bacteria; phylum Bacillota; class Clostridia; order Lachnospirales; family Lachnospiraceae; genus Faecalimonas. The sequence goes on from CALBNS010000040.1 coordinate 104,729, forward strand.
TCAGGTAAACTTTATGAAAGATTTTGAAAAACAGGGTGGAATTTCATTTCTGATTATTTATTATAGTACGCGAGATAAATTATACTATATGCCATTTCAGGAGATTCAAAAATTTTGGAAGCGCTCCGAAGAGGGTGGAAGAAAGAGTATTCGATTTGATGAATTATCGAAAACATTTTTTTTGGAACTAAAAAATGGATGTTATGTACCGTACCTAGAGGCATTGCAAAGAGACTTAGACATCAGGGGTTGACAATCAGAGCAAAGATATTATAATAATAAAATGTTTTAGCGTAGTAGCATGGTAAAGTATTGGAATGATAAGATGTGATATGGCAGGAGGATATAATGAAACAGCAAATTCTACATACATCAGAGGGTGTAAGAGATATATATGGTATAGAATGTGAAAGAAAGTTGATTATCGAGCAGAAATTACAGAAAGTGCTGCATTTATATGGTTATCATGATATCCAGACACCAATGTTTGAGTTTTTTGAGGTGTTTGGAAAAGAGATGGGAACAGCACCAATGAAAGAATTGTACAAGTTCTTTGACAGAGAAGGAAATATATTAGTACTTCGCCCGGATATTACGCCATCTATTGCAAGGGTTGCAGCAACTGTGTTTGAAGAAGAACATTTGCCGGCACGTCTTTGCTATATTGGAAATACATTTAAAAACCGTACCAGTTATCAGGGAAGATTACATGAGAATACACAACTTGGGGCAGAGTTTATTGGCGTGGATTCGCCAGAGGCAGATGCGGAAATGATTGCTTTGGCAGTAGATTGCCTGAAGGCAGCAGGTCTGGAAGAATTCCAAATCAATATTGGCAATGTAGATTTTTTTGAAAGTCTGATTGAAGATACCAACGTAAGTGAAGAGGAAGAAAAGCGACTCCGGGAACTCATCAGTAACCGAAATTATTTTGGCGTAGAAGAGCTTTTGGAGCAGGCACAAGTGAAAAAGACAACGAAAGCTGCTTTTCAGGTGCTGCCTGAACTTGTTGGTGGTGTGGAAATTTTAAAAGATGCCAAGGTAGTAGCTTTAAATAATAAGGCATTAGATGCAGTGAAACGTTTGGAGACTACTTATGAAATTCTCGTTGCTTATGGAATAGAAAAACACGTTACATTTGACTTGAGTATGAGTGGCACTTATGGATATTATACAGGTATTATTTTCCGTGGATATACATACGGCAGCGGTGATGCAATTGTAAAAGGCGGACGTTACGACCAATTATTGGGTAAATTTGGTAAAGATGCACCATCAATCGGATTTGCGATTGTCATTGATGAATTATTGAATGCATTTACACGGCAGAAACTCTCTATTCCATATCAGTGTAAGAATCGCCTCATTGTTTATGTGGAAAATAGAACAGTGGAAGCTATTAAATATGCTAAAAAGTTTCGTGAGCAAGAAAAACAGACAGAGTTGATTAAGAAGGAAACAGATCACACAATTGAAGATTATATCAATTATGCAAAACATAAATTATGTGGAAGTATATTGTATCTGGGTGAACAGAATCAAATCGTTATGTTTAACCTGTTAACAGGCGAAAAGAAAGTTGCAAAAGCAAAATAGGAGGTCATGGTATGAGATATTTGACATTTGCATTAACAAAAGGCCGCCTTGCCAATAAGACATTAGAACTTTTAGAAGAATTGGGAATCAGTTGTGTAGAGATGAAAGATAAGTCTACAAGGAAACTGATTTTTGTAAATGAAGAATTAAAATTAAAGTTTTTCCTTGCGAAAGGACCGGATGTACCTACCTATGTGGAGTATGGTGCAGCTGATATTGGTGTGGTTGGAAAAGATACCATTTTAGAAGAAGGAAGAAAAGTACATGAAGTGTTGGATCTGCAATTGGGGAAATGCCGCATGTGTGTATGCGGGCCGAAATCAGCACAAGAATTGTTAAAGCATAGGGAATTAATTCGTGTTGCGACAAAGTATCCGAATATTGCAAAAGATTATTTCTATAATCAGAAGCATCAGACTGTGGAGATTATTAAGCTGAATGGCTCCATAGAACTGGCACCTCTTGTGGGGCTGTCTGAAGTGATTGTGGATATTGTGGAGACTGGTTCTACCCTTCGTGAAAACGGATTGGAGGTATTGGAAGAAGTATGTCTACTTTCAGCAAGGATGATTGTCAATCCAGTAAGCATGCGAATGGAAAATGACAGAATCAAAGAACTTATCACGAAGCTGCGTGCACTTTTACAGGAGGAAAAAGCATGAGAATACAGAAATTAGATGAAAATACAAAACAGACTCTTTTAGAGAAGCTGTTAAAAAGAAGTCCTAATCAGTATACACAATACGAAGAACGTGTAGCAGAGATTTTAGAAAATGTGAAAGTGAATAGAGATCAGGCCGTTTTTGAATATACAGAACGTTTTGATGGTGCAAAACTTTGCAAGGATAACATTGCTGTGACTGAAGAAGAAATTTCAGAAGCATATGAATTGGTAGATCAGAGTTTAATGGAGATTATCAGAAAAGCAAAGGAAAATATCCGGGTTTATCATGAAAAACAAAAAAAATACAGTTGGTTTGATAGTAAGCCGGACGGAACGATGCTTGGACAGAAGGTGACTGCATTGCAGCGTGTCGGCGTATATGTGCCTGGTGGAAAAGCGGTGTATCCTTCGTCTGTACTGATGAATGTGATTCCTGCCAAAGTTGCAGGTGTAGATGAGATTATTATGGTTACACCACCGGGAAGAGATGGAAAAGTGAATCCAAACACTTTGGTGGCAGCAAAGGAAGCCGGAGTAGACGTGATTTACAAAGTAGGAGGTGCTCAGGCAATTGCGGCACTTGCTTATGGCACAGAGAGTATTTTAAAGGTAGATAAGATTGTAGGACCGGGAAATATCTATGTTGCTCTTGCGAAAAAAGCAGTGTATGGTCACGTAAGTATCGATTCTATTGCAGGACCAAGTGAAATTTTAGTTGTAGCTGATGAAACTGCAAATCCAAGATATGTGGCAGCAGACTTGCTGTCGCAGGCAGAGCATGATGAACTTGCATCGTCGATATTAGTAACTACGAGTGAGACGCTTGCTAAGCAGGTATCTGAACAGGTGGGGATTTTTGTTGAGGAACTTTCTCGTACAGACATTATGAAAAAGTCCCTTGATAATTACGGATATATTCTGGTAGCGGATACGATGGAAGACGTCATTGATATTGCCAACGAAATCGCTTCAGAACATTTGGAAATTATGACAGCCAATCCATATGATGTTATGATGAAAATCCGTAATGCAGGTGCTATATTTATTGGCGAATATAGCAGCGAACCATTAGGGGATTATTTTGCAGGGCCAAATCATATTTTGCCAACAAATGGAACAGCGAAATTTTTCTCACCGCTTGGCGTAGATGATTTTGTCAAGAAATCAAGTATTATTGCATATTCAAGAGATGCTTTAGAGAAGGTACATGTAGACATTGAGCGCTTTGCTGAGGCAGAACAATTGACTGCGCATGCAAATTCTATAAAAGTTAGATTTGAAGAATAGAGGAAAGAATCATGAAAGAAAGAATTGTAACCTGTACCAGAAAAACGAAAGAAACCGAGATTTCAGTTACTTTGAATTTAGACGGACAAGGAAAAACAGATATTCAGACAGGAATTGGATTTTTTAATCACATGCTGGACGGTTTTGCACGTCACGGATTATTCGATTTAACCGTAAATGTAGTGGGTGATTTAAATGTGGACTGTCATCATACGATTGAAGATACAGGTATTGTGCTTGGACAGGCTATATTACAGGCTCTGGGAGAAAAAAAGGGGATTAAGCGTTATGGAAGCTTTCTTTTGCCCATGGATGAAACACTGGCACTTTGCGCAATTGATTTGTCGGGAAGACCATATTTGAATTTTGATGCTACCTTTACAACGGAAAAAATAGGTGAAATGGATACAGAGATGTTTCGTGAATTTTTCTATGCAGTTTCATATTCAGCATCAATGAATCTCCATCTAAAAGTATTGGATGGAGGTAATAATCACCATATCGCAGAAGCATTGTTCAAGGGATTTGGAAAGGCGCTTGATATGGCAACGATGGAAGAACCACGTATAAAAGAAGTGTGGTCTACGAAAGGGAGTTTATAATGAGTTACAAAAAGTTAATACCATGCATTTTTATTAAAAATGGAAAGGCTGTAAAATGGTTTGACAGCACAGAAGTCGTCACAGATGATGCCGTTGAGCTGGCGAAAATGTATAACGACAATGGGGCCGATGAATTGTTGGTGTTCGATTTGTCTGAATCAGACGAAGAACATGAAGAATCAATAGATTTAATTAAGAAAATAAACCGTGTTATTCATATTCCGATGATGGCAGGTGGGAATATAAAGAGATTTGAAGATACAAAAAAAATTCTTTATGCCGGTGCAAAACGCGTTGTTTTGAATTTTTCAAAGCCCACAGGAGCAAGCGTACTGGAAGAGGCATCGAAACGATTTGGGAAAGAAAAAATCATTGTATCTTTGGAAGACTTTGATACACTCTACAAGCATAAGCAAGCAATTGAAGAATATGCCAGCGAAATTATGTTTATGCACACACCGGATTTAAATTCGGTAGTGGATATTGCGACAGTTCCATGCGTCATCTTTACAGATGTGATGGAGGAATCAGAGGTTTTGAGACTGTTAAAATGTTCAGGCATCAATGGTGTATCAGGAAAGTTTATCAGTGAGAAAGAATTTGCTTTTAATGCGTTTAAAGAAAAATGCGTGAGAGAAGATATTAAGATGACTTCGTTGGAAAGCACGATGGATTTTTCAGAATTCAAATTAAATCAAGACGGTTTATTACCGGTCATTGCACAGGACTATAAGACCGGTGAAGTTTTAATGCTTGCATATATGAATCAGGAGGCATTTGAACATACAGTAAAAACAGGGCGGATGACTTACTATAGCAGAAGCCGCAAATCCCAATGGGTAAAAGGCGAGACTTCAGGGCATTTTCAGTATGTGAAGTCGCTCACAATTGACTGTGATAAGGATACGCTTCTTGCAAAAGTGGATCAGGTTGGTGTGGCATGTCACACGGGAAATCCGACATGTTTCTTCCAAACAATTGTAGGAAATAATTCGGATGAGACAAATCCATTAAAGGTGTTTGAAAATGTATATGCGACGATCTTAGACCGTAAAAAGAATCCAAAAGAAGGTTCTTATACAAATTATCTCTTCAATAAAGGGATTGATAAAATATTGAAAAAGCTTGGAGAGGAAGCTACCGAACTTGTGATTGCAGCTAAGAATCCAAATCCAGAAGAAATCAAGTATGAGCTGTCAGATTTCCTATATCATGCAATGGTACTGATGGTGGAACGTTGTGTGACCTGGGAAGATATTGTAAAAGAGCTTGCAGATCGTTAAGCTTCTAAACAGAATGAAAAGGACATATATTACAATACGTAATATATGTTCTTTTTTGAGAAAGGAAGTTGACCGTGACAGATTCAGAAAAACGCAGATTAGAGCTTTTGCATCAGACGAGAATGTTATATAGTGACAGGCGTACACCACCCGCTGTGCATCCAAGATTTCACACTACATATGCTAATTTATATGATAATCAGGGCAGAGACAAAGGCAGTGTGGTGAGTTCCACATTAGGAATACGTATTTTTATTGCAATTGTATTATTTGGCGCGTTTGTAGCATTTGATTACAATGAGGCAGAATATGCAGAAGTAAACAGTACGAATATTGTGCAGGAGATCGAGAAGAGAACGGAGGATGTATTTGCAGATTTCATGGAATGAAATTCCTTGGAATCTGCTTGAATCTCAAAAAGGAAACGTGTATGATATACATAGTTTGGGGTGAGGTGAAATATGTATAGAATTGGAATATGTGACGATGGACACAATGTATGTGAGTATATAGATGAAACAATACATGCATATGCAAAGAAAAACGACATTACAATAGAGACGAGTGTGTGGTATTCAGGGGAAAGTCTTTGTAAATACTTAAGGCAAGGAAATGGTTTGGATTTACTTTATTTAGATATAGAATTATTTGAAATGAGCGGAATTGATGTAGGGAAATTTATAAGAAATCAGATTGGAAATCGAAGTATGCAGATCGTATATATATCCTGCAAACAATCTTATGCTCAGAAGTTATTCAAAACGCAGCCTATGGATTTTTTGGTAAAGCCAATATCGGTAAGTGAGATTGAAGAAAGCCTGACATTGGCATTGGAACTGCTCAAAAAGAAATGGAAGCAATTTGTATTCCAATATGGAAAGGAATATCATTTTATTCCCTATGAAGAAATTCTGTATTTTGTAAGTGAAGGTCGAAAAGTTAGAATTGTAACAATGACAGGTGAAAAAGAATTCTATGGAAAGCTTAGGGATGTTATTAAAGAGTTATCGGACGAGTTTATCGTAATTCATAAATCTTATGTAGTAAATAAATCTTACATCGCAAAATATAAATATGAGTTGGTGGAATTAATAAACGGAAAGACGCTTATGATTAGCAAAGTGAACCGAAAGCAAGTAAGACAAAGAATATTAAATGGAGTATAAAGGATGATGGATGTAATACTTTGTATGAGTTCTAATTTATTCAGAATGTATGTTATTTACAGATTTTTACATACACTGTTAGGAGAGACAGAACATAATAAAAAGAGGGAGATTATAAGTTATATTATTTTTTATATTGTAAATACAACATTGTTTCTGACTTTACATTTGTCATGGATAAATCTTTTTTGTAATCTAATAGGAATCAGTCTATTAGCAAAGCTGTATACTAAATCATGGAAAAGTAATCTGTTCGTGGCATTGTCTATTTATATTCTTAGTATGGCATGTGATATTTTTGCGACTTTATTATTTGTGAATTTTAAGGATGGAACTGTGCACAATCAAATATATGCAACGATAGGTGTTTTTATGATTTTTATATGTGAATTGTGTGTGGAGAAAATTGTGTCAAAAAGAAGAAAGATTGAATGCGTAAATTATATATATCATTTGTCATTAATATTAGTACCAGCATGTAGCATTCTGATTTTAGTTGTACTTACTCACACGATAGGAAATAATCAAAAGGCAATTGTAATTACGAGTTTTGGAATATTAATTATTAACTTTTTGATGTTTTATTTTTATAATCTGCTTTTGAAAGCTATGGAAGAAAAATATGACAACGAAATCTTAAAAAGCCAATTAGAAATGTATGCACATCAAATGGAGATAATAGTACGAAATGAGAAGCAAATTAAAGCATTGAGGCATGATATGAAGCATCATATGAATGAATTAAAATTGCTTGCAAGGAAAGGGTCAGTTGTAGAAATTGAAATTTATCTTGAAGAAATGAATGAATTTATCAGGAATCCGAACGAGATAGTGTCATCAGGCAATTTTGAAATAGATAGTGTGTTAAACTATATGTTGCAACAGGCAAAAGAAAAGCTGCATACTGTAGATGTTAAGGTACAGATACCGGAAAAATTACATCATACATTTGATATTAATGTGTTGCTTTGTAATTTGTTGGAAAATGCAATGGAAGCAGCCATCAGGACAGAAGAAAAATTGTTGAGTGTTTCGATTCAGTTGAAATATGGTATTTTGGTAATAGAGATAAGAAATAGTTACAAAAATAAGTTGATTCCGGACAATAGAGATGGTAATTTACGCACGACGAAGAAATCGGGAGAACACGGAATAGGACTGATGAATGTACGAGAGGTTGTAGAAAAGTACAATGGTGATATAAAAGTAGAAACTCAAAATGAACTTTTTTGTGTGAAAGTATTACTATATGTGGACGAATAAATGAATAACAATCGATAAGGGGTGTAGAAAATCTACATCTCTTATTTTTGACAAAAACATGGGTTAATTATGACATGGAACGGCATAGTAAAGAAAATTATGATAAATTACGAATGGAAGGAAGGAGGGAGCTACGATGCAGAGAAGAAAGAATACGACAACGGTGAGAAAAATGATAGTTGATTTGGCAAAAAAAATCGCTATAGTTGAGGCAAATACAGCATGCGTATACATTAATTATCAGCCAATGGAACCTAAAACACTTAAGCATTTGCGTAAGTTTTGAGGCTTGGGGAGCGTATGACAGCGAAACTACTGAATGATGGAGTTATAGCTTCAGAAGAATGTGAGATTGTGGCATATGGGTTAGAAAATATTATTAATAATTTCATAGGAATATTTATTTCAGTAGCTGTAGGATGTTTATACAAAGCAATATTAGAAAGTATGATCCTGTGGATGTGCTCGTTTCCATTAAGAAAAAATGCAGGTGGGTATCATGCTAAGACTAAAATAGGATGCATAGTTGCCTCTACATTGATGCTTATTATTTCCTTTCAATGTATATTTCATATAAAGTGGAATATGAATGTATACAATTGTATGTTGATTATTTTTGCTATCATTATATTTTTTATGGCACCTATTGAGAATCACAATAAATATTTGGATAAAAAAGAGTTTGAAGTATATCGTAAAAGAACTAGAATTATTTTGATGATAGAAACATTATTATATTTTATTTTTTTACAGTTCTCAATTTATTCAATGTGTAAAGTACTCACGTTAACCTTTTTTATTGTAGTTTGTAATGTGATTTTGGGAAAATTAGATCTTAATGTGCTAAAATAAATCATGAGGGCAAAGAGGAAATCGTATGATTAAATTACAAAAAGTGGAAAATGGAGATTGGTGAGTACTAATAGGATAAAAACAAAAGTACGATTGTTCTGTATAGGAAGGAGTAACAGATATGATAAAACAAAAATTGAGACGTCTTTTAGGACTAGTTTTGGTAGTTGTGGTTATGATGGTTAGTGTTATACCTGCTTCAGCAAAATCGGGAAGTAGTGGTAATACAAAGTACTATGCTAACATTATAAATGGCAGGCAAACTTTAGATGTAGGTATAACATCAAATGTGAATATGTACCCGACAGCGTATGGGAAAATTTGGTATTCTACTTATACGAAATCAGCTAGGGGAACTTCGTATTCAAGTTATTGTTTTTCACAAGTTCATGTAGATAATAGCAATCAAATTATTACCAGAAATTCGTTTACTGTAACAGCAGGCACATTTAGCGTGACTGATGTGGCAGATTAACCTTGAAATCAGATAATAGGAATTAAAAGTTGTTCGGCGAAAGGGGCTATTGTGCAATAAAGATGAAAATCTTTACATAAACAGTAGCCCCATCTTGATAATTAAGAATGTATATTGTAAATATAATACATGATAAATTGCGAATAGAAGGAGTGACCGGAATGTTTTTTAATAAAGGGAAAAAGTATATATTGTGTACTTTCGTGTGTGTGGCGGGTATTCTTTCAGGATGTCATCAAAAGACGAAGAATGCGGTGTATGAGTATACCTTACCGGAGTATGAAGTGTATAGTTGCGTTGATTTTGTAACGGATTATGGTGTGTATTCCAATGTAGATGGCATACTGCAGTTTAGAGATAAAGAAAGTGGAAAAGAAGTAATTGTATCTAATACACCAAATGAAACAGAAAAGAATGAGTCGAATCCGGCGTATATTGGTTTCTCAGCATTTGTGTTTGTAAATGAAGACAAGCTTTATACCATAGACCGTGGTATAGGGACAATGCGAGTACGCATAGAAATGTCCGGGTTGGACAGAAGTAATATAAAAGAGATTTTTTCAGAAGAAGGAATGCAAGTTTTGTCCTATGTGAACATTGACAATCATGTCTATTTTTTTCTATCAGGTCCTACGGCAATGAAAAACCAAGAAACTGGAATGATGGAATATGATGGAGGTGGAAGAAGTGAACTTTGGAAGTTGAATCTTGATACCAATGAGGTGAAATCTACAGGCCTGACTTTAAAAGGTCCTAATTATGAAGCGTGGGTAATGGGTGCTGAAAAGGATACACTTTACTATACATTAAGCGGTGTGGATGAAGAAACCGAAGAGTATGTTGCATTTTATTATAAATATAATACTCAAGACGGAACAGTGGAAGAAGTACTGTCTAATCATGGTAAAGCAGGAGGAAGCTGTTTTGTAAAAGAAAACAAGATATATTACAGACTGTTCGATAATATTGCAACGGGAGAGTATCATGATTATTGCTATGATATGGCTGAAAAAACAACAAAAGAATTAGAAAGTAATGAAGAACTAGAAGAGATGTATGAATGTTTTGGCCGAAAAACTGATTATTAGTATATTTTGGAGGGATATATATGAGACGAAAACACGTATTTTTGTATGGCTGTTTTATAAGTGCAATAATTTTTGGGGGATGTGCAGGCACACAGAGTACAGAAAACAACAAAGACATTGTAACATGGTTAGTAGATGAAGATATGATGGAAGTGTGCTCTTCAAATTGTGCTACAGATATCAATCAGTGGCTCACTGAACAAAATAAAGAGTACCAGATTGAATTCATATCATATCCATCCGATAGCACGGCAGAGGAAATAAAAGCGATTTCAACCGAAAAGAAAGCTGATATTATTAATAGACCGCTTAGTACACGCGAAAACGATCCTACTTCTTTTATTATGCAAGTATTGGGTGATGATTTTTGCAAGGAAATAACAGATACATATCCTGAATCAAAGTATTTGCAATATAACGGGAAGTTGTATGGTTATGGAAATGTAGCAATATATCAAATGTGTGGAACAAGTTATTCGGAACGTTATATACAGGAAACAGGAATTGATATAGAGAAGTTGGAAGGTCTTTTCGAAGAAAGTGATGTGTCAAAATCATTTCTGGAAGAACATGATCAGTTTATTTATAGCAGTGGTATGCCGTATTCCGTTACTAATTTACATGTAATTGATCAATTGTTTTATATCGACCCAGTGACAGGCAAATGTGGATATCTATATGATCATCCGAATACAGAGAAATTTATGAATATGAATAGCGAACTGATTGCCAAGGGCTATCGGACAAATCCGAGTCAAATGTCATTTGGTATGCAAACGGAAGACCCGGATATACAACTATTCGATTCGGGAAAATGGTATCAGGTATATAATGAGCTTACTGAGGATATAAGAAGAGAGAAAAAATATGCCTTTATTCCATATGGTTATACTTATGTAATCAATAGTGTTCAGAAAATAGAGAATGTGATTCCGAAAACATCCGATCATAGTGAGGCTGCGATGGATTTACTTTGCGAGTTGTATACAAATGAAGCACTTTGCAATTTAGTATTATTTGGAGATGAAAAGCCGGAATTTACCGATATGCTGGCAACTGATGGTATGCTGACGCTTCTTTGTAATGAAAATCTAGTGGATGATCCAAATGGGCGGACAGTCGAAGAAAAGGAAAGGGATTATCAGGCATATAGGAAACAATATCAGGATAGTCAGATAGAAGGCTTTCAGTTTGCGTTATCAAATGAGAACATAGAAGTTTATAATTCGATAAAAGATATTTTTGATACGAATAGTAGTGACTTTAACCAGCTTGAAGCCAGAGGGGTTAATTGGAAAGACATCTGGACACGAGTGAAAGAAAAAGTAGAAGAGGCCGGAGGAGCCAGAATTATTCAGGATATACAGGAGCAGGTTCATGCATATATCAATCAGCAATAAATGGTGATTCTATTTTAGGAGAAGAAAATGATTAGATTAGACGGGTTGACAAAGGAATACGGTTCTTTTCGTGCTCTGGATAATATTTCGATTACATTTGAAAAAGGAATTTATGGAATATTAGGACCAAATGGGGCGGGAAAGAGCACGTTAATGAAAATATTAACATTGGTAATTTCACCAACATCGGGTGAAGTATTCTACGATGGAAAGAATGTTTTGGATGGAAGTAAAAAATTCCTGAATAAAATAGGGTATGTGCCACAGCAACAGCCTATATATGCTAATTTTACGGCAAAAGAGTTTATGTACTATATTTCCAGATTGAAGGGCGTAGATAAAAATACTGCAAGGCTGCAGACCAAGGAGTTACTGGAATTTGTACATTTATCGGAAGTTTCCGAAAAAAAGATAGGGCACTTGTCAGGAGGCATGAAACAAAGATTATTATTGGCACAGAGCCTTTTGGGCAATCCAGAGCTGATTCTGCTGGATGAGCCTACAGTGGGAGTAGATCCCATGGAACGTATTTCTATAAGGAATATGATTCGAGAAATTGGAAAAGAGAAGACTGTGCTGATAACAACACATATCATTTCTGATATAGAAAATATTACAGATGGAATTGTTGTTATGGGCAAGGGAAAAATTGTCAATAGTGGAACCAAGGAAGCATTATTAGACAGGTATGAAGTAAGCTCTTTAGAAGAGATGTATGTGGAGATTTTCGAGGTGGGAGCATGTATGGATTCTTAGCAAAAAGATATAAGAGAGCACTATTGTTGCTTGCTATGTTTCTCCTGATTGGACTGTTTGTGGAGATGAAAGGCAGAATGTCAGATACGTCCGTCACAGTTCGGGAGGAATTCGAAGCATATTTAGAACAAATTCGGAATCAGGAACAAAATGCAGGCGGTATTTCTATATTTGGTGGAAACGATTCTTATAATATGAAAAAAATTCATATGACAGCTAAGCAGTATGAAACCTTAGAGGGAATTAAGCTGAGTGATGAGATCAATTCAGGTGCAGGAGTATTAGTGTCTGATTACACGGTGTATTTAACTATACTGTTATTTGGAATATTTATAGTATATGTAATGGTTTATGATAAAGATAAAGGATATGATGCTTTGATTCAAACGTTGAAATATGGAAACCGGAAGTATGTGAGACAGAAGCTGTTCTTTATCTTGATTACAATAATTGTCGGTTTTGGCATTGAAAAACTTGTAAAACTGACATATGTAACAGTACGCTACGGAACTTTTCAGCAGATACCAATACAGTCATTGGGAGAATTTCAACATGTATGGCTGCGTATGAATGTGTACGAATTCTTTATACTGCAGATGATGTGGCAGACGTTCTGGCTCATATGTTTTTGCACATTCATAGTGCTGATTTGTCAGTTCTTAAATCGAATATGGAAATCAATGCTCTGTATGGTCGTCCTGATATTGGGGGCTATTCTTATTCATCTCAATCAGGATATTCGGGGGTTCGGTCCAATATATCAATTGTCGAGTGATTACTGGAAGGAATTATCTCTTGTTCAGATAGAAGGATACCCTGTCAATGGTATATGGATAGCACTTTTGGGAGGAACTTTCATTTTCCTGATATCGAATATACTTTTAACCAGGTATGGTGACCGAATACAGACGGAAAGTTCAGCAAAGAGAAACCAGAAAAAATCAAAGGAACATAATGGTATACATAGTTGTTTCTATTACGAATGGAAAAAAATAATGGTTGTAAACCGATATTGGATAGTATTGTTAATGTTCTTAGTGTTTCAAGTTTTCCATTATGGTAGAGAAACAGAGTGCAAAACGTCTGCACAGTATTATTATCAGCAGTATATGGGGATATTAGAAGGTTCGTATTCAGAAGAAACATGGAAGTATATGAATGAAGAAGAAAAACGATATGAGGAAATGGAAAATCGTATTGAAGAATTGCACCAGAAGGCATCGCTGGAAGGTTTACAAGCAAAAGAAAGTGTAGAATTACAGAAATTACAAAGAAATTTAGAAGGAAAATATGGTTTTCAAATGACGTTAGAGCGTATTGAACATGTAAAAAAGAATAAAGAAGCAAAAATATTTGATGATTTGGCACTACAACGGTTATTGTATGAAGATAAATCAGATAGCAAACTAGACTTGTTACTGGGAATTGCTTTTACGGTAGTTTTTGCCGGTCTTTTATGTTTTGAAGAACGGGTTTATGAGATGAATCCTTTTCTAAATACAATGCCTGAATATGCACTTATCAATCAAAATAAGAGAATATTACTGGGAATAGTCTGTGGCATGTTATCCTGTCTGGCAATGTTACCGAAACTAATTTCTCTAGGAATAAGGTTTGGCTATCATGGGTTGGGAGCACCAGCCCATAGTATTATATATTTTCCACAGGTGGGATTACCTATATGGAGTGTATTGGTAATTTGTTTTCTAGTATATTATATGTTATTATTTATAGTAGGTGAAATAATAAGGAAAGTATTTCAACGAGAAGTCAAGGAATAATTAGTGTCTGCTGAATCGCCTAGTCTTATGATATCGTGTTATATTACAAAAGAAGTCTAATTTTATTATAATTAGACTTCTTTTTATGAATTAATGACTATACCTATTTTTTTTATCGCTTATTAATATGTTTTACGTTTTTTTAAAACTAATGTGCTAGCAAAAATACTTATTGCCGCAAACCCTAACCAAACCATTGTATTTGTTGCATCACCCGTTTTTGGTGAATCTGCTTTTTCTAAATTTGGTTTATCTGGCATTACTACTACTTTCTTTTCTAATGCTGCAAGAGCCTCATTAATAGCAGCTGCCATCGCATCAACATCTTTTTGTTTCGTGATATCTAAGCCCCGTTTAACAGCTTTAACAGCAGCATCAACTTTTGAAAATTCTTTATACTCATCTTTATTTAAAGCCTCAGCTTTTGCAATTGCCTCGTCAACTTTTGAATAATTTGCATCTTTTAATGCTAGATTGGTAATTGCCTGTTCAATAGCTGCTGCATATCTATCAACAATATCTTGTTCTGTAACTCGGATACTACGATCAATATTATCAATTACTGTATTAAGCTTTTCTACTGACTCAGTTGTATAAATGCTTAGATCTTCAGGAATCTTAGCAATTGCTTCATCAACTTTTGTAAAATCTGCAGGACGAATCAAATAATCCGTATGTTTTTGTGAATAAAGATCCATTAACTCTATAATTCTATCCATATCATGCTCTTTGCTAGGAGTATCACACCATACACATTGCATACTTCCGATAATTGGTAATTCATTTGAAGCACCTGTTACATCAGTAAATTTTTTATTGTTAATATTGTTTACAGCATTATTGTAGTTATATCCTCCTGTATCAATATTTCCTAATACCCAATACCATGCATCATTAGTATTTAAGATCTTATGACCTTTATTCACAAGGTATTCAGCCTTAGCGACATAGAACCCCCACCAGCCAGAAGTCCAGTATGAAATAATAATATCTTGATCAAATGTTCCAGAACTATCTTCTTTATTGTAGTAGATCCCATCATTGAAACACATTGGCTTCATTCCTGCATCTTTAATAATTTTCGCTAAATCGTTAGCATAAACAGTAAATTCATCGTATAAACCAATTCTTTGCAATTCTCCCCATCCTGGATTACTGAAGACATCATTGGCATATTCATCAGCACCAAAATTGAAGATTTCAGATACATTTGCGTTTGCAAAATAAGTAACATATTTTTTTACTAACTCTTTAGTGAATGCAATAGCTTCATCACTTTCGATATTAACTGTACGCTCTGATTCTTTTCCATTATAGCTATAACGTACATTTTTCATTCCTAATTCTTCCATTGCAACTAAAATAGAATCCATGTGACCAGGACTATTAACAACTGGAATAATATGTAATCCTCTTTCTTTAGCATAAGCAACAATCCGATTCATTTCAGTTTCATTTAAAGCATTACCATTTGGATCTTTATAATAGTGATCATTTCCTGCTGTAATTGCTTTTTTCACCGCTTCACTTGCATATGTCTTACCATCAACAGTAATTGACATATCGTCCAGGAAAAATCGTAATGCATCATTCCCTAATAAAATTTGAACATCTGTGTAACCATTTAAATAAGCTTTGTCAATAATTTGTAAAAGCTGTTCTTCTGAAAAGTATTTTCTCCCAGCATCAATAGAAAACACCCGCTTCATTCCTTCTTCAGCTGCATAAACCTTTGTCATACCAACATTTGCAATCGTCCCAAAAAGCATTGTCAGCACCAGCACAGCTGAAAAAATTTTTTTTAATCCTTTCATCTTATCCTCCTTTTTGTATAAAATAGCGATAATATAATTAATCCTATTAAATAAAATATAAAAGACCAAATTAAAATTTATACGAAAACAACTGCATATAGCTGCACGTTATTCGTATTTCTCCAATTTGGTCTTGCTAATTTAATAGTAACAATCTTATCGCCATGTACTAGGATATCTTTTCTAACGAGTAAAGTCAACCCCATATAATAAAAATATATCAGTTAATCACTTGAAGGCTGAACTGTTACCATGCGGTAGATAAAAATTGTAAATATCAGTTGATTAAAGTTACGGTATGGCATATACTTAATATAGAAAATAGAACAAATTATATATGTGGAGCTACAGATCAGGATTTGACGGTCTGTCTGGAATCGTGATGTATGAGTATCAGCCGGGAAGAAGTGGCGATTATCCGAGAAATTTCCTGGAAGGGTTTCACGGGCTTCTTCAGTGTGACTGCTATCAGGGCTATAACAAAGTAGAAGATGTCCTGTTTGATGTTGAGATTAATGTGATCAGACGCAGACATTATTACAAAATATACGGATGCAGGGAATGTGAAAAAACATATCGGGTTCAGATTGAAAAACGACATAAAGAAAAAAATCAATACGGCAGTAATGTACAGGCACTGGCATTATCCTTAATGGTTACCGGAAATGTTGTGATAAATATGATTCAAATGTTATTATAAGGCATGACAAACGCTCAAATGAATCCAAGTGAAGGTTTTAACTGCAAACTTTATAAAAGAGCTTCAGAAGGACTGAAGCAGTTCAAAGCAGATCTTCGAAAAAATATGATATGCCGCACTCTTTTATATTAGAGATTTTTCATTACCAACCACAGACAATTTGAGTGAGCGCTGACTTGGAGGAATCAAATCCCATATGAAGATATCCGGACAGTTTGACAGTAAAAAAACGGCTCGTTATTATGCGGATGTGAAAACTTATGCAGAAACATACAGAAAGAATGGAATAAACGAAATGAATGCATTATCAAGGTTATGTGAAGGTAATCTTTACACAGTAGCAGAAATATTTTCATAATTGGAAAATCAAATACGGCCAACACCCAAGGAGTGTGGTTTTCCAACTCACTTTCTTGGGATGCTGGCAGTTAACTATAGATTTGCTGTGAATAGTAACTCAAAGCCAGCAAAATCAATAGATTTTGGCTTGACAGAATAGGAAGAGTGATAGTATGGCAAGAACGGTGGGAATAGGACTCCAAAGCTTTGAAAAAATACGGGAACAGAATTTATTTTATGTAGATAAGACCATGTTTATTAAGGAGTGGTGGGAAGCAAAAGATGACGTAACTCTTATTACGCGACCAAGACGATTTGGGAAAACCTTAACACTTAGTATGATGGAAACCTTTTTCTCTGTTAATTATGCAGAAAAAAATCTGTTTAAAGGTACAAAAATTGGGGAAGACAGGGAGTACCAGGAAATCCAGGGAACATATCCAGTTATTTTTTTGAGTTTCTCAGATGTAAAAGAGATGAATTTTGAACAGACAAAAAAAATGATTTGTGAATCAATCGTAGATTTATATAATAAGTATTCATTTCTATGTACAGGCGATTTATTAAATGAAAGAGAACGGGATTATTTTCAGAGAATATCCTCCGAAATGGAAGAGCATGAAATTACTCTTTCCTTAAAAAGACTCTCAAATTATCTGTATCAATTTTATGGAAAAAAGGTCATTATTCTACTGGATGAATATGACACACCAATGCAGGAGGCTTATGTAAATGGATATTGGGATGAATTATCGGTATTTTTGCGTAGTCTATTAAATGCTACATTTAAAACCAATCCTTATTTGGAACGTGCAATCATGACGGGAATCACACGTGTAAGCAAAGAATCCATTTTTTCTGATTTAAATAACCTGGAGGTTGTAACGACCACTTCGGAGAAATATGCGGATGTGTTCGGCTTTACAGAAGAAGAGGTTCTTGCTGCCTTGGAGGAGTATGGTCTATCGGAAAAAAGCTGTGAAGTAAAACACTGGTATAATGGCTTTACCTTTGGCAACAAAACAGATATTTATAATCCATGGTCTATTATCAACTACCTTGATAAGCAAAAGGTGGGTCCGTACTGGGCTAATACCAGCAGTAACAGTCTGATAGGGAAAGTAATCCGTGAGGGTTCCTGCCAAGTGAAGGAATCTTTTGAGCAGTTGCTTATGGGGAAAAGTATCATCACGCAAATGGATGAACAGATCGTATATAATCAGCTTGATTTAGACGAAAATGCAATCTGGAGCCTTTTGCTGGCAAGCGGATATCTGAAAATTGTAGAATATGTAGCACCTGATATAACGTATGCAAAATGGCAGGAACAGTATGAGGCATCCATAACCAATTTTGAGGTTATGGTGATGTTTAGAAATATGGTACGAGACTGGTTCGCTTCCACAGCATCGAATTATAATGCATTTATTAAAGCACTTTTACAAGATGATCTGAAAGCAATGAATGTATATATGAACCGGACAGCCTTAGCAACTTTTAGTTTTTTTGACAGTGGTAATAGACCATCCGAAGAGTCAGAACCGGAACGGTTTTATCATGGGTTTGTTCTGGGATTGATGGTTGAACTTGAGAGCCGGTATATCATTACTTCAAATCGTGAGAGTGGATTTGGGAGATATGATGTGGTTCTGGAACCAAAGGATAAGACAGACGATGCCATGATATTAGAGTTTAAAGTACAGGACAGTGATGAAAAATCATTGCAGGATACTGTCAAGGCAGCATTGGAGCAAATCCATTCTAAAAAGTATGATGTATCATTGAAGGAAAAAGGGATATCGGAAAGTCGCATTAGAAAATATGGTTTTGCTTTCCGTGGCAAACAAGTATTAATAGGGAAATATAAACCTTGCTGATAAATAGTAGTTGATAGATTTCTTCCGGAGAGGAAAATAAAGTGTGAATGAAGTTATTTTAATCGAGGAGGGAAAATCAAGTAATCAGATAAAATTTTCCCGATGAGGGGAGAGTGTTTCAAGTTTGTGTATTATAAAAACTGATATAAGATAAATCAGGGGATTTTAATAAAAAGGAATCTGAAAGCCTTATATTTACTGGCTTAAAGATTACGAGAGATTATAAATAAATTGGGGGAGGATCCTGTTATGTACAAATACTTATATGTGGAATCAAAGGTTGGTGGAATATTGACAGTTGATAATCATAGGGAACTCATAGATAAATATAGTTCTGAAGGCTGGAGATTTGTTGCCGCTATTCCTAAAAGAAGTGGTTCCTATGGGCAAGTCACCTCTAATGATCTAGTTTTTGAGAGAGAGGAAAATTGATTTTAATATACGGGGGAGTGGTACCACTCCCACAGGACATCCTTAAAATCAGGGTGGGTGGCGTCAAGCAGATATGGCGTGAAGCCAAGGCGCGTGCGGCAGGAATAAAAAGGGTTCAGCTCCTGATGAAGGAGGCAAATAAAAGCACTTGAAATTAACTTTGGGAGATAGAATCATCAGGGGATGAATCTTTCTTTTGGGATAAATTTACATGTTAAAAGTATAAATAGATATTATCTTTGAACGCTGGCTAGTACAACCAGCGTTCTTTTTGAGTGGCTGCAAAATAATTTGGAAATAATTTCGTGGAGACAGAATGCTTTGACGAACCATGACCCTTATGGTACAATAAAGCAGATTATCAATTATTTTAGAGATATGCAAAAGAGAGGTGTTATGGTTTTGGAAAAACTAGCTTTAAGCGATGAAATATTATTGAAAATAGATAAACCTGCCCGTTACATTGGCAATGAAGTAAACTCTGTAATCAAAAATAAAGATGAAGTGGATATCCGTTTCGCTATGTGCTTTCCTGATGTTTATGAAATTGGAATGTCGCATCTGGGAATCCAGATACTTTATGATATGTTTAATCGCAGAGATGATATCTGGTGTGAAAGAGTATACTCTCCGTGGACTGATTTGGATCGAATCATGAGAGAACAGAATATCCCATTATTTGCTTTGGAATCCCAGGAGCCTATTAAGAACTTTGATTTTCTTGGTATTACGATTCAGTATGAGATGTGTTATACCAATATTCTTCAGGTATTGGAACTGAGCCAGATTCCATTATTTGCAAAAGACAGGACCAATGAGCATCCGATTGTAATCGGTGGGGGACCATGTACGTATAATCCAGAACCTTTGGCAGATTTCTTTGATATTTTTTATATTGGAGAAGGGGAGACAGTCTATTCGGAACTGATGGATTGTTACAAAGAATGGAAAAAAACAGGCAAGACAAGAAAAGAATTCCTAGAAAAGGCAGCAGAGATAGAAGGTTTATATGTACCATCATTCTATGATGTAACGTATAAAGAAGACGGAACAATCGAATCGTTCGTGCCGAATAACGAACATGCAAAACCAACGATTAAAAAGCAGATGGTATTAGATGTGACAAACACATACTATCCAGAAAAGCCGGTAGTACCGTTTATCAAGGCAACTCAGGACAGAGTTGTACTAGAAATCCAAAGAGGCTGCATCCGTGGATGCCGTTTTTGTCAGGCGGGTATGCTCTATCGTCCGACTAGAGAACGTGATGTAGAGAGGCTTAAAGAATATGCATACAAGATGTTAAAAAGTACAGGACATGAGGAAATCTCATTAAGTTCTCTAAGCTCCAGTGATTATTCAAAGCTTCAGGAACTTGTGACTTTCCTGATTGAAGAGTTTAAAGGAAAAGGAATCAATATTTCGCTTCCTTCTCTTCGTATTGATGCATTTTCTCTGGATGTCATGAGCAAGGTACAGGATATCAGAAAGAGCAGTCTTACATTTGCGCCGGAAGCCGGTTCGCAGAGACTGCGTGACGTAATTAATAAAGGACTTACGGAAGAGATAATTCTAGAAGGTGCAGGACAAGCTTTTGAAGGTGGTTGGACACGTGTGAAGTTATATTTTATGCTGGGACTGCCAACAGAGACAGAAGAGGATATAAAGGAGATTGCGCACCTTGCAGAAAAGGTAGCAAAACGTTACTACGAGATTCCAAAAGATCAGAGAAATGGAAAATGTCAGATTGTGGCTAGTACATCTTTCTTTATTCCTAAGCCGTTTACACCATTCCAGTGGGCAACTATGTTGAATCGTGAAGATTATATTGAAAAGGCTAATATCGTAAATCACGAGATGAAGGCACAGTTAAATCATAAGAGTCTGAAATATAATTGGCATGAAGCAGACGTGACTGTGTTAGAGGGTGTGTTTGCCCGTGGGGACAGACGTGTCGGAAAAGTGCTTTTAGAGGCCTATAAATTAGGTTGCATCTATGATTCGTGGGGAGAACACTTTAAATACGATTTATGGATGCAGGCATTTGAAAACACCGGAGTAGACATTGCGTTCTATAACTTGAGAGAGCGCGATTTGGATGAAGTACTTCCATGGGATTTTATAGATATCGGCGTGAGTAAGGCATTCTTAAAACGTGAGTGGAAGAATGCACTAGATGAAAAAGTGACGCCAAACTGTCGTGCAAAGTGTGCAGGCTGTGGTGCCGCAATTTACGGAGGAGGTGTTTGCTTTGAAGGCAAGAATTAAATTTCGAAAATATGGAGTTATGAAGTTTATCGGCCATCTTGATATTATGAGGTTTTTTCAAAAAGTCATGCGTCGTGCAGATATTCCGATTGCTTTTTCAGGCGGATATAGTCCACATATGATTATGTCATTTGCTAATCCTCTGGGTGTAGGTGTGACAAGTGATGGTGAATATTTTGATATAGAACTTGCAGAAGCGATTGATTTTGAAAATGCCGTAAAGCAGATGAATGAAGTGATGGTAGAGGGTATTGAGATTGTGAATATGGTGGCAATTTCTGATGACAAGAAAAAGACGGGAATGTCCATTGTGGCAGCGGCTGATTATCTCTCTGCTGTCAAGGGAAATGTCTTTCCGGAAGGCTGGAAGGAAAAGGCGAAAGGTTTTCTAGAACAGCAGGAAATCAATATCGTAAAGAAAACAAAGAAAAGCGAAAAAGAAGTGAATATCAAGCCTATGATATATCAATTCGAAGTACGTGGCGAACAGGTGTTTATGCAGGTGGCAACGGGGAGTGTCGAGAACCTGAAACCGGAATTAGTCATGCAGGCATTCAGTCGGTATCTTGGGCTAGATCCAGATGAATTGACTTTTACACATCATCGGCTGGAAGTATATGCAAATGAGGGAACAGAAGAAGAACGAGTACTTGTAAGTCTCGATAAGGTATCATAATGAAACGGAAATTAGTGATTACAAAGTTTGGCGAGAAAATCCTGACTACTGTTCTGGAAAATGATGAAGTTGTGGAATTACATTGTTCTGATGCTGATGAAAACCGGCAGAAAGCAATACTTGGCAATATTTACGTTGGAAAAGTTAAAAATATTGTAGCAAACATTAATGCAGCTTTTGTGGAAATTACAAAAGGTGTCGAATGTTACTATGCGATTGATGAAAATGAAAATCCTATCTTTACACATAAAATCGGCAAAAAACCACTTTGTATTGGAGATGAGCTTCTTGTACAGGTTTCTAAAGAGGCAGTAAAGACAAAGGTGCCAACGGTTACAAGTAACCTTAATTTCACAGGGAAATATGCTGTCCTGACAACAGGAGATGCAAGGATTGGAGTATCTGCCAAGATTCCAAAAGAGCTGCGTGCCCAGTTAAAGCAAGTGGCACAACATTATCAATCAGAGCAATATGGCTTTATCGTTAGAACAAATGCAAAGGATGTAGATTTAACTGTCTTGCAGAAAGAGTTGGAAAACCTGATACAGGAATATAGACAACTTATGGAAATTGCTCATACAAGGGTATGTTTTTCATGCCTTAAGCATGCACCAAAACAGTATCTTGCAGAATTGAGGAATATTTATCAGGAAGGCCTAACGGATATTATTGTGGAAGATGAATCCTTATATCAGGATGTGGCAGATTATCTTACAAAAGAACAGCCTGAGGATTTACCGAAGCTTCGATATTACCAGGATAAACTGCTGCCGCTTCATAAGTTATATAGTATTGAAAAACAGGTAGAGGATGCATTAAAAGAACGCGTCTGGATGAAATCCGGTGCATATCTTGTAATTCAGCCAACGGAGGCTTTGACAGTTATTGATGTAAATACTGGAAAAAATATCAGCAAGAAAAAGGATGAAACAACGTTTTTTAAAATTAATTTAGAAGCAGCGAAAGAAGCTGCAAAGCAAATCCGACTGCGAAATCTTTCCGGTATTATTTTAATTGATTTTATCAATCTTTCAGATAAAGAGCTGACAGAACAGCTATTAACAGTATTTCGAAAAGAATTGCAAAAAGACCCAGTTGTGACAACGTTGGTGGATATGACAGTGCTGCAATTAGTAGAGGTAACAAGAAAAAAGGTACGAAAACCGTTCGCAGAAGTGTTTTTGGCAGAAAAATGAAAAAAAGATTGCCAGATAAGGTAAATTAGGTATACAATCATGTCTATATCATTTACGGAGGAAAAAATATGAAGAAAGTAGTAAAATTTGGCGGCAGTTCGCTTGCCAGTGCAGAACAATTTAAAAAAGTGGGTGCGATTATCCGTGCAGAAAAAAGTAGAAGATATGTTATCCCATCTGCACCAGGGAAGAGATTTCCAGATGATACGAAAGTAACTGATATGTTGTATAAATGTTATGCGGCAGCAGTGAAAGAAAAGAAATTTGAAGAATTATTAAGTGATATTAAAGATAGATACAATGAGATTATTGAAGGATTAGGCTTGGAACTTTCATTAGACAATGAATTTGAGATTATTCGCCAGAATTTCGCAAAGAAAATAGGAAGAGATTATGCAGCTTCCAGAGGAGAATACTTAAATGGTATTATTATGGCGAAATATTTGGGATATGAATTCATTGATGCGGCTGAAGTTATCTTTTTTGATGAGGATGGACGTCTCGATGAAGTTAAGACGAATGATGTTCTTGCACAAAGGCTTGCACAGACAGAGTATGCAGTTATCCCTGGATTCTACGGCAGTGATGTAGATGGGAATGTTAAAACATTTTCGAGAGGTGGTTCAGACGTAACAGGGTCTATTGTAGCAAGAGCTGCAAAGGTTGATATGTATGAAAACTGGACAGATGTTTCCGGATTTTTGATTGCAGATCCAAGAATTATTCAAAATCCGAAGGCGATTGAGGCAATTACTTATAAAGAGTTGCGTGAGCTTTCTTACATGGGTGCAACTGTGCTTCATGAAGATGCTATTTTCCCGGTGCGTAAGGAAGGAATTCCGATTAATATCCGTAATACAAATGCACCTGAAGATAAAGGCACATTAATTGTAGAGGCAACTTGCAGACATCCTAAATATACAATCACAGGTATTGCAGGTAAAAAAGGGTTCGCCACTGTCACAATTGAAAAGGCTATGATGAACTCAGAAGTTGGATTCGGTCGTAAAGTTTTACAGGTATTTGAAGATAATGAGATTTCGTTCGAACATATGCCTTCAGGAATAGATACGATGACAATTTTTGCTCATCAGTCAGAATTTGAAGAGAAAGAACAGAAAGTATTAGCAGGAATTCATCAGGCAGTAAATCCTGATTCCATTGAGTTGGAATCAGATCTTGCATTGATTGCTGTTGTTGGCCGTGGTATGCGTTCTACACGTGGTACAGCAGGACGTATCTTCTCTGCACTGGCTCATGCACATGTCAACGTAAAAATGATAGATCAGGGTTCTAGTGAACTGAATATTGTAATTGGTGTTCGTAACCATGATTTTGAGAATGCGATCAGAGCGATTTACGATATTTTTGTATCAACAAAAATATAGAAGCTTAAGAAGAAGGTTTTGAAATGATTATTGATTTTCATGCACATATCTTTCCAGATAAAATTGCAGATAAGGCAATTTCACATCTGGCAAAGGTTTGTGGGGAAACATCGAGAACAGACGGGAAAAAAGATGGCCTGTTAGCGTCGATGGAGGCAGCAGGGATTGATTGTTCAGTGATACTTCCTATTGTGACTGCACCCTCACAGTTTCAATCAATTAATGAATTTGCGTCAAAATTTCAGGAAGGAAAGTTGATTTCCTTCGGAGGAATACATCCTGAAAGTGCAGATTACAAAGAAGAGCTGCGTTACATTAAGTCTTTAGGCCTGAAGGGGATTAAACTTCACCCTGATTATCAGAATGCCTATTTTAACGATATCCGTTATAAGCGGATTATATCATTCGCTACAGAACTGGATTTAATTGTTTCAGTACATGCCGGGCTTGATCCTCTTTGCCCGGATGATATTCACTGTACACCACAGATGGCAGCGGAGGTTATTGATGATGTTCAGCCTACAAAGCTGATTCTCGCACATATGGGTAGCAATATGCTATATGATGATGTGGAACGTTATCTTGTTGGACGAGATGTATACTTTGATACATCGTATGTTCTGGATAAAATGCCACAAGAGCAGTTTGTGAGAATGGTGAAAACACATGGTTCAGATAAAATTTTATTTGCTACGGATAGTCCGTGGGGTGGACAAAAGAAATTTGTGAAGTGTTTCTATGAAATGACGTTATTAGAAGAGGAGAAACACCTTATTTTGCAGGGAAATGCGAGAAAATTATTGGATATATAGTTTATGTGGGACAAGTAATTTAGGTTACTTGTCTCTTTTTTTTAAGGTTTTCCAACATACTACCATTTTTATTACATAAAAGTTACAAAAACATAGAAAAAATATTGCGATTTTTATTCATTTGTACTAAAATAAATCTTGCTGGGGAGTCATGGAAAGGAATACATATGAAAAGGTATATTCAGAATAATCTAAAAATAATGTTAGTGGTTATGGTGTTATTTTCATGTACAGTAGCTATAGTCGGTACAAGTGAATTATTTGCAAAAATACTACCAGATATCTCAGAATTGAAAGTTGTTGAGTATTATGTTGAAGATAATCAAATATTTGATTATACGGGACAGGCGGTAGAACCCCAAATTACAAAGCTTATTTTTCTAGACTCTGAAGAAAATAGTATTGTTAAAGAGAAAGATGAAATTAAAGTTATCGGCTATATAGATAATATAGAAGTAGGTAATGGAGACATTGAAGTATCTGTAGATGGATACAGCGGAAGCATCATTCTTGAGGATGCGTTTCAGATACAGTTAGCGCAGGTGAAATCTGTGCAGATAGGAGCTGTCAGTATCGAAAGTACAGAGTTGATGTGGGAAAAATTAATAGGTGCTAATGGATATAATATTTTTAGAAGTTCTGATGCCGGTGCAACATATCAGGTTTTGAGTTCTGTATCAGGCAATGAAAATGTTCGTTTTATAGATTGTGATATTCAACCGAATACGGTTTATTATTATAAAGTAGGGGCTTACGAGCAGAAAACAGGCGGGAAATTTTATGGTGTGCTTTCCGATGATTTGAAACATACGACTCCGCTTGAGGTTCCCGTGATGACAAGCTGTGAGGGGGCTTCGTATGATTCTATTAAAATTCAATGGAATCCTGTAGAAGGTGCAGTTGGATATCAGTTATACCGAAATACAGAAAAACAAGGGGAATATGAATGTATTACGGAGATTGCTGATGGTACAGTTTCATCATATACAGATAGTACCTGTATCTGCGGACAGACATATTATTATTATTTAAAAGCGCTGCAGGTAGTGGACAATCAAAATATTTATGGGGAAGCCTCAGATATCGTATCTTGCAGGACAGTGCCTAACCAGATTCGATTAAGTGGACAGACAAAGAATGGTGATACAGAAGCGCATTTAAGCTGGGGAAAATCAGATGGTGCACAAGGATACCAGATTTATAGAAGTATGGGTTCTGAGGCGGATTACCAGTTGGTGAAAATCATTGAAGGCGACAGTGTGCTAAGTTGGAGTGATACAGATTTAGATAAAGATAGTGTATATTATTATAAAATACGTCCATATCTTGTCTTTGAAGGCGAAACAATTACAGGTCCTTATTCAGGAACGTATATGAAAGAGAAAACTTACGTATACGAAGCACTTGAGGGGAATATACAAGGTATTCTTGAGTATCAAGGAGTAAGATATGTTGGTGGCGGACGTACCCCGCAAGGATGGGACTGCAGTGGATTTACACAGTGGGCATTGAAAGCCTGTTTTGATGTAAGTATCCCGAAACCGGCTGCATTGCAGGGAAATGGCGGCAGAAGTGTTGATAAAAATGACAGTTCTTCATGGCTGCCGGGTGATATTCTTTGTTTCTCTTCAGATGGAAAGGTAACACATGTTGCACTTTATATTGGAAATGGACAGATGATGCATGCGCTGAATGAAAAGTACGGAACTTTTATTCAGAGTGTCGACTATTATGAGTGGTGGGACGGAAGTAACACCTTGACTGCCGTAAAACGTTATTTTTAGTTGCACAAACAGCGAGAATGGAAGAAATGAAAAATTTTGCAAAAAATATTGACGAATAAATACACTTGTGATAAGATACATGAGTATGCCGCACAGTGAGGTCTACAAGTTTACATTTCATATGTGAACACCGTAACTGGCGAGTAATGATAAATAGGAGGTGCCATATGTACGCAATTATAGCAACAGGTGGTAAACAGTACAAAGTAGCCGAAGGCGATATCATTAGAGTAGAAAAACTTGGTGTAGAAGCTGGAGAAACTTTTACATTTGACCAAGTACTTGCAGTTAGCGATGCTGAATTAAAAGTTGGTAATCCAACAGTAGCTGGTGCTACAGTTACAGCTTCAGTAATTGGAGACGGAAAAGCTAAAAAAGTTATCGTTTACAAGTATAAAAGAAAAACTGGATACCATAAGAAAAACGGTCACAGACAACAATATACAGCTGTTAAGATTGAAAAAATCAATGCTTAATCGGGTGTTGTAATGACAAAGGTAACCATTTACAAGAATGAAAAAGAAGAATGTGTTGGATTTAAGGCTTTTGGACATGCAGGTTATGCAGAGGAAGGCGAAGATATCATCTGCGCAGCACTCTCAGTATTAATGATTAATACAATCAATGCGATTGAAGTGTTTTCTGAGAATGATGCAACCTTGGAATCTGATGACGAGCAGGGCTTAATTGATTATAGATTAACAGAAAGACCTACAAAAGATACAACACTACTGTTAAATGCTATGATTTTAGGATTAGAAGACATGGCAGATAACGAGGATTACGAGAAATATATCGATTTAAAGTTTGAGGAGGTGTAAGACCATGATGAAATTAAACCTTCAATTTTTCGCTCATAAAAAGGGAGTTGGTTCTACAAAGAACGGTAGAGACTCAGAATCTAAAAGATTAGGTGCGAAAAGAGCTGACGGACAATTTGTAAAAGCTGGAAATATCCTTTACAGACAACGTGGAACTAAGATTCACCCAGGTATTAATGTAGGACGTGGTGGAGATGATACATTATTCGCATTAGTTGACGGTGTTGTAAGATTCGAAAGAAAAGGAAGAGATAAGAAACAAGTTTCTATCTATCCAGTAGCTGAATAAGAGTTTTTACGAAAGGCTTCAAATCTTATTGGTTTGAAGCCTTGTTTTTTACTATAGAGTTATATTATAATATTCGCAAAGGGTAAGGGGAAACACAGATTGATAATTTCTCTATCCCGAAATATACAAAAAAGTAGGTGAATACATGTTTGCAGACAGAGCAAAGATTTATATAAGATCAGGAAAAGGCGGAGATGGTCATGTAAGTTTCCGACGTGAGCTTTATGTACCAAACGGCGGTCCCGATGGAGGCGACGGTGGTCGTGGTGGAGATGTTATTTTTGAAGTGGATGAAGGACTGAATACCCTTGCAGATTATCGTCATAAGAGAAAATATGCCGCTAAAGATGGAGAACAGGGTGGCAAGAAAAGGTGCCACGGAAAAGATGCAGAAGATATTGTCTTAAAAGTGCCGGAAGGAACAGTAATTAAAGAAGCTGAATCAGGAAAGGTAATTGCTGACATGTCAGGCGAAAATCGTCGGCAAATCGTTCTAAAAGGCGGCAAGGGTGGACTTGGCAATCAGCATTTCGCAACTTCTACAATGCAGGTTCCAAAGTATGCTCAACCGGGACAGCCGGCGCGGGAACTTAACGTATTGTTGGAATTAAAAGTAATTGCAGATGTTGGCCTTGTTGGTTTTCCAAACGTAGGGAAATCTACACTTTTATCCCGTGTTACAAATGCAAATCCAAAGATTGCAAATTACCATTTTACAACACTCAATCCAAATCTCGGAGTCGTTGATCTTGAGGACAGTGAGGGATTTGTTATTGCTGACATTCCAGGATTGATAGAAGGTGCTTCTGAGGGAATAGGACTTGGACATGAGTTTCTGCGTCATATTGAGCGTACGAAAATGATGATTCATGTGGTGGATGCAGCTTCTTCTGAAGGACGCGACCCAATCGACGATATTTATAAAATTAATGCAGAATTAGAAGCATATAATCCGGAGATTGCAAAGCGTCCACAAGTTATTGCAGCAAATAAGACAGATTTGATTTATGCAGAAGATGAAGATCCCGTTGCAAAGATTAAGGCGGAATTTGAACCAAAAGGGGTCAAAGTGTTCGCAATCTCAGGGGTGTCTGGTGAAGGTGTTAAGGAACTTCTATACTATGTGAATGAGCAGTTAAAGACGCTGGATCAGAAAACAATTGTATTTGAGCAGGAATATTTCCCGGAAGACGAACTGATTCATATTGACCTTCCTTATACTGTTGAGGTGGAAGACGGTATGTATGTGGTAGAAGGCCCTAAGATTGAAAAAATGCTGGGATATACAAATCTGGATTCAGAGAAAGGATTTGCTTTCTTCCAAAAGTTCTTAAAAGATGCCGGAATATTGGATAAATTAGAAGAAGCAGGAATTCAGGAAGGCGATACAGTACGTATGTATGGCTTACAATTTGATTATTACAAATAGAGAAGGAGAATATTACGATGACTTCAAAACAAAGAGCATATTTAAAAAGCTTGGCAATGGTGATGGACCCAATCTTTCAAATCGGAAAATCAAGTATGACGCCAGAATTTACAAATGCTATTACAGAAGCGTTGGAAGCACGCGAACTGATTAAAATTAATGTGCTGCAGAATTGTGCCGATGATCCGAAGGAACTTGCGCAGATACTTGCAGAACGTACGCGTTCCCAGGTAGTACAAGTTATCGGTAAAAAAATTGTATTGTATAAAGAGGGTAAGGACGAGAAAAAGAAAATCGTACTACCATAGGTCACAGAGCTTGTGGTATACCTAGTAATTACAAAATATTAGAGGGATGATTATGAAGATTGGAATTATGGGTGGTACATTTAATCCGATTCATAATGGACATTTGATGCTGGCTGAATATGCATATAAGTTATTTTGTTTGGATCAGATATGGTTTATGCCAAATGGGAATCCACCACATAAATCAAGTGCTTCTATCGGAACTGCGGCAAAATGCCGTGCAGAGATGGTAAATAGAGCGATAATAGACAAAAAATATTGTCGGTTAGAGTTATATGAGATACAGAGCAAAGAAGTGTGTTATTCATATAAAACGATGGAACATTTTCAAGCACGATATCCGGAGCATGATTTTTTCTTTATTATCGGTGCAGACTCATTGTTCGCAATTGAAGATTGGAAGAATCCAGGGAGACTATTGCAGACATGTACCATTCTGGCTGCATGTCGAGATGGAAAGAAGACGATGGATATGCTGAGCCAGATTTATTATCTGACGAGGAAATATGAATGTGATATCCGGCTGTTAAACAGTCCGGAGTGGGATATTTCTTCCAGCGATATACGGAAGCGAATCAAAATAGGAAAATCTATTCAAGGATATGTTCCACAAAGTGTATTGGAATATATAGAGGAAAAAAGGTTATTTAAGGATGACAGCGATGAATGAACTGAAGATTGAGAAATTAATAAAAAAGATAGAGGGAACACTAGATCATTCGAGATATCACCACACAATAGGTGTGATGTATACTGCAGGTGCAATGGCTATGCGTTATCAAGCTGATCTAGATAGTGCTTTGCTTGCAGGCTTACTTCATGATTGTGCAAAAGGATACTCTTCTGAAAAGAAAATAAAGTTGTGCGAGAAACATCATCTCGGTATATCAGAGGCAGAAAAAAAGAATCCGGGACTATTGCATGCGAAGCTAGGTGCATATCTTGCGAAAGAAAAATACGGTGTTACAGACACGAATATTCTTCATGCCATTAAGTATCATACGACAGGATGTCCGGATATGAATCTGATGGACAAGATTATATATATCGCAGATTATATTGAACCAAATCGCAATGAAGCACCAAATCTTGATAAAATACGATATTTGGCATTTACAGATATTGATGAATGCCTTTATACCATTTTAAAAGCCTCTCTTGCTTATTTAAAAAAGAAAGATGAAGTAATCGACCCTATGACAGAAGAAACGTATCTGTATTACAAGAAACTATTTAACAAATCGGAAGAGGAGTAGATGTTATGGAACAATCAAAACAAATGGCAAAACTAGTATATGAAGCATTAGACGACAGAAAAGGCGAGGATATTAAAATAATTGATATTTCTGAGATTTCTGTTTTGGCAGATTATTTTATAATCGCAAATGGTACAAATGAAAATCAAGTAAGAGCATTGGTTGACAGTGTAGAAGAAAAACTTGGCAAAGCTGGGTTTGATGTGAAACAGCGCGAGGGATATGGTCTTGGAAGCTGGGTATTGCTTGATTTTGGTGAAATCATTGTTCATGTATTTGATAAGGAAAATCGTCTGTTCTATGATTTAGAAAGAATCTGGAGAGATGGAAAGCTTATTGACGCAGCTGAATTGTAAAATGGTAAAAAAGCAGCACATCAATTGTGCTGCTTTTCGTATGCATATAGTTATGCCATAAAACGGAATACGCCGATAGCTTTTCCGAGAATCTCAACATTCTGTACGATAATTGGATCCATGGTGTCATTCTCAGGCTGAAGTCTGTAATATCCCTCCTCCTTATAGAATGTCTTTACAGTTGCGCTGTCTTCCACAAGTGCAACTACCACATCACCGTTAGAAGCAGTAGAAACCTGCTCTACAAGCAGATAATCCCCGTCAAAAATCCCAATGTTAATCATACTTTCCCCGCGTACTTTCAACATGAAAGTTGGATTGTTCGGGATGAAGTCGGCTGGTATCGGAAAATAGTCTGTAATATTCTGTTCAGCAAGAATTGGCTCTCCGGCAGCAACCTGTCCTACCATCGGAACATTGACCATCTCACGTCTTGTTAAATTAAACATATCGTCAATAATTTCGATTGCACGTGGCTTAGTAGGGTCTCGGCGGATGTAGCCGTTCTTTTCTAATGTTTCAAGATGCGAATGAACAGAAGAAGTAGACTTTAGATTCACTGCTTCACAAATTTCACGTACTGCAGGTGGATACCCAACTCTTAAGATTTCGGATTTTATGTATTCTAATATTTCTAATTGTTTTTTACTTATCTTTCCCTGTGCCATAGTAAGTGCCTCCTATTGTATTTTCCAGTAGTTTTAAATTGCTTTTATTTTATCATAGTAATCGAAAAAAAGCAAACAAATGTTTAGAAAATATGTTCGGACTTTTGCTGAAAAATGTTGACAAACATTCGTTCTTGTTTTATACTAAAAGCACAACGAACGGTTGTTCGGAAAATATGTTCGATAATATGGAATAGGGGGATATACATTATGAGCAAGGAAAGAAACACTAAAAATAGACGACAAAAGGCAAAGGGAAGAATGGTTACACTATTGGTTGCTTTATTTACAATTACATTTGGAAGTATTTTGTTTGGCAGCATATTTTCAAGTGCGCATGGAGATACTTTGGAAGAACCTGTAATGTATAAGTATTACAAGAGTATCGAGATTCAGCGTGGAGATTCCCTCTGGAGTATTGCCAATGAATATATGACGGATGATTATGGAAGTGTTCAAGAATATATTGATGAGTTAAAGCAGATTAATTCGCTGTATTCAGACACAATACATGAAGGACAATCTTTGATGGTTGCCTATTACGATACAGAAATGAAATAAAAATATAGATGACATATTATGCACCTGGTATTGCCAGGTGTTTTTTCTTAAAAAATGTTGTACAGATGTGATTCTCAATTTATTTATTCGATTCTTAATGGCAAGAGGATTTTGGAAATATTGTTTAAACCTAGTATACAGATTTGAATTTGATAGTGTTTTAGCTCAATTAATCTATACGACAAATACCAATTTTTCCAAAAGATATAGACAAATTCAGTTAAATAGACTACAATATACAAAGAAAAATATTTATTGAGAAAGGACTGCTTTCCATGGCTAAGGACATTAAAACATATTATGAACAATCATATATAGACAATACACTTCGTTTACGTGAGGTTCTGAAAACGTTACCCCCATTTGTCAAAGATTATTTTCGGGCAATTGAACCTACAACGTCCGCTAGAACGCGAATTTCTTACGCATATGATATAAGAGTCTTCTTTAACTTTTTAATTGAAAATAACCCTGTTTTTCGAGCTTATACGACAAGCCAATTTGCGTTTAAAGACTTGGAATGCATTGAACCGGTTGATATTGAAGAATATTTAGATTATTTAAAGGTATACATTTCTCCTGATGAAAAGCAAATTACAAATACAGAACGAGGTATAGCCAGAAAATATTCATCTCTAAGCAGTCTTTATAGATACCTTTTTAGGCATAAATACATTGTCAAAAATCCTACAATCTTTGTAGATAAACCAAAGATCCATGAAAAAGCAATTATACGATTAGATGTTGATGAGGTTGCATTATTATTAGATTATGTTGAATCATGTGGCGAACAGTTAAGCGGCCAAAAGAAAGTATATTATGAGAAAACTAGAACTCGTGATTTGGCCATTCTTACGCTTCTGCTTGGAACGGGAATCCGCGTGTCCGAATGTGTTGGTTTGGATATAGATGATGTGGATTTTAAAAATAATGGAATCGCAGTAACCAGAAAAGGTGGCAATCAGATGGTAGTATATTTTGGTGACGAGGTTCAAAATGCATTGGAAAACTATCTGGAGACTGCAAGAGCTTCTGCTACTCCCCTGCCCGGACACGAAAATGCATTATTTTTATCGATGCAGCGCCGTAGAATCGGTGTTCAGGCAGTGGAGAATATGGTAAAGAAATATGCTCGTGAGGTAACTCCTAATAAAAAGATTACACCTCATAAGCTCCGGAGTACCTACGGTACAAATTTGTATAAGGAAACTGGCGATATTTATCTTGTAGCTGACGTCCTGGGTCATAAAGATGTAAATACAACGAAAAAACACTATGCAGCAATTGATGACTCTAGACGTAGGCAAGCAGCTTCCGCAGTGAAATTAAGGGAATTATAGAAATATCTCCCTATTTTACTCAGCTGGTTTCAGATAACTGCTGACACAATATAATGTCTGCCCATTGTACTCCACTCTCGACCAGCCAAGCTCCGTATTAATGCCTGTTCTTTTGACAATATCTCCATTTACAATGGTTGCAACTACCTTTGAATCTGTATTTGTAACACTTGGAAGGGTTCTTAAATTTACCTCTTCTTTGGCCGTTACTTGTTCGTTCACTGCTGTAAACTCAGTTGTGATACCATCATCTGGTTCTGGCTGAGGAGGTTTATAACTTAAATCAGTTGTAAGATAACTAGAAACTGCATAATAAGTATTGCCATTTAAAATTATCCTTGACCAGCCGCTGTTACTGATTCCTGTTCTTGTTGCTGTCTCCCCATTTGAGAGTGTATACATAACAGAACTGTCGGAATCTTGACTTGGTTTATTACGCAAATTTGTTCTGTCTTTTGCAGTGACAGTCTCATTAACCTCAGTAAAATTCATAAGAGCTTCCGGATCTGAGGATACTTGCTCAGGTGCCTTACCATCTTTTGCATCTTGGGTTTTCTTATATCCAAAATATGCAATATCTACATCCACTGGCTTACTGATTCCAGGAACAGTTCCCTGGTTTGTATATTGCCACATCGCATGCTTTCCTGTATAGTTTGAGGACTGGGTTTGCGGATACGGTGTGGAAGGATATTGAGCAACCCATATTTTGTATGCATCCTCAATTCGACTAGTTTCCCATTTCGCATCAGACTCCATTTCTCCCTTTGATGCATAGAACATTGCTGTGTATCCATGTTCTTCGATTTTTTGTAAAAATGCCAGAGCTACATCCGTTCTTTCTGTTTTTGTCATGTTATATTGACGACTTGAGACATCTTCAAATCCTTCACAGTTATATGCAACCGGGTAAGTAATCTGATACTTGGAAATATAATCAGCAATCCAGTTTGCCTCTTCAATAGCTTCCTCCTTTGAAATCGCAGTTGAAAAGAAATAAACGCCTACTTTAATCCCGTATTTCTGGGCTTCCTGCATATTGTATTTTGCATTGGTATCTGCAGTAATCTTACCATTTACCAAAGTACGATAACCGACGCGAACCATAGCAAAATCTATTCCGGAGTCGGCAACCATCTTCCAATCAATCGTCCCTTGATATTTTGCAATATCAATTCCAAAAGTAATTTCGTCTGTTTCATTTTCACTCACAACTTTTGATATATCTACACTGACCCCTGTCCCATTCTGCGTATCCTGAATGATAATCTCTTGAGGATCAGTATCTTCTAAATCTGTTTTAGTAACGTTGGTACTAGTTGTTTTTTTATTTCCAATAGTAGTTACAATTACAATTCCAATAATGACAGTCAGAATAACGAATACAGATATACCAACTATGAAACCTGTCTTTTTGTTTTCAATAAATATTTCTTTCATATGCTACTCCTTACTGTTCTTATATACACTTAGAACTCCATAATAGTTAATATATACTTTACTATAGATAAGTCAATCCTGTTATCAAAAATTACAGGGTGGTAAGTAACGATGTAATTTCTTCTTTTGTGGCAAGCCATGAACAAAATGTGGTGGCACTCCCTGAGGCAATTCCAAGCCGCAGTGCATTTTTTAAATCACCTGAATTCAAATATCCGGCAAGGAATCCGGCAACCATCGAATCACCTGCTCCTACAGAGTTGACCACATTTCTCTGTGGTGCAGATGCCTGATAAATCCGACCGTCCGCTGTTAAAAGAATTGCACCATCTCCTGCCATGGAAGCCAATACATGTTCTGCACCCATCTCCTGCAGTTTTTTTGCATGTTCTATGATTTCTTCTTTTGTCTGCAGTTCTCGTCCAAAAATTTCACTTAGTTCATGATGGTTTGGTTTAATAAGAAACGGATGATATTTTAATACATTTAATAATAAATTTTTTGTTGCGTCAACAATAAAATGTATCCCTTTTCCTTGAAGTCTTTCCATAATCTGCATATATATATCCTCCGGCAGTGTATGGGGGATACTGCCCGCAAGAACTAAATAATCCTCAGTTTTTAGGCAATC
The DNA here is from genome assembly GCA_937896665.1 of uncultured Clostridia bacterium. GTDB lineage: Bacteria > Bacillota > Clostridia > Lachnospirales > Lachnospiraceae > Faecalimonas. The sequence goes on from CALBNS010000040.1 coordinate 141,327, forward strand.
CAGTTTTTGGAAAAGCTGATCTAATGCTTCTTCGGTAATCTTCGGTCCCTGTCCATTGATTTCTGTTTCTTTTTCCGCATGAATCTTTACATTAATTCGTGTACATCCTTCCTGCAAAGTAATAAAATCCGTATATATCCCATAACTTTTGAGCATTTTCTCCATATGGTCTCCGGTAAATCCTGCTTTGAATCCCAAGGCATGCGATTCTATTCCTAGATTTGCCAAGACAACAGATACATTGTTCCCTTTTCCACCGGGATAAATATTTTCTTTTTCTGATCGGTTTATTTTACCCGGAACCAGTGCTTTCGATTGGATTACATAGTCTAATGATGGATTAAATGTTACTGTATAAATCATAATGTTCACCTCTTGGTTCGTTTTCTGAGGGCTATATATTATAGCTGCTCAGAGTCTAGTACAATCGTAAACGGACCATCATTTACAAGACTTACCTTCATGTCTGCTCCAAAGCTTCCTTTTTCAACACAAGGGATGCTTTCGCTGCATTTCGCGATTATGTATTCATACAACTCTTCTGCCATCTGCGGTGCACCTGATTCTATAAAACTCGGACGATTGCCTTTTTTACAGTTGGCATATAATGTGAATTGGGAAATTAATAATAATTGCCCATTCACGTCAGCAAGCGAAAGATTTGTCTTGCCGTTTTCATCCTCAAAAATACGGAGTCCAATTAATTTTTTTATCATTTTGTCCGCAATTTCTTTTGTGTCATTCTGTCCAACACCGATTAATACCAAAAATCCTTTTCCAATCTGTCCAATGATTTCTCCATCCACTTTTACTGAAGCTTCAGTTACACGCTGTATTACAAATTTCATGTTAATCTACTCCTTTTTCTTTCATTTTTCTTATTTTATCATAGTAATTTCTAGTACTCAACTTTATTCTGCAACTTGTATTTTGCAGAAAAATAAGATACTATAAGCAAAGAAACAAAAGAAAGGATTTTATATAGATGAAGTTGCAACAATTATTAAGTTATACAAGAAAAGCCGTGGATGATTATCAAATGATTGAGGAGGGAGATCACATTGCGGTGGGCATTTCCGGAGGAAAGGACAGCCTTGCCCTTCTTTATGCACTGAATGGTTTAAAACGTTTTTATCCAAAAAAATTCAAGCTAAGTGCCATTACTGTTGATCTTGGATATGAAAAATTCGATACGGAGCCTTTAAAGAAGCTTTGTAAGGAGTTGGATGTTCCATATAGAGTTGTAATGACAGATATTGCCCATATTTTATTTGAAGAGCGTAAAGAAAGCAATCCTTGTTCACTTTGTGCGAAGATGAGAAAAGGTGCATTGAATGATGCAGTAAAGGAAATGGGCTGCAATAAAGTGGCTTACGCACATCATAAGGACGATATTATCGAAACGATGCTGCTGTCACTTATTTTTGAAGGAAGATTTCATTCTTTTTCGCCTAAGACATATCTGGATCGCATGGATCTGACAGTAATTCGCCCGATGATGTATGTGGATGAAGCGGATGTCATTGGTTTTCAGCATAAATATAATCTTCCGGTAGCAAAGAGTCGTTGTCCAATTGATGGATTTACAAAACGTGAATACGCAAAAAATCTGGTAAAGCAGTTAAATCATGAGCATCAAGGTGCAAAGAACCGTATGTTTACTGCTATTATGAATGGGAATATTAAGGGGTGGCCAGAGCGGATCACGAACGAAAAAGAAATTAAATAGGATAGGAGCATGTCTGCTGACATGCTCCATTGCAATTATAGATCTAACTTTTCTACTTTGTCGCGAATTACAACATATTCTTCGATTGCTTTTACAGTACCTTCAATTCCTAATTTACTGCTGTTGAGACATAGATCATAGCCCTTAGCTTCGCCCCATGTCTTATTTGTATAATAGTTATAATAGCTTGCTCTTTTTTTATCTGTCTTTAAAATTAAATCTTTTGCTTTTGCATCGGTCAGATTATAAATTCTTGCAATTCTTCGTATACGTTTTTCTAAATCTGCATAAATAAATACGTTGATTACATTTTCATAATCAGCGAGTGCATAATCAGCACAACGTCCTACTAATACACAAGATCCTTCATCGGCAATCTTTTTTATTGCATCAAATTGTGCCAAAAAAACTTTATAATTGATTGGCATATCTGTGTAACCACTTGCTGAATAGCCGAGAGAATATGTATCCATTACTAAAGAATACAAAAAGCTGTTCGTAGGTTTCTCGTCATGTGATTCAAAGAGTTCTTCACAGATTCCACTTTCTTTTGCTGCTCGCTTTAACATTTCTTTGTCATACAGTTTAATCCCATAGTCTTTGGCAATTATGTTTCCTATTTCTCGTCCTGCGCTGCCGAACTGTCTTCCGATTGTAATAATTGTATGTCCTTTCTTCATATATGTCACTCTCCTTATAGTCCGAATTACATTCTATTCACAGTGTATGTTTAAAAATTATCGTCACTGTCTATTGCTTTAAAAATATTATACGATAACTACATAAAAAAGTATATGTTTTTATACAATTTTAAGATTTTCTAAGTTTTTCCAGTAAAGTCATCATATATTCCGGCAATGGTGCATCGGTTTCAACATATACCCCCGTTCTTGGATGTATAACTCCCAAAACTTTTGCGTGAAGTGTTTGTCCCTGTAGTTTGTAGGGACATTTTGCCGGTCCATAAACACTGTCTCCAAGCAGTGGATGATTGATGCTGGCCATATGAACACGAATCTGATGAGTTCTTCCGGTTTCCAATTGACATTGAATATAGGTGAAATTTTTGAATCGCTCTATGACTTTATAATGCGTTACAGCTTCTTTACCATTTTTATGGTTAATGCTCATTTTTTTTCGGTCTACCGGATGTCTTCCAATTGGTGCATCAATGGTTCCTTCATCTTCCTTTATGACACTATGAACGATTGCATGATAAATCCTCTTGATGGAATGAACTTTCAGTTGTTGGGCAATATTCTGATGCGCAAAATCATTTTTACAGACTAATAATGAACCTGTAGTATCCATATCAATGCGGTGTACAATTCCAGGGCGCATAACCCCATTAATCCCTGATAAATCTTCTTTACAATAATACATAAGAGCATTTACCAAAGTACCGGAATAATGACCGGCTGACGGATGAACAACCATTCCTTTTGGTTTATTGACAATCAGCAGATCGGAGTCCTCATAAAGAATATCCAACGGAATATTTTCGGCCAGAATATCCGGTTCTTTGAGCTCCGGTTCCTCTATAAGCAGTACATCATTGGCATTTAACTTATAATTTGCTTTCACAGCCTTTCCATTGACTGTAACCATTTCATCTTTAATGAGTTTCTGAAGATAAGAACGCGACAATTCAGGCAATGTTTCTGAGAGGAACTTGTCAATTCTATTTCCACTATGAATGTCTGTTATATTAATTTGCTGCGTCATGTATTTTTCCTCGTTTAAACTTCTTCCAGATTATATCTAATTCATCTTCTGTATGGTAAAATATAACTAATACAATTATGAAAAACATCGCAACAGTCACATAAATATCAGCCACATTGAAAATCGGGAAATCAATGAATTCAAAATAGAAAAAATCAATCACATAATTAAGTCTCACGCGGTCGATCATATTCCCGATTCCACCGGCAGCAGCTAATACAAGACATATACGTGCAGGAATAAACCGTTTCGTCAAAGGCAATGTCACATATAAATAACTTGAAACCGTTAACACTATTATACCAGTAATCAAGAAAAATATAATCTGATTTTGCAGCATCCCAAAAGCGGCTCCTCTGTTTTCAAGATATTGTAATTGAAAGACATTTTTGATGATGTCAATCGGCTGCGATTTTAAATGCGTTGCAGCAAGCATTTTTGTGTATTGATCTATCATTACACAAGCAATAAGTGCGAGAATTCCAAATAAATAATTTTTTTTCATGGTATATCTCCTTTTGTTCAATCTATATATAAAGATTTAAAGTGACGTAATATCGGCCCTTTTTTGTCTGTGATGTCGTTTCTTTGAATTGAAAACGCCCAAGTCCTCGTACTGAAACAATATCATCCCCTTTAATTTGATATCCATTGGATAGAATGCTTTTTCCATTTACGAATACTTTACCACCTTCTATATAAGCAACTAATTTACTTCTGGACGAAGAGAAGGCAAGTGCAAGCAAACTGTCCAATCGAAGCGAAGAAACCGTTCCTTTGATTTCTTTGAACTGTGGGGTATATGCAAAATTTTGCAAATCTACAGGTTCTGCTATAACAGAAGTATGTCTGATAAGTGTAAGTTCATCTGTTGTATAACGCTCAAGAGACTGATGAACAAAGACAATCGCAGAGTGATCCTGTACAAGAATATCTCCAATCTTACAGCGCTCAATTCCTAAATTTAATATTGCTCCCAAATAGTCCCGGTGCGAAAGCTTATCTGAAAATTTTTTCTGCAATGGTTTAATTTCTAGTGCGGAAATCGGATAAAAATACTCATAACAAAGAGCATCAGGTAGAAATGCAGCCATCTGACGCTCTGAAAAATCATATCCTCCAAAAGTTACATAGTTTGCATGTAATTCAGTTTTTGGAATTGTATGAAGTATGTTCAATTCATTTAAATTCAAAAAATCAGAATATGTAACAATCCCTCTTTGATAAGCCGTTTTAGAAAGCTCTACCAATCTCTTCTGTAACATAAGTTCTTCTTTTTGCATAGTCATAATCCTAGTATCTTGTCTTAATTGATGGTACCTCAAAAGAAGTATTTAAAAGATCTTGTAAATCTCCAGAGATATCTACATTCGTAGGAGTAACAAGGAAGATGAAATTAGAAATCTTCTGCAAATTACCACTAATTGCAAAGGTAGCACCTGATGTAAAATCAATAATACGCTGTGCAACTTCTAAATCCATTCCTTCTAAATTCAAAATAACAGTGCTTCCACTCAATAATGTCTCACAGACTTCTCTTGAATCGTCCATAGTTGTAGGTCTAATTACGCAAACTTCCATTCCATTTCCCTTCTTTCCAGGATTACGCATAGGAATCACTTTTCCACTATTATTACGATTAGATTTTGATTTTGGAGTGTCATCAAACTCTTCTTCATCATCCTCATATTTCTTTTCTTTTTTGAAGAAATTTTTCTTTGATTTCTCTTCTTCCTCATAGTCATCATCAAAGAAGTCATCATCTTCATATTCGTCATCATTTAATTTCATAAAATTTAAAAACCCATCTAAAATACTCATTATTAATTATACTCCTATCTATTATTTTATTGTAAGCCGTAATCTCTTTCCCCGAAAATACCTGTACCAATTCGAACCATAGTGGCACCCTCTTCTATCGCCACCTCATAATCATTGGTCATTCCCATGGATAAAATATCGACATTAACATTATCAATGTTTTTCTTTGCTATGTCAACAGATAATTTACGCAAGCAAGCAAAAACAGCACGATTTTCTTCTGGATTTTCTACATAAGGAGCGATTGTCATAAGACCTTCGATTCTTATGTGCGGCATTAAAGCAACCTGTTCCACGAAAGCAAGAACCTCTTCTGTTTTTAAACCAAATTTACTGTATTCATCTGCCACATTCACTTCAATCAGGATATGGGCAATTATATTTTTTTTGGCAGCCTCCTGTTCAATCGTTTCAGCCAGACGAAGCGAATCTACCGAATGTATTAATTTCGCCTTATCTACAATGTATTTTACTTTATTTCGTTGCAGATGTCCTATCATATGCCAATGAATATCATCTGGGAGAATATCATATTTTTCTGTCATTTCCTGAACTTTATTCTCCCCAAATTCCCGAATACCGCATTGATATGCTTCCTGAAGCATAGAGCATGGTTTTGTCTTACTGACAGCAATCAGTGTCACTTCCTCCGGCAAACGACCAGAACGCTTACATGCAGCCTTAATCTTATCTTGTACCTTTTTTAAATTCTTTTCAATCATAATTTCAACTCCATTAAAATACAACGTCATTTTCTTTTGCTACAGAAGCATCCAAAACAATGTGGTCATAATTGGAAAGGCCATAACTGCTTCCTGCTTCCACAATATAATACTCTTCATTTTCGCATAATATCTTAATCTGTTTGAAAACTACATATCCTTTATTGATGTTATATGCCCCCTTCAGGCTTCTTGTTTCCGACAAAGGATAAGTTTCTGACGAATCCGGTTTTAGAAGTATATCTCCTTCGTCAAATGCATTAGGGTCAAGATATGCCATCTCATTACCCTGATAATAAATATCAATTGCTAAAAACTCTGTAATCTTCTCTCCTTTTTTGTTGACGCTCTGTCTTAACACTCCATCCTTTTTCGTGTTTCCACCTTGTGTAATATAAGACAATGGCACTATAAAAAAGTCTTTCTCTGTTACGGCTGATTTAGGTATCTTTAATCCGGTTTCATCCTCCAATATCAATTCGATATCAAGAAAACGGTCACCTACGTAGCGAATACAGTCATCAAAAGATAAATATGCAAGATAATGACCATTTACTGTTTTAATTTCTAAATCTGCCCACATAGACTGATCGTCTTTATCAAAATGCACTTTCACATATTTACGTTCCTTTAACTGTTCGTTGATGTCGGAGTCAATCTCAATAATTACAGTCCATTTCTCTCCTGTGAGCAATTTATAAACAGGCGTACCAGATTGAATCTTTGTATTGTTCAAAATTTCCGGTTCTGAGTAATTTGCTTTCGACAAATGCTCGGCAGTAACCTGATCTATGGTCAAATCTTCCATTCCATCAACGTTCCAGACAACTACACCATCCTCTTGTGAAGAAAAACTATTATAATTATATGTATTGCTCGCCAAAAGCCCTTCTATCTGTTCCTGATAATTTCCATTTGAAAGGACTCTAAGCGAATATACAATTTCATTTTTAAAAACATAGGTGTCTGCATACGCGTTTTCCTGAAAGCTTTCGTTAAATGCATGCATTTTTGTCAACAGCATACGTTGCTGTTCTTTTGTCAAGGAAGTATCAGCAGAAGATTCCGCAGGCATCTCTAATTCTCGGTCAGACAATGCATATATTTTTGAACCAACACGGACCTTACTTTTATCGTTTGCAAAATAGTTGATATAACCTTCGCCTTCTGAATAAACAACCATCTCATCACGGATCACAAGACCTGTGTATGCTGTGTCATTTAAAATAGAGCCTTCTCTGACTTCATATATAGTAATATGTGGTGTCGTAAGGTACATCACAATTGTTGCAATTAAATATATAAATATAATGCCAAAAATAACAAGTCCGATATTGAGATGTTTTCTTTGTTTATATTGTAAGATATTCGAATCTTCTTTTTGTGGTTTCAATGACTCTGCCTCCTATATTAATTTATCTAACGCACTCCCATTTAAGTAATTAAAACACTTTCCTTGATAAGATTGTCTAGCTTTCATCTCCACAATAACCTCGTCTTGAAGTTTCCACCAACTGGTATTCCAGTTGGAAAAAACTGAATTAGATTTAGGCACACGGCTAAAAAGGCGCTCAACCACAATTTTCGGTGATAAATGTTCTAAAAACAAAATGAGTCTTTCTATATACTCCTGTTTAGTACATACAGTAATTGTACCACTTTCATACTCATGAGACAATGTGGTGTTTCTTGCAATGTACAATGAATGTATTTTTACAATATCAATCTTCAGTGCTGATAAAATTTTTGCTGTTTCTAAGGCATCTCTTGCTGTATCTTGTGGTAAATTTAATATAACATGAGTGCAAATACTGAAATTGTACGCTTTTATTTGCATCACAGCATCTATATATTCAGCCAGGCCATGACCACGGCTGATAGCATCCAACGTGTGGTAATTCACAGTCTGAAGTCCTAGTTCAAGATTAATGTCTACATGATATTTTTTATGAATTTCATTTAAAATATCTAGATAATCTCTACGGATGCAGTCCGGTCTGGTTGAAATCGATATTTCAATAATATTTTCTTCTTCTGCTGCTTCAGTAAGATACTCACGGAACCGGTCAAGAGGCATAAACGTATTCGTATAATTCTGAAAATATGCAATGAATTTCTGAGCTTTATATTTACTTTGAATGTGTTCCTTTGTAAATCGTATCTGTTCTTTTACAGAATGATGTGAAGACATTGCTTCAAAACCGGTTCCTATTTCTGCACAGAAACTGCAGCCATTACCATTCAATCTGTTAGGGCAGGTAATTGGAAGATTGATAGGCAATTTATATACTTTCTCACCATATTTATCTTTTAAATAATCAGAATATTTTTTGTATAATGTTTTTTCTTCCTGCATGCAATTATTTCCTTTTTGGTTGTATAATATTTGTTGTATATGTCCAAACTAGTAGATAGATATCAATAAAAGGAGGAGATATACATGAAATGGTGTGACAATATTAGTTTAACACTAGTCATTATCGGTGCAATCAATTGGTTATTAATTGGTATTTTCCGTTTTGATTTGGTAGCATTTCTCTTCGGAGATTTAAGCTGGCTCTCTCGAATTATTTATACGATTGTAGGTTTATGCGGTTTGTACTTAATCAGTTTGTACGGTCGCATTAGCAATACGGATTAGTATCTTTTATAGCAGAAAAAGGGGGTTCCTTCAGAGAATTCCCCTTTTTTATGTAGTCTGATATCCAAGTAAAGAGCTGTAGTTCTCGTTCTCTGTAACAAAGCTTTTTATAAGTCCGGTATCGCAGCGATCAGCTTTGTCATATTTTCATACAATACAGATTTTGATTCGGCTCCCATAATGATAGAAATAAATCCTTTCGAAGCAGAATTTTCGGAATAGAGTACGAGACACGCACCTGCTTCATCTGTTGTTCCTGTCTTTCCGCCGATTACAGTCACACCTTTCGGTACCTCTACACTTCCATTAACCAGTTGGTTCGACTGTTGCCATTTCATTGTCTTTTCACTCCCATCTGCTGTAGTTACCTTCGCTGTATGGGAAGCTGAAGAGACGATTTCTTTAAATATGTCATTTTGAATACATTGATTAATAATCAGATATAAATCATAGGCGGTTGTATAATGATTTGGAGCCGGATATCCATGTGGATTCACAAAATTAGTATTCGTTGCGCCCAAATTTCGTGCCTCTTTATTCATCAACTGTACAAATGCATCTACATCCCCTGAGATATACTCTGCTACTGCTACCGCACTGTCATTTCCAGATGGTAACATCAGGCTATACAATAAATCTTCGAATGTAAGCTGGTCTCCTGTGGAAAACCCTGCAACTGATGAATCAGATGGAACTGATGTTGCAGTACTGCTAATCGTTACCGTATCCGTTAAATTTCCATATTTTAAAGCTGTATACAGGGTTAATAGTTTTGTAGTGCTGGCCGGTTCTAGTCGTTTATGAATATGATCAGCATAACATACTTCCTTTTCTTCCATATCAAAAAGTGCGGCTGCATGAAACGATTCTTGAGGCTTAAATGTGTCTAATTGTATTTCTTCATTAGACACACACAAAGCATCAGCATAGAAATCCATGCATTCCAATGAATGCTGATATGCGTCTGATTCATATGCTGTCACCGGTAATGATTCTTGCTTCTTACAACCAGTAAAGGCAAATAGCATAACAAGCAACAGCACAAGTAATCGTCTAAATTTTTTATCTATACATTTCACGCCACTCTAAATCTCCTCTGTCAATTGCAAGTACTAATATTTCGGCTGTCGCAAGATTGGTCGCACATGGGATATTATATGAATCACATAAGCGGACTACATCATTTACATTTGGTTCATATGGCTTTGGTGCCATTGGGTCACGTAAAAAAATTAAAGCATCAATATCATTCTGGGCGATCTGGCTTCCAAGCTGATGCATGCCTCCAAGAGGACCTGCCAAATATTTATGAACAGACAGATTCGTCACTTCTTCTATGAGTCGACCTGTAGTTCCTGTAGCGTATAAATTATGTTTGCATAAAATACCCTTGTATGCAATACAAAAATTCTGCATCAACGTTTTCTTTGATTCATGTGCTATTAGTCCTATATTCATCCTAACCACTCCTTGTTAATATTTTTTTGGTTGCAGACCTACGTTTAAAACAAATCCAATCCCGGCATAGAAACAAACTATTGAGGTCAGACCTGCACTTACAAATGGAAGTGAAAGCCCTGTATTCGGAAGAATTCCTGTTGCAACGCCAATATTAATAAAACTTTGGATCCCTATTAGGGATGCTACACCTCCACAAATAATTTGTCCTGCAAGATTTTGGGCTTTCAAACCAATCACAATACATTGTATTATTATTAATAATATCAAAATAATGACGATACAACAACCCACAAATCCTAATTCTTCTCCGATAATTGCAAAAATAAAATCCGTTTCTGATTCTAATAAAAAATTTCCATTCTTGACGGAGGTGGTTGTATTGTTGTTCAATCCTTTTCCATGCAACTGGCCGGAACCTATTGCCATAATGGAATTACTCTGTTGATAGGCTGTATCATCCGCATATTTTTCCGGCTCCAGCCATGCAAGAATACGTTTCTGCTGATATGGCTTTAAAAACGGCTGGTTTGGCATGACTGCAACGCTTAAAAAGATAATAACAGTTGGGATTGCGATCGCAAATGCAGTTCCAATAAATTTGTAGCTCAGTCCTCCAAGATACATCAACACACAGAAAAGTGCTGCAATACACAATGTATTGGAAAGATTCGGTTGTGTTACAATCAAATATAAAGAAGGAAAAATTAAAAGCACGCATTTTAAAATTGTTTTTGGCTCCTTGATTTTTTCCTCATGATTCATTAAGAATTTCGCAAAAAATAAAATTGTAATCAGTTTTGTCAAATCCGATGGCTGCAGAGTTGTGAACTTTAAATCAATCCAGCGTTGAGCACCATTATAATTTTCACCAAAAAATTTAACATACAACAGCAATGCAATATTAACACCATACATCACCCAATACAAATTTAACAGCCAATCATAGCTTATGAGAGAAAACGTAAACATAACAATACATCCTAATACTACTCCCAGAATCTGCTTTGATTGTGCAGATGGCAATGCACTTCCAACAGCCATAATACCGATGGTCGAAAGAGCAATTACTAATAAAACAAGTATAAAGTTAAAATTTTTCAAATGATACTTTTCTAAAAATTTCACGAGTTTTCTCCTGTGCGTTTTATGTAAGTTTTATATAAATTTTGGAACGTGTAATCTGAACATCAAATGCCTCCTGATTCACTTCCATATATTTTGAAATTGTTTGATACAACTCAAATCGTATTTTTTCTAATGCATCTGGTGTACAATTCATGCGGTCTGAAACAAGCAATGCTTTCAGTCTGTCTTTTGCAATGAGGACAGAAGGAGTTATTTTTTTTGTTCCAAATACGCCCATGTCTAACACCTCCTAATGCTTTTTGAAAATACCGGATAGTTTTGAAAAAAGTCCTGTCGGATTGTTCAGATTTAAAAATGTTACTTCTTCTCCAGTAATACGCCTGCATATATTAGCATATGCTTTTCCGGCCGCTGACTCCATTCCGATAACCGGCTCACCCTGATTCGTTCCAATGACTACATGTTCATCATCTGGGATAATACCAATCAAATTGATATATAAAATTTCTGTTACATCCTCAACAGACATCATATCTCCCCGTTTAATCATATCCATACGGATTCGATTGATAATCAAATCCTTTTGTTTAATCTGGTTTTTGTCCAACAATCCTATGATACGGTCTGCATCTCGTATCGCAGAAACTTCCGGCGTAGTTACGATAATTGCACGGTCTGCACCAGATATGGCATTTTGAAATCCCTGTTCAATTCCGGCCGGGCAATCTAAAAGAACAAAGTCAAATTCCTCTTTTAATTCCTCTGTCAGCTTCTTCATTTGTTCCGGCGAAATAGCTGATTTATCTTTTGTTTGCGCCGATGGAAGCAAATACAGATTATCACATCGCTTATCTTTGATTAGTGCCTGTTTGATACGACAATTACCTTCAATTACATCAACAAGATTGTAAACAATGCGATTTTCCAGACCAAGCACTACATCCAGATTTCGTAAGCCCAAATCTGTATCAATTACTACTACTTTCTTTCCTAATCTGGAAAGACCTAACCCTAGGTTCGCCGTGGTTGTCGTTTTCCCAACACCACCTTTTCCAGATGTAATTACAATAACTTCACCCATTTTTCAAATCCTCCTATCACTGTTCTTATTGACTTATTGGGGCAATATATATTTTTTTATCTTCCAAAATCGCAATTTCTGGATTCATGAATGATATACTATCTTTTGGCCTTTGATACAAGTGTCTGGATGCAACATTTGCTATTTTAAGCTGATTTGTAGCTAAACACAAAGCAGCAATAAAAGCTTTACGGTTCCCAGAAACCCCAGCGTGAAGAGTTCCCTGTGCACTGCCAAGAACAATAATATTGCCTTTTGATACAACAGTTGCCCCCACTTCCACATTACCTACAATCGTAATATTTCTCTCGGATTCTAAAACTTGTCTTCTTCGTAAAGTACCTTTGTAAAACAAACCATCTTTTTCTGACAATTCATCTAACCGGTTCGTTACTACATTTTCACAGTGTGTTTCTCTTGTCTCATCATCATCTATAATGCAGACAATTTGAATATGGGCCGTTTTTGAAATTAAATTTACAATTTCCCATTCTTCCTCTTTGGTGAGATGTCGGCCTTTAAATGTAACAGTCATTTTGGCGCCACTAAAAAATTTAGAGGCATCAAAAAACTTCTCTTTTATCTCGGAGAGCAATTCCGGATATGAAATACTGCTGTCCAGATAAAGTAAAAGACCGTACTTGTTGCTTTTAATTACAACATGATTTTCCACATCTTTCACCTACTTTTTTTAGTCTCCATGGGATGCTGCTCCCAAAGATGCCGCTTGTCCTGTTACCAGCTCAGAATCACTGGCTATATTAAAATATTTTAATACCATGTCTCGTCCGATTTCTGCCGCATATCCTGAATTGTATCCGTTCGTTATACGTACACTGAAGGCAATTTCCGGCCGGGCGCTTGGTGCAAAACCGACGAACAAAACATGGTCTGCATGTGCTGCACTCTGCTGTGCCGTACCTGTTTTTCCAGCCATTTCAATACCACCGGCACGTACTTTGTTGAAACGGGTATCTTTTTGTACCATCTGTATCATACCTTGATGAATCAAATTAAAAGATGCCTGACTGACTTCTGTAATTTCTTTATAAACAGTAGACTCAAATTTCTCTACTAAACTGCCATCTACAGCTTCTACTCTGTCAAGCAAGGTAAGATCATATACGGTTCCACGATTTGCAATTCCCGTTACGTATTTTGCAAGCTGACTTGTGGTATATGCATTACGACCTTGCCCGATTGCTGTACGAACTGCGTCTTCATCACTTATTTGCGGCTCAGATTCTGGAATTTCCAGACCGGAAATTTCACCAAGACCGAACATTTCCGCATATTTTGCAATTTTGTCGGTTCCAATATCAGAAGAATACTCACCATTCGATGAGAGTCCTAATTTAAATCCAACATCATAATAGAAACAGTTACATGAGTTTGCAATAGCTCCAACTACATTCAGACTTCCATGTCCTCCCGGATAAATCCAGCATTTTGGACTTGGTGAAATATTTTTATATGGTCCATTACAGTTGATTAAAGAACTGCCATTAATAATTCCCTCCGTCAAACCTGCTGCAGAACTTATCATCTTAAATGTAGAACCAGGAGCTGTTTTCTCCTGAGTTGCCTTATTATAGAAGGGTTTGGATAAATCAACCTGAAGTTGATTATAATAACCTACATCCATCGAATTGGCCAGACGGTTGTTGTCATATCCCGGATAGGAAACACACGCAAGTGTTTTTCCTGTTGCTGTCTCTGTCATCACAAAGGAGCCGGTAGACGGCTCTACTCCTAATTGTCCGGGTGTAATCTCCAGTTTCTGGATTTTTTCTCGTATGAAGGAATAAGCATCATATCCGGTTGCGAGCCGACTAATCGCGGCTTCATCATTCGGAAGAACACCCTGCTCAAAAAGCATAAGACAAATTTGAGCACCTGTAATACTGCCATCCTTTATCATATATTTGTATATTAACTTTTCAAAAGTCACATCAGTTAAAAGATAATCTTTCAAGAAGGTTAATATACCCTGATATAACTCATTGGAGTCAGAGTATTTTTCATCTGTTGAGATATACTCCTGGATCACATTGGTATCAATCCAATTATTAGCAATAGCATGATTTAAATATTCGTACAAGTTAATTTCTTCGTTCTGCCATGCTTTGTATACACTACTATTAGTATCAATTTTATCTTTTAAAATAATATTCGTTTTATTGGTTAGTAGATCGGAAGCAATATAATACATATATGCCTGCATTTCTTTTTTCAAGTCCTTATAAACAGGGGAACTTGCTGCGCTAAGATTTGAAATAATGTTATTAATTGCCTGTTCCTGACGGTTACAAAAAGCGGCATACACAGCTTTTTCTGTTGCTGCGGCATCCTGCTGTGCAAAATGTTTGGTATCTAATATTTCATTTCCAATAAATGCATAGTAGATGTCACCAACCGGTATAATAACATTGCTTGAACTTCCTTCGGGATCGCGGGTATAATCCAGTACATTGCTCATTTTTGTTAAAATGATACCGGCTAACTTTTCTTCAATCACATTGTAGGCAGTAATCTGCAGTTCTTTATCAATGGAGAGATATAGATTATTACCTGCCTGTGGTTCTTTATTCAGTTCACTGTCCCTTACTTTTCCAAGGCTATCAACATATACTGTCTTTTTACCTTTTCCCCCCTGCAGATAGGAATCCATTTCTTTTTCAATGCCAGACTTACCGACAATATCTGTTTTGGAATATTCTTTCTGTTCTTCTTCGCTCAGTGCATTATATTCATCTTGAGAAATTTTACCGGTATATCCGATAAGAGAAGCAAAATATTTACTATCCGGATATACTCGTAATGATTCTTCACCAATACTGATTCCCTGTAATTCGGAAAGATTCTCCATAACTACAGCCACTGTTTTATCGCTCACATCGGAAGCGATAGTCGTTGGAATGTACTTCTGGTAACTGTTAAGGTGCATGCCATAACGAACTGTTACAACCTTTAAAACCCTTTCTTTATCATACTTTTCCTGGTCAATACCAAATCCCCATGAACTGCCTCTTTTATTTGCACAGAGGAAATTCATCACATCATCCGGCGATGCATTTTTTTCATCTTCTTTGAGTTTATCAATTGTAGCATATCCATAAATATCGGCAAGGAAACGAAGTCTTCGGGTACCTTCGGCATATAGGAATTCATATTCGTTTTCAGAATTAAGAGTGATTCCAAAATCATTTACAACAGAGTCCCCATTTGCCTCAACCATATCAATCACTGTATTGATGGTTTTATTAATCAAAGTATTTTTTTCTTCTGTGTCTTCATAGGCACCGTTGTCTTCTATTTGAACGGAATAGGCTAGTTTATTAGTGGCAAGAACTTCGCCGTTCCGATCATATATATTTCCGCGCGTACCTTGAACCTGCTGTGTTTTTTTGATCATTAACTTGTAATTGTCTAAGTAATCCTGTCCGTTTACTATCTGTAATACAAATAGTTTTTGGATTAAAACAGATGATAATAATGCAAATACAATGATTAAAACAAACAGCCTTGATTTAAATAAATCTAACATAAAATTTTTAAGATCACTAAACAAATTTGCTTGCACTCCTTTTTTCTTTTGCTTCTAATTTTTGGTTAATATGCAAAATCAACTGATATAATATCAATGTTACAAGAATTGTGTAGATTAATTCTGGAATAATAATATTCATTAGATAATATCTATAAGTAAATTTACTTCTCATAACAAACATAAAAATCCAAATAATGTGACCATACAAAAAATCGCTTACGGAAATTAAAATAAGCGGGAGCTTAATATCCTCTGCATAGAAAATATGTCTGAAGAAGCCATTGGCATATCCTAAAAGCATAAATACCAGAGCATAAAATCCAATTAAATTACTAAAGAATACATCATATAAAAGCCCTGCAAAAAAACCAACAAACATGCCTTCTTTTTTTCCACGCATAAAACCAAATGATGAAGTTACAACAATTAAAAGATTTGGGGCAATGGATGCAAAGGAAAGTTTCCTGAAAAACATACACTCTAATAAAAAACAGGCAATAATAATGCTTGCAGTGATAATTTTTCTTTTTATACCTTTCATTGCGCGCTCCTTTCAAGATTATTGTTCTAAAATGTCTTGTTTGGTATTAGTAATAACCAGTACCTCTAACAAATGTTGAAAATCTGCTGCAGGTGTAATATATCCTGATCTAGTCAGGTTATTGGAATCTACTGTGACTTCGCTGATATAACCAATCAAAATTCCCTGCAGATATTTTTCACTAATATGTGAAGTAACCACCTGCTCTCCTATTTCTATGACAGACTCATTATTGGCCAACTGGCTGAAGCGGATACGTCCATCCTTCATCAAAGTTAAATCACCCGATACGATACAAGTATCGGAAGTCGATTGAATCAATCCGCTGACGTTGCTGGAATCATCAATAATTGAACGGACACGTGCCCAGTTCGGTCCGACTTCGGTTATAATTCCAACCAGACCTTTTCCGGCTATAACGTTCATATCCACTTTAATTCCGTCATTGGAACCTTTGTCAATAACAAAGGAACTAAACCAGTTTCCAGAATCGTTTGCCGTAACATGAGCACCTATTTTTTCATAATCTGTATAGTTTTGATCTAATTGATATAATTCCTGCAAACGTTCTAGTTCATAAGTGTCCTGTAAAAGCTGATTGTTCTGAATTGTCAGTTCGTCAACCTTGCTTTGCAGCAGTTCATTGTCTTTTCGTAGTTCCTGCAATGTTTCAAAGTTCTGAGTCAAATCATTCATCCACATTCCAATCGTATTAATACCTTTTTGCATTGGTACAATTGTATAATTAGCAAAAGTACGCAGAGGTCCATTGACACTATCTGTTACTAATGACAGACCCATAAGAATAATACAGATGATAGTCAGGATTAGTAACCAATATTTACTTGATAACGTTGTTTGATTCTTTGCTCTCATATTATCTCATCCACCTATAATTTTCATCTAACATCGAGTACGCCAGTTTCTTTAAATCTCTTGAGTGTATTATTTTTTTCAATCCTTTTACACCACAGATGTCCGGGTCTTTTGCAATACAGGTTCTGATGCCGGTTGCACTTTCAATATATGTAGCTAATCCATCCAGATTCGCCAGACCACCGGTAAGATAGATTCCATCCTGTTCAATGGAATGCCTTACTTCAGGAGGAGTCCGTTCTAACAATAGTTTGATTTCACGAATACAGGCTTCAAACGGCTCTTTTATAGCGGACTTTACAAGAGCAGCAGAAACATCTATCTGCTGGGGCACGCCACTGACTAAATCTCGTCCTGCAACAGTTATGCTTGTGTTTGAGGAATTTTCAAATACATTTAGCTTTTTACGAATTTCTTCTGCTGTTATCCTTCCAATTAAAAATTCTTTTTGATGGCGAATGGCATGAGTAATTGCCTGATCAAATGTAACACCGCCGATTTTAACTAATTTATTCAGCACCATACCACCGGATGCAATCACTGACAGTTCCGTTGTCTCCCCGCCTATGTTGACAATAAAAATTCCCGGTGATTCCTGTACATTTAGACCGATACCAATTGCATCTGCGATTCCACGTTCCACAATTCGTACTTCTTTTGCTTTTGCAGTAGAATGGACTACTAAATCATAAAATGCCATCTTTTCTACTTCTGTTACATCCGTAGGCACAGCTACAATATATTTTGAAGTACGCAAAAAGCTTTGTTCTTTTTCTAAAAGATTCTGCAGCAGGTACTGCATGTTATAGAAGTGGGAAATGACACCTTCTTTCATAGGAAAAACAACTTCTATATTATCAGGTGCTTTCTCGTACATCTGATAGGCTTTGTCACCCATTGCAAAAATCTCCTTTTTACTGGAGATTGCAATTACATTCTTCTCTTTCCATATAGAATCTTGTTTTTTATCATACACCTTGATTTCATATGTACCAAGATCAAGTCCATATACATTTCCAAACATTTATATATCCTTTCAATGCTATAAAAGTTTTTCTTCTGCAAAACTTACATAACAATTATTTCCAATTATAATATGATCTAACAGCTGTATTCCAATTAACTCGCCAGCTTCCTTTACCCTTTTTGTTGCAAGAATATCGCTTTTGCTCGGTGTTGGATCTCCGCTAGGATGATTGTGCAGTAAAATAATAGATACTGCATTCTTCTCCAGTGCCTCTATAAATAATTCTCTTGGAGAAATCATGGATTCATTTACAGTCCCTTTTGAAATATTGCTTTCTCCTATCAATTTTGATTTTGTATTTAACATCAGCAGCTTAAGTTCTTCCTGCTTCTGATGACGCATATCCTCCATGTAGTATTCTGCTATTGTGGAGGGCAACGAAAAAACAAGTCCTTCTTTTGCGCTTGCTTTGGCAAGACGTTTCGCCAATTCTGAAAGACAAAGTATCTGAATAGCTTTGACCATTCCGATACCTTTATAATTTTGTAATTTTTCTAGTGTAAGTTGGTGAATATTTAAAATTCCTTCATCTGGTTCTGATGAACGTAGAATGGTTCGTGCCATCTCTAAAGAATTCAGTCCTTTCGTTCCATTCCGGAGTAGAACTGCTAACAATTCTGCATCACTCAAAGCACCTGCACCGTAGTTCAGGCACTTTTCATATGGACGCTCGTTTTCTGACAGTTCTTTCATTGTATATGTGTACTTCATATTCTTTTGTAGACTCTGTGGCACAATGTTTTACATTATAAGAAGCGGTACAGGATTGCAGAAAGCATCAATCCCACGATTCCTGCAATTGTAATTCTGATAGATAAGCCAAATGTGATGACTAATATCCCCAAATCTAATACAATTGGACTATCTAATCCAAATGACTGGCCATAGTTCAGCCAGTTCAATGCCGGTATATTCTGAGTCAGCGAGCCAATTAAGCCGCCAAGTACAAGCCCCACAAGCATTAATACTAATAATATCCAGCCATTTTTATTCATTGTACGTTTCATTTGTACTCCTCCTCGTTTTCCATGCTCCGAAAACTTTATTTATTTTACCATAATTTAAAAAGTGTGTATAGAGTAATGGCATTAAATTTTTCTGAAGAAATTGTGTCTATTTTAGTCGAAAGGCACAAAATATGCTGCAATCATTTCTGATACTTTTATGCCATCCATTGCTGCAGATGTGATTCCACCTGCATATCCGGCCCCCTCTCCACATGGAAAAATCCCCGTGTTTTCAACCTGCATGGATTGATTTCTTAGAATTCTCACCGGGGAAGAAGTGCGGCTTTCTACACCGGAAAGTATCGTGTCATCTTTTGCGAAACCTTGAATTTGTCTGTCGAACGATTTTATACCTAGTTCTATGGAATCCCCGATTTCTTTTGGAAAAATCCCCCTGATATTGGCAAATGCATAGGAACCTTTCATCTGCGGCGTAACACTTCCGAGCTTTTTCGTAACTTGATTTTTGCAAAAATCGCCAAAACACTGCACTGGAATTTTGCCTTGTCCAATTTTGTAGGCTTGTTTTTCAAGATTTCTTTGGAATTCCACACCACTTAAGGGGTGAGCACTACCAAAATCTTCAGGTGTTACCGTCACAACAATTGCACTATTAGCATTTTCTCCGTCGCGTGCATGATAACTCATGCCATTCACTGCAAGCATACCTTCCTCAGAAGACGCATTTACTACATAGCCGCCCGGACACATACAGAACGAATAAACCCCTCTTCCATTTTCTAAGTTAGCAGTGACTTTATAGGCTGCAGCCGGCAGTTCATATGGTGAATTTTCTCCATATTGAGAGTCGTTAATCATAGACTGTTTATGTTCTGTTCGTACTCCAACCGCAAATGATTTTGCAGTCATTGGAATCTGCTTTTCATAAATCATTGCAAACGTATCTCGCGCACTGTGACCAATCGCAAGAACTAATATTTCAGCAGGCTGTATTACTTTCTTTCCCTCAGACCAATAAGTAACAGATGTGAGTTTACCATCACTGACAGAAAAATCAGTCATCTGGCTGTGGAAATGCATTTCTCCGCCCCATGAAATAATTTTTTTTCGCATATTTTTTACGACATCGATTAAAACATCCGTTCCAATATGGGGTTTATTAATAAACAGTATATCTTCCGGCGCTCCGTTTTCCACAAAAACTTCTAAGACCTTGTGGTTGCGTCCGTTCGGATCTTTTACTAAAGTGTTCAGCTTGCCATCTGAAAACGTCCCGGCTCCGCCTTCTCCGAACTGCACATTGGAATTTGGCTTTAAAACCCCTGTATTCCAGAATTCTTCAATATCTTTTGCACGTTCTTCTACACAGGCTCCTCTCTCCAATACAATCGGACGATAGCCATGTGAAGCAAGCATATAAGCGCAGAAAAGTCCACAAGGACCACTGCCGACAATCACCGGTCTGTGCTCCATCTTTTTGGTGCCACTGACAGTAAACTGATAAAGCCTGTCTTTCACAAGTGTAACTTGATTTCCTTTTTGTCTTTTTAAAATTTTCTGTTCCTGCTCTACTGCAACATCAACCGTGTAAATGTAAAGAATGTCTGTTTTTTTACGTGCATCGATTGATTGCTTTCGTATATATAATTCTTTTATCTCTTTTTCTGAAATACGAAGCGTTTTTGCTGCTTTCTGAAAAAGTTCTTCTTTACTATGATTTGGTGCAAGTTTTAACTGGCTGATTCGAAGCATATCAATGTCCTTTCGCAGCATGTAATCCGGCAATATAGCCGGTCGACCATGCCCATTGTAAATTGTAACCACCACAAATTCCATCTATATCTAAAAGTTCGCCTATCAGATATAGGTTATCTGTATAGAGCGACTCCATGGTATATGGATTAATTTCTAATGTGTTTACTCCACCGGCACAGACCTGTGCCTGTTCAAAAGAATTTGTATCGGTAATTTCCATAAAAAAATGTCTGCATATTAAAAGTAAGTGACGGAATTGTTTTGGTGCTATTTCTGAAATTTTTTTGCCCGGTATAATCTGTGCCTGTTTTAAAAACAGTGCGATTAGTTTTTTATGGAAAATACCAATTAGAAATTCCTCTGCTGTTTTATATCCCTGAAGCTGTTTTCGATTTTCCATAAACTGAACAAAGTCCTTTTCCGTCATGCCCGGAAAAAAGTCAATCTCTGCTGTTACTTTTTTGTGTGCATAAAGGGCTTTTGAGGCGTAACGGCTGATCTGAAATACAGGAATACCGGATATTCCATAATTTGTAAGCTGTAATTCTCCTGTATCGGATGAAATCAACCGGTTTTCAATCAGTAAGCTTACCTTAGCCTGTATACGCACACCGGAAATATTTTTGAAATAATTTCCCTTACACTTTAACTGTACAAGTGCCGGTGTGACGGGTGATAGATGATGCCCCAGTTGTTTTGCAAGCGTATAACCGCTTCCATCAGAGCCGAGTACCGGAGCTGCCTTTCCACCGGCAGCAAGTATGACCGCATCCCCTTTTACAACATCGGTCTTTGTCTGTACAGTAAACCCATGCTTATTTAGCCGTATACCTGAAACACTCTGATTTGTCATTACATGGATGCCTAAATGTTCAATTTCCATACAAAGCACATCAAGTATTGTAGTTGCCTGATCTGTCATCGGATAAATATATCCTTGCCTGTTTTTTAAGATTACACCTAAATTTTCAAAAAAATGTAGGGTATCATGATAACCAAACTGCTCGAGGACAATGGGTACAACTTTTGTATCATCTCCACGGAAACAGGAAACATCCATGTATTCATTTGTAAGATTGCATCTGCCATTACCGGTAGATAGAATTTTTTTCCCTATCCGGTCTTTCTGCTCTAAGATTGTAACATGTGCGCCTTCTCTTGCAGCAGTGATTGCTGCCATCATCCCTGCTGCGCCACCGCCGACAATCATGACATGTCTTCGTTTCATAATCTATTCCTCATTTTTATTCAAGACTCGTTCCTTTGCGCACCAGATACTCTAATGACTTTAAAATGCCCAATTTTGCATGTGGCCATGTAAGCCCTCCCTGAAAATATACAGCATATGGCGGCTTTACCGGTCCATCCGCACTTAATTCAATTGATGAACCCTGTACAAAAGCCCCTGCTGCCATAATTACGTCACTGTCATATCCAGGCATTGCCCATGGTTCCGGGGTAACATAACTATCTACTGGTGCAGCAGCCTGAATTCCCTGACAGAAGGCAATAACCCTTTCCGGACTATTTAATGTCACTGCCTGAATAATATCATGACGGCTCTCTGTACCGTTCGGAATTACCGGAAAACCTAGTTTTTCATAAATATTTGCCGCAAAAATTGCGCCTTTTAAGGCACTGGCAACAACAGTCGGTGCAAGGAAAAACCCCTGATAAAATGACTGCATGATACCAAGAGAAGCGCCTACTTCTTTTCCTAACCCCGGAGATGTCAGACGATATGCACAGTTATCAATATACTCTTCTTTTCCGGCAATATATCCTCCAATTGGTGCAAGTCCTCCACCAGGATTTTTAATCAAAGAACCGACAATTAAATCCGCCCCTACATCACTTGGTTCGATTGTTTCTACAAATTCTCCATAGCAATTATCTACCATGCAAATCACATCCGGTTTAATCGCTTTAACAAATGCAATTAATTCTCCAATCTGTGCAACGGAAAAACTTGGTCTGGTCTGATAACCTTTGGAGCGCTGGATGGTAACTAATTTTGTTTTGTCATTGATAGCCCTCTTGATATTTTCATAATCAAATGTGCCATCTTCAAACAAATCCACCTGCCTATATGTGATTCCATATTCTGCAAGAGAACCTTTGGATTCACGGATACCAATTACCTCTTCTAAGGTATCGTATGGTTTTCCAACCGGTGATAACAATTCATCTCCAGGCCTTAAGTTCGCACTTAAAGCAAGGGCAAGCGCATGCGTGCCACAAGTAATCTGTGGACGAACTAAGGCAGACTCTGTATGAAAGGTTTTCGCATATACTTCCTCTAACGTATCACGACCCTGGTCATTATACCCGTATCCACTGGCATAGTGGAAGCATGCTTCATTTACCCTGCACTCCTGCATGGCATGAATCACTTTCAATTGATTATATTCTGCAACTTCATCAATTTTTGCAAATCGTTCCTTTAATTGGGCTTCGATAGCTTGTCCGAATGCATATACCTGTTCGGATATTCCTAATTGTTTGTACATCTCTGTTACATCTAACATGAAACTCTTATCCTCTCTTTCATTATTGACATCATAGTGTCTAATATTTTCTCTTCATCGTGCGCATAATCACTTTTATCAATCCAGATTACATCACGTTCCCGGCGAAACCAGGTAAGCTGACGTTTTGCAAAGTGTCTGGTATCCCTTTTTAAAATATAAATAGCTTCTTCAAGTGTACATTCCCCATTTAGATAATCGAGAATTTCTTTATATCCAAGTCCCTGCATTGATACCATTTCCTTTGTATAGCCCTTTTCTTTTAAAGCCTGCACTTCTTCTAAAAGTCCATCCTCCAGCATCTGCTCAATGCGACTGTTAATACGATCATATAAAATCTCCCTGTCATCTGTCAAAACAAAGTAGCAGAAATTATAGGGAGACTCTTTCGCCCTCTCCTGCTCATTATGATCCGAGATTCTCTCTCCTGTCTGTTGATAGAATTCTAAAGCACGAATGACACGTTTCACGTTATTCGCATGAATATTTTGGGCAGATTTCTCATCCACTTTTCGAAGCATATCATGAAGATACTCTGCCCCTTTTTCCCTTGCAAGCTGTTCCAATTCCTTACGGTATACCGTATCCTCATTACTCTCCATGAAATCAATATCGTATAAAAGTGCCTGGATATAAAATCCGGTTCCTCCGACGATAATTGGTATTTTTCCTTTTGCATAAATTTCTTCCATTGCCTGCTTCGCCATCTGCTGGAAGCGCACTACATGAAATTCTTCATCCGGATCCAATACATCGACCAGATAGTGCCTGATTCCCTGCATCTCTTCCGGACGGATTTTGGCCGAACCAATATCCATATTTTTATAGACCTGCATAGAATCGGCGGAGATAATTTCACCGTCAATAGCTTTTGCAAGCCCGATTGATGCTTTTGTTTTCCCAACAGCCGTTGGTCCTGTTAAAATAATGAGTGGTCTTTTCATAATACTCCTAGATAATTCGTTTAAATTTCTTTTCTAATTCCCGTTTTGTCATGGCTATAATCGTTGGTCTTCCATGTGGGCAATGATAAGGATTTTCTAGTTTTAATAATTCCCCAATTAAATTGTCAACCTCTGCTGTTGATAATCTGGAATTTCCTTTTACGGCAGCTTTGCATGACATAGAAGCAATCTTTTCGGCAATTAAATCCGGTGTCTGTTCTGTCTGAATGCCATCAACGAGCTGGTCCAACATTTCAATAAATAATTCTCTCTGAGCAATGCCGAACAGATTATCAGGAACAGCACGCAGCGCATAAGATTCACCGCCAAAAGACTCGATTTCAAAACCGATACTTACAAATTGCTCCATATGTACTGTCAAAACTTCTTTTTCTTGCATAGTAAGCTCCAAAATAATTGGAGGGCTTAAATACTGTGAAGTAAATTCACGCTGTTTCATTCCATATAAGGTTTTCTCATAAAGAACTCTTTCATGGGCTGCATGCTGGTCGATAATATATAATTGTTCATGAAATTCTACAAGCCAATATGTTTCAAATACCTGTCCAATTAGTTTATACTGCTTCATGGACTCCTGACTTAACAGCTTTTCTTCAAATAAACTCAACTGTTCTTCTTTTTGTTTCGGTATTTCTTTGGTAACAGATACTTCTTTGCAAGGCTTAACAACTGTCTTTTGTGTGTATGTGTCTGCCTGTTGTCTGTTATAATTAACTGCTTCCCTGATACGATCTGTCTGTTCCGACGCTTTGAAAACATCTGTTTTACTTTTCACTTCTGCGTGTGACATCTGATTGTGATATGAAGCAACTCTTTGCTTCATTTTTTGCATAAAATAATCAAGATCTTTTGAGACTGGTTTTACTTCCATTCTCTTAGGAGTGGTATCAGCAACAGCCTCCGGCAATTCCACTCGCGGAATCAGCTCTCGCTCGCTCAAAGCATTTTTTAAAGCTGTATAAATAAAATTATAGACTTCCTGCTGGTTGCTGAAACGGAGCTCCAGTTTCGTTGGATGAACATTCACATCTACATCATTGCCATCAATTATAAAATGTAGCACAGTAAATGGATATTTGTGCTGCATCGTAAAATCCTTATAGGCATCTTCAATTGCCTTGGCTATAATATTGCTTTTCACATATCTTCCATTGATATAATAGTTTTCGTAATTTCGGTTTCCTCTGGAAATCAATGGTTTCCCAACAAATCCGGTTACTTTTAATCCGGCAATTGATTCATTAACTTCTAAGAGGTTATTGGCAACATCTCTTCCAAATACATGGTAAATCACATCTTTCAATTTTCCATTTCCCGATGTATGTAACTTTGTCTGCCCGCTGTTAATAAATTGAAATGAAATCTCTGGATGTGAAAGTGCAAGTCGTATCATCAATTCATTAACGTGGCTTGCCTCTGTCATCGCTGTTTTCAAAAATTTCCGTCTTGCAGGTGTGTTGTAGAAAATCTGATGTACTAAAAATGTTGTTCCGTCAGGTGCTCCTGTTTCTTCCAACCCTTTTTCTATTCCACCCTCAATCCGATATCTGGTACCAAGCAGGGAACCTCTGGGTTTCGTAATCAATTCTACCTGTGCAATGGCAGAAATACTGGATAATGCCTCACCACGAAATCCTAAAGAAGTTATTGACATCAGATCTTCAGCAGAACGAATTTTACTCGTAGAATGACGCAAAAAAGCTAACGTTACTTCTTCTTTTGGGATACCGCAGCCATTGTCTGTAATACGTATGAATGAAATGCCACCCTCTTTAATTTCAACGGTAATTGCCGTAGAACCGGCATCAATTGCATTCTCCACAAGCTCTTTTACGATGGAAGCCGGACGTTCAATTACTTCTCCGGCCGCAATCTTATCTATTGTAAGCTGATCTAAAACCTGAATATTAGACATAATACTCCTCTCGTGCTACCATCTGTTTTTTAATTTATTTTGCAGACGATAAATTGTGTTTAACGCATCCATTGGTGTCAGATGACTGACATCTATGGATTTCAGTTCTTCTAATACATCATCATCTTTCACAGTGTCAAATAATGACATCTGTGCAAGGTCTACTTCATCATATTTCTTCATTTTTTTCACCGGTTCGTTAGTCTGAACAGAGATATCACGGATTCTGGTCGTGATGTCCGCATTAATCAGTTCATCTACAATCTCTTTTGCTCTGGAAATGACCGACTCCGGCACACCGGCAAGCTTGGCAACCTGGATGCCGTAACTTTTATCTGCGCCTCCCTTTACAATCTTTCGTAAAAATACTATGTCGTCTCCCTTTTCCTTCACTGCAATACAATAATTGTTTACACTATCAATCTTTCCTTCTAATTCAGTTAACTCGTGATAGTGAGTCGCAAATAGAGTCTTCGCTCCAAGCAGTCTCTTGTTGCTGATATGCTCCACAACTGCCCATGCAATACTAAGACCATCAAACGTACTTGTTCCACGCCCAATCTCATCTAAGATTAGGAGACTTTTAGAAGTAGCATTGCGAAGAATATTGGCAACCTCCGTCATTTCAACCATAAATGTACTCTGTCCGGAAGCCAAATCGTCCGATGCACCTACACGTGTAAAAATACGATCTACAATTCCAATATTAGCACTCTCTGCTGGAACAAAGGAACCAATCTGGGCCATAAGAACAATCAAGGCTGTCTGACGCATGTAGGTTGATTTTCCTGCCATGTTTGGACCGGTAATGATTGAAATACGATTCTTCTTATCATCCAGATATGTGTCATTGGCGATGAACATATCATTTGGTATCATCTTTTCTACAACCGGATGACGGCCGTTTTTGATATCAATTAAACCTTTTTCGTTAATCTTTGGACGAACATAACCACTGCGTTCTGCAACTAATGCAAGTGAGGTAAAGACATCGATCTGGGCAATGGCTTTCGCTGTTTTCTGAATGCGAACAACTTCACTTGCAATCGTATCCCGAATTCGACAATACGCCTCATATTCTAACGCATACAACTTATCCTCTGCACCTAAAATCATATCTTCTAATTCTTTTAACCGTGGAATTATATAACGCTCGGCATTTGCCAAGGTCTGTTTTCTTGTATAATAATCTGGCACAAGTTCCTTATACGAATTCGTAACCTCCAGATAGTAACCAAATACTTTATTATATTTGATTCTCAAGTTTCGAATACCGGTTTTTTCACGCTCCTCGGCTTCTAACTGGGCAAGCCAATTTTTCCCTTCTGTCTTCGCATTGCGCAGCATGTCAATATCTTCACTATATCCTTCTTTGATAATTCCGCCCTCTTTCATTGCAATTGGCGGCTCATCCTGAATGGAAACGCAAATTAAATGATACAATTCTTCTAAAGTATCCAGTGATTCATGTAGTTCTTTTAAAAGAGTGGCATTCATATCACCAAGAATGCATTTGATATGAGGCAGCATCTCCAAAGAACTCTTAAACGCAATCAAATCTCTCGGATTAGCTGACTGATATGTAATTCTTCCAATCAGACGCTCTAAATCATAAACAGGTGTCAGATATTCCCGGATTTCTTCACGGGAAATTGCGTCGTTTTTCAATTCTTCCACAGTATCTAATCGGTTTACTATATCTTGTTTGTCAATCAATGGTTGTTCTACGAAACTACGGAGTGTTCTAGCGCCCATAGCTGTCCTTGTTTTATCCAATACCCAGAGAAGTGAACCACGTTTTTGCTTTTCACGAAGTGTCTCACACAATTCTAGATTCCTTCTCGAAGAGCTGTCTAGCAGCATATATTTTCCGATCGTATATCCGGTAATCCCCGTAATATGTGCAAGGGAGGTCTTTTGTGTTTCATAGAGATATTGTAACAATGCGCCTGCGCCGATTACACCACAACTATAATCAGAGAGTCCTAATCCTTCTAATGCAGACACTTTGAAGTGTTCTTTTAAAATCTTGGTACAAAGCTGATCATCAAAGTACCATGCTTCTAATGCATAGATTGTGATTCCTAACCTGTTTTTTAAATCGTCTAAGTCAATTCCACTCATGTAAAGCGGCTCATTGCAAATAATCTCAGATGGTGCAAATTTTGCAATTTCATCTAGAAGTTTTCTGCTGTTGTCCAATTCTGTTACAAAATAATCACCCGTCGATACATCTGCGATGGATAATCCATAACGATCGCCAATGTATACGATACACATAATATAATTATTTTTTCCATCTTCAAGTGCCTGTGTATTCAGATTTGTTCCCGGAGTTACAATACGAACGACCTCACGTTTTACAATACCTTTGGTAAGTTTCGGATCCTCTACCTGCTCACAAATTGCAACTTTATATCCCTTACTTACTAATCTGTTCAGATATCCTTCTACAGCATGGTAAGGAACCCCGCACATCGGTGCACGTTCCTCCAATCCACAATTTTTTCCTGTTAATGTAATCTCTAATTCTCTGGAAGCAGTTAATGCATCATCAAAGAACATCTCATAAAAATCACCTAATCTATAAAATAAAATGCAGTCTTTATACTGTGCTTTTGTTTCCATATACTGCTGCATCATAGGGGTTAATTCAGCCACGTCTTTTCTCCTTTATGTCTGTCTACTATTACTCAGAGTAAAGTATAGACCAAATCAATAAAAAATACAAATATTTTCTTTGCTTATAATACGTGATATTTGGGCTTCTCTTCTCTAAAAATCCAGTGTAACAAATATCCACTTGCAAAAATTCCAACTACACATAATCCTGAGAAAATAATTGCAAATGGCAGACAAATCTGCCCAAATAAGTTAAAAGGCTGATCACTGTAATCCCATACATACCACTGAAACCATTTATTTACAATAATACCTGTAATAAATTCACAGGCGGTCACAAAAATACTGCAGCGAAGGATCTGAAGCCAAAGAGGATCCTGCCATCTGACTGCCATTCCCTGTGCACCGAAAAACATGAAACATACTCCGCCAAGCACAAACATACTCCAATGCGAAAAACCTCGAAATACCATCTCAAATGTATAATAAAGACTTCCGCCTGATAACCATAAAAACAAATACTCTTTTAGTCTTTTTGCGTGCATAAAAATGCCCTCCCTATATCACAGAGTTCTATCATATAGTTTGGGCACTTTTACATAAAATTATATGTGGAATTTATTACATCTCCATTTCACCGATATAATAAAAACCTTTGCAGCTATTAAGGTGTACGTTAACGATTTTTCCAATTAAACTTGCATCACCTTTAAAGTGTACAAGAATATTATTGCTAAGTCTGCCTGTCACAAGAGAAGCATCATGGTCATTTAAAGATTCTACCAGAACTTTCTGAGTAGTTCCTTCATGCACACTGCATACTTCAGTCGAAATATCCTGTACTTCTTTTAATAGACGGTCAAAACGCATCTTTACAACATCTTCCGGAATCTGGTCCTTCATTACGGCAGCAGGTGTTCCGGTACGTTTTGAATAGATAAATGTAAATGCACTGTCATAACGCACCTGTCTTACCACGTCCATAGTCTCTAAAAAATCTTCTTCTGTTTCACCAGGAAAACCTACAATAATATCTGTTGTCAAAGAAATATCTGGAATTGCCGCTTTAATTTTACGTACCAAATCCAAATACTGTTCTTTTGTATAACAACGGTTCATTTTTTCAAGAATTCTGCTGCTTCCTGATTGTACCGGTAGATGCAGATGCCTACAGATTTTCTTTGATTTACTCATGACTTCAATCAGCTCGTCCGACAAATCCTTCGGATGTGAAGTCATAAAACGGATTCGTTCAAGTCCTTCGATTTTTTCAATTTCTATTAAGAGCTGTGCAAATGTCATCGGCTCTTCTAAATTCTTTCCATAAGAATTAACATTCTGTCCAAGCAGCATCACTTCTACAACACCGTCGGCCAAAAGCTTTTCAATTTCTCTGATAATATCTTTGGGGTTACGGCTTCTTTCACGTCCCCTTACATATGGTACGATACAATAACTGCAAAAATTATTGCATCCAAACATAATATTTACCCCTGATTTGAACGAAAATTTACGTTCGCTCGGAAGATCTTCTACGATTTTATCAGTATCTTTCCATATATCAATTACCATTCGCTCTGATTCAAAACATGTTACAATCAGTTCGGCAAACTTATAAATATTATGTGTACCAAAAATCAAATCTACAAACTTATAGCTTTTCTTTAATTTTTCAACCACTTCCGGCTCCTGCATCATGCAGCCACAAAGACCAATCATCATATGAGGATTCATTTTCTTAACACGTTTTAATTGTCCCAAACGTCCATATACGCGTAAATTTGCATTCTCACGGACGGTGCAGGTGTTATAGATTACAAAATCAGCCTTTTCTTCGTCTGTTTCTTCCACATAACCAATCTGCTCTAAAACGCCTACTAGTTTTTCGGAGTCTCTGGCATTCATCTGGCACCCGAACGTAGTAACGCAAAATGTCAGCGGACGTCCACATTCTTCAGAAGCTCTTTGTACATATGCTTTGGCTTTCTTCATAAAATAATACTGTCTTTCAGGTTCAT
Organism: uncultured Clostridia bacterium; assembly: GCA_937896665.1. Classification (GTDB taxonomy): domain Bacteria; phylum Bacillota; class Clostridia; order Lachnospirales; family Lachnospiraceae; genus Faecalimonas. The sequence goes on from CALBNS010000040.1 coordinate 172,358, forward strand.
TTACAGGCGCTTCCTGCATCAAATTCATTTCTTCTATGTATTGTTCTATATTTTTCAATGCAATTTTCCTCTCTTTATGTTCTTAAATAAACTGATTGCTTTCTTTATCATATTGATAATCTATGAGATCCAATTTTGTAGCCAGTTCGTCTTTATTAACTTCTAATTCCTGACACAAAGTGTCCAAATCTTTATAGCAATCTCTTAATTTCGTATTAATCACACTTAATAAAATCATTGGATCTTTTGGTAATGTGCTAATCATAAATTCGCTCCTCTGTAATCATAATCTGTGGACGAATATCATGTAGTTCTGTTGGGACATATTCCACAATCTGTAGCTGAAATGCAAGTGCAAATGTATGATACTCGGGATGACAGCTAAGATAAGTGTCATAAAAGCCTTTCCCATAACCGAGGCGACCATGGTTTTGATCAAATACACTTCCCGGCATAACAACAAGTACATTGACCCCTTTTGCAATTTCTTCTGTAACAGGCTCTAAAACATGACAAAATCCTTCTTCTAATTCATCATAGCTTTGAATATAATAGAAATCCATCTTTCCATTGTGTATTTTAGGAACTGCAACTTTTTTTCCAAGCTTCCATCCATGCTCAATAATTGTATGTGTACCAGCCTCATTATTATAGTCCACATAACAATATATTTCATCTGCTTCTAAAAAGTAGGAATGAGAGACAACCTGCTGTGCAATCAGACGGCTTTTTTCCTGCCATTCTTCATGCGATAATTCACTACGCTTCTTTAGTATTCTCTTTCTAATGTCCTTTTTTGTTTCCATATTTTTCACCAAGATTGGTAATGCTTCCATCTGCTTCCCGAATAGAAATATTATCCAGCTGTCCTCTTAAGTTTCTCTTGAAAGAGTCAATAAATTCACGGCGAAGGACTTGTTGTTCTTTTTTTTCGGCTTCTGTTAATCCTTCTGACTTTGATTTTCTATATAATTCATTAATTCTCTGAATTTTTTCTTCTGTCATATCTTTGGTTCCTTTCCTCAATAATTTCCACAGTTATCTTACACTATATCGCTTTTGAAGTCTACTTTTTAACTCGAATAATTTTCTAAAAAACCATAAACTTCTCCTAAACTACCGACCTTTTTCCCTGTTTTAAGTTCTTCCTGCAGATTTTCAGGCAACATTTTTACTTCAATTGTCGTATATTCATAAACCGTTTTGAGATCAGACAAATACACAATCACATATCCATCCCTTTCACAGATTACATACCCGTCTTCTTTCTGGGCACTGCCATCTGTACTCAGCATCTCCTCGTTAATCTTTTCTGATTTTTCTATTGTACGATCATAACTCCATTTATATACGAACATAAATGCAAGTGTAAAAACCACAATAATCATAAAAAAACCAATACTATATCTCTTATTCATAAGGACAACCCCTTTTTAGATACAGTATTGGTATTTTTTTTCATTTTATACTTCTAATATTAATCCTTTTTTACTAAATGAAGCTTCTTGAATAAAGCAAGCAATGTTGTGCCTTTTGGAAGCCCAACAATTTCTTCCGGTGTTAATGCACCTGATTTTAGGAGCGAAATTCCGTATACAACTACAGCCACCACCAAAGCAAAGATTGTATTCAGTTTCTCAGGCAGTACTCTGCCACCAAGCATATGTATGCCCCATGCTGCTGCACCCATAATTGCTGCAGCTCCAAATGGGAGTATGAATGTTTTCATGATCTCCTGACGATATGATACTGCACGTGCCAGAGCTCTTCCATTTAAGATACACATTGACAATGAAAAAATAATATTACCTGCTACTACAGCATAAATGCCCCATTTAAATACTATAAGCATGAGCACAAGCCCGATTAGATGAATTACTAATGAAATAGCTCCATGTTTTACAGGCGTTGTCATCTTATTCAGCCCTTGTAATATGGAATTCGTTACTGTTGACAGACAGTAGAATACAACTGTAATTGCACCAAGCTGCAGCATACGTGCCGGTGTGTCAATATTTCCTTTATATAAAAGTGCGAGAATTGGTTTACCAAGGACAAGGAATCCTACACAGCTTGGAATCGCAATCAACATGGAAAAACGGATTACCATACTGATTTTGCTGTGTATTTGTTTTTTTGTTCCTGTCGCAACGGTCGCCGTCAGACTTGGAATTAATGAAGCGCCAAGTGCATTAGCAACTGCCAACGGTATATTAATCAAAGTGTTGTATTTTCCTGTGAACATGCCAAGAAACTCTGCCGTCGCTTTTTCGGTATGTCCCTGTACTGTCATAATATTGCTAAAAATACCCTGGTCTAAAGTTTCGCTGATATTGTAAATGGCCGTACTTAAAATGACAGGCGTAATTGTCAGTGCAAGAATCGTAAATATATCCCGATATTCTTCTAGGTTTTTCGTTTTGTCTTTTCTAAGATGACGCTTCATCGTTGTACTATAAGCTTTCATCACAATCAAAAGGAAAATCAAACCAAAAAGAGCTCCTGTAACAGTACCAAGTGTACCACCGGCTGCACCATAAGCATAAGGTAATGAAGGATTTGTCTGTGCTTCTGCAACTTTTTTCCCCATTTCCAGCAGATAGCTTGCACCAATTACACTTACAATTGCATTTACAATCTGCTCAACAATCTGTGAAACAGCAGTTGGTACCATCGTGCCAAGCCCCTGAAAATATCCACGTACAACTCCCATGATTGCTACAATAAACAATCCTGGTGCCAACACTCTAAGTGCATATGCACTTAATTGAATTGACATAATATCACTCGCTATAAAGTCAGAAAAAACATAGACAAAAATACATGCCGCTGCACCAACTATAACTGCAAATGAGAGTGCTCCCTTAAAAATACGCATCGCATTCTTATGTTCCCCTTTAGAAACACGCGCAGACACCAGTTTGGAAACAGCAAGTGGGAGACTATAAGAAGTCAAAAGTAGTGCAATATTGTAAATTGAAAATGCACATCCGTAAAATCCCTGTCCCTCATCTCCTAAAATATTATTTACAGGAATTCGATATGCAATTCCGATTAATCTAGTGATAATGCCTGCTGCTGCGAGAATCATTCCCTGCATCAGAAAGCTACTATTTTTTTTCTTTGGTTTTGTCCCCATAAAATAACCTCGCTCATATATGTTAACGCAGTATATTTAACTGTTCTAAGATTTCTTTCTGTTTTTGCTCCATAACTACACGTTCCTCTTCTTCCATGTGGTCATAACCACACAAATGAAGCATACTATGTGCAATTAAAAACGCATATTCCCTTTCAATGGAATGACCATATTCCTCAGCCTGTTCAATCACTTTTTCTTTTGAAATCACAATATCACCAAGCATCAGTTCTCCACTTTCAGGGTTAAAGTATTCAAAATGATCATCCAAAAAATCAAATTCTCCCGGTATTTCATAATCTACCATTGGAAATGACAATACGTCAGTTGCTCTGTCAATCTGACGGAAATCAAGGTTCATTTCCTGTATTTCATTATTCATTGTTAAAAGCAGATTTACCTCTGCATCATATGGACATTCCACATAGTCTAATGCCTTTTCAATGACTCTTTTTGCCAGTTCTTCGCATGGCAAATCAAGCTTCAGACTGCTCTCTTCTTCAAATAGTAATGTCATTATTTCTTCCAACTGCCTTTCTGCCGCTCTTTTTTATAGTTACTTTTCTTTTCGTATTCTTCATATGCCTTTACAATACGCTGTACAAGCGGATGTCTTACGACATCTTTACTTGTCAGATTGCAGATTGATATATCTTCAATATTTCGAACTACTTTCGTCGCAACATCTAATCCGGATACCGCACCTGCAGGCAAATCCTTCTGTGTAATATCCCCAGTAATGACGACCTTAGAGCCAAAACCAATTCGGGTAAGAAACATCTTCATCTGAGCAGGCGTTGTGTTCTGTGCTTCATCTAGAATAATAAATGCATTGTCGAGTGTACGGCCTCTCATATATGCAAGAGGTGCAACTTCAATCAATCCTTTCTCAGAATTCTTAATAAAACTTTCGGCCCCCATAATCTGATATAATGCGTCATAAAGTGGTCTTAAATAAGGGTCAATCTTGCTTTGTAAATCTCCTGGAAGGAATCCAAGTTTCTCCCCTGCCTCGATTGCCGGGCGTGTCAGAATAATGCGCCCTACTTCGTTATTCTTAAAAGCAGTGATTGCCATGGCCATTGCGAGATAGGTCTTACCGGTTCCTGCCGGACCAAGCCCAAACACAATCATCTGTTTGCGAATTGCATCTACATACTTCTTTTGTCCCATGGTCTTTGGTTTAATAGGTTTTCCCTGCAGTGTATGGCAAATAATATCTTTATCTATTTCAACTAACTCGTTTTCTTTATCATCAAAAACAAGTGAAATTGCATAATCTACATTCTGCTCCGAAATGTTGTTTCCTCTTTTTGATAATTCAGTAAGCTGCGTCAAGACACGTTTTGCCTGGCTTACTCTCGTGGCATCTCCGAGAATCTTAACATTTCCATCACGAGCAATCAACGTCACATGCAAAGTACGTTCTATCTTTTTTGCATAGGCATCAAACTGGCCAAAAATATTTTTTTCGTGTTCTACCGGTATTTCTATTATTTCTTCCAGAATACTCATATGTGTAATCCTTTCTATACGTCATACTTGTTTTATTGTATCACAGGCGACTGCGAGAAATCAATCTCTATATGTTTTCCGATTGGTTCAATAACCTTTAAATATCCTTTTGCTTTTGCATTCTCATTTTGAATATGAATTTGTACATGTTTCTCCAAAATTCGTATGCCGTCATTTTCCAATGCTTCACAGTATTTCTCAAATTCTTCACTTAAAAGTCTTTGTATTTCTTCTTTCGAATATTCCTCTTCAATAGATTCATATTCCCGAATTGTTTTCTTTCCATAAAATACAGGAAGATAAAAATGTTCGCCGATTTTTAATTGCGTTTCCTGCGTTTCGGTTTCTTGTTCTTCAAAATTATTATATGAAATTCCCAAAGTGAGTTGATATGAACCAAATTTAAAATATATAAGATTCCGTTTGGAATTGCTATATTTTTTTTTAGAATGTGTAAGATTCAAATCATTTTCATAATTTAATATTGTTTCAGCCAGAATATCTGCATCTGAGGACTGATAATGATAGCTTGTGACCTCACCACTGTCATTTAGCACTTCCACTGTTCCCGACACCAGAACATCCCCTTCTTTTACAGCGTCCCCCTCTTTTACAAGGGGAATCCCATTTCTGGTAATCATCTCCATGATAATTCCTTCTTTTTGTGCAATGATATCATTGGGAGCTATTTCATTATCTGCTTTCTTTTCAAAAGTGTCTGTGTTTTCTTTGACATGAATCATTAATCTTGTACCCTCTATCGAGGCAGATACCCAAATAATATCGTCAAATTCTTTCCGGATATCTTTTACAATCTGTGCGCAATCTAAATCGTGTTTACGCATTCCATGATATACATTCTTTGTTTCTAAAAATTCTAAAATCACTTCATCAGTCCGGCTAAAATTTCCTTCAATGTGAATGTTCCATACAAAAAGAGATAAAACATAAATCATACAAACACATAAAATAGCGCCTGAAAAAAACAATTTCCGTTTGCGATACTTAAACAGATAGAAAGGGAGTCCAATACGTCTTATGATTTGAACTTTCATTCTTGTTTTTCGTATGATTGGTTTTAACTGATGAAATCCTTTTACACTGATATACATCTCATAGCTGTTTTTTTTCGGTTCTAATCCCCAAAGATAAATATTCCTATGCCGGCACATATTCAGAAAACGTTCCGGGGAATAGCCGGTAATCCGGATTTGAAGATAACCCTGTATATACCGAATTATTGCAATTAACACAAGTTACCCTCCCAATTATATTCTATGGATAAAATCTTTCCTGTAATTTTCATCTCATCATTTGTATAGTATTCAATCTGAAGATGTTTCCCGTTAATTTTTATTTGTCCGATTTTCGTCTGGACTCTTATAAGTGATTCGGTATATTCTGTAATTCCACGATAATTTTCTATACACATCTCAATCTGACCAATTACAGTTACGATTGGAACTTTCAACACCACGTCTTTTGGCATATTCACTGCGTCTGCAACACGATTTTTCAGGTTTCCTTTCATTAAAAATGCCACACATAGTTTTATAGTAATATATGTGTGGCACTTCAAAATATACCGTTCCTACTTCTTTTTTAGTTGTGTTTCTATCTCGTGAAATTCCCTGCGCCCCATACGGACGTCATCCATGAATTCCGCCATCTCATCTGACAAGCCCTCAAACAAATATTGATTTGTCTTCTTTGTTTTTTCTATATGTTCTTCACGAATCTGTTGATTTACAATTTCTATTTCCTCTCGTAAATCCCTTGCGGAAATTCGCTGCGCTCCCTGACCCAGAATAATAACCTGTTCCAGAGCATCTGAAGTTGCGACTTTTACATCATACTTTTTTCCAATTTCATGTACGGTCTTCTCAATATACTGGTCTGCCGTTTCCGCTTCTTTCGTATATACTACATATACATTATGATACTTCAAGACTTCTCCCGGATTTCCTTCTACCTTGTAACCATCAAATACCAAAATTACAATATTCTTCCGATATCCTTGATAATTGCCAAGAATATCCATAAGTTTTCCCCTCGCTCCACCAATATTTACCTGAGACAGTTCTTTTAAATCGTCCCATGCAAATATGATATTGTATCCATCTACCAGGAGAACTTCTGTTTTTCTTTCCTCTGATTTTTTTGGTCTGCGGCTTCCACAAGAATCCGCAGTTATAAGTTTTGATGTGTTATATGAACTCCTCTTTCTGTTCATCGGCCCATAAGTACGCTCAAAAATTTCTTTTAATTCATCTTCGTCAATAACCGACGGTGCCACGTAAGAGGAAATGTACCCTGACTTTTTTTCTTTTTGTTTCAAGAAACTTTCGGTATGCATATGTTCTTCCACTTCATTCCACGGTACAACAAATCCTGAACCATGAGAACAGAACACAGATCCTGTAGGATTTTCCAAATCACTTTCCGAGTCATATCCCATGCTTACTATGACTTCTTCACTGTTATGGCAAGGTTCATATCCTTTTAAAGTGCAGAATAGTCGACCGCAGCCTTTTGTATAGGCAATTACTTCTCGTTGATAATCGCGCATATGAACCACCGGTGCAGTGCCCTTTAAGATTGACACATCACCGTCTGCCTCAGGTGGTGCAAATGTTCCTTGCATTTTCTGAATATCTGCCATAGCTCGTCCGACCATCTCAGTCGGAACTTCCAATTGATATTCGTACACTGGCTCAAGCAACAAGCTTTTTGCACGCTTCAAGCCTTGACGTACAGCACGGTAAGTTGACTGTCTAAAATCACCGCCCTCCGTATGTTTCAAATGTGCACGTCCATTTACCAACGTTATCTTTATATCTGTAATCTCAGAGCCGGTAAGCACGCCCGGATGTTCTCTTTCCTGCAAATGAGTCAGTACCAGCCTCTGCCAATTACGGTCTAAGATATCTTCGCTACAGTCTGTTTCGAATTGCAAGCCACTTCCACGTTCCAAAGGTTCCATTAAGAGACGTACTTCTGCATAATGTCTTAAAGGTTCATAATGACCACAACCCTCTACCGTGTCTGAAATTGTCTCCTTATAGACAATATTCCCTGCTCCAAACTCTACTTCTACCGCAAAACGTTCCTTGATCAGACTCTTTAGAATTTCCATCTGAACTTCACCCATCACCTGTGCATGGATTTCATTCAAATGCTTATTCCATATAATATGAAGTTCCGGTTCTTCCTCTTCTAACTGTTTTAGCTTGAGAAATGTCCCATGCACATCCGCCCCCTCCGGCAATTGAATCTGATATGCCAGTACCGGTTCCAATATCGGTGTGACCACATCTTTTTCTAAACCAATCCCTTCCCCGGCTATTGTGCTTTTTAGTCCTGCTACAGCACAAATATTTCCTGCATAGACTTCATTCACTGTTGTAAAACCTGCACCCGAATAAATACGAAGCTGGTCTGCTTTTTCGTCTTCTTTTAACTGTGTTTTCACTTTCAGAGATCCACCTGTGACTTTCAGATGAGTTAAGCGATTTCCCTGCTTGTCTCTGGATATCTTGTAAACTCTTGCCCCAAACTCATCTGGATATTCCAGACATTCTGTATATTGCTCAAATCCTTGTAGAAATTCCTCAATCCCCTGCAATTTGAGTGCCGAGCCAAAATAACACGGGAAAATCTGCCGTTTTTGTATCATCTTCTGTATCTGTGATATGGATATCTCATTTTCTTCCAAATACTGTTCCATAATACATTCATCACAAACTGCAACATTTTCCATAAAATCATCAAAATTTTGTTCTATCGAGAAATCAACACATGTTTCATCTAGTTGTTTTTTTAATTCAGTTAAAATCGTTTCTTTATTGGTTACTTCCTGATCCATTTTATTGATAAATAGGAATACAGGTATCTCATAACGCTTTAGCAGCTTCCATAGCGTCTTTACATGTCCCTGTATACCGTCTGCACCACTAATAACTAAAATGGCATAATCCAGGACCTGTAATGTACGTTCCATTTCAGCTGAAAAATCCACATGTCCCGGTGTATCAAGAAGCATGATTTCTTTCTTCTGCAGCTTGATTTCTGCCTGTTTTGAGAAAATCGTAATCCCACGCGAACGCTCTAACTCATATGTGTCAAGAAATGCATTCCCGTGGTCTACTCTACCTAATTTTCGTATATTTCCCCTTAAATATAAAAAACTCTCAGCAAGTGTTGTCTTTCCTGCATCCACATGGGCTAAAATTCCAACTACTAATCTATTACTTTTCATCCAATTACTCCTACATCCTTCCATATCGGGATATAATACCATCTATGATTTTAGATGCTTCACTGCGTGTCAACGCATTAAAATCATAATTCATTTCTAATCCGTGATAGCAGCAAAGTACTTTGATATACTCTGTCTGTTTTATTGTACATGGCTGTGCTTTTTTGTGCTTAAACTGCAATTGCTCCGGCAAAAACACTTTTTCATTATCAGCTTCAAATTCATGCGCCAGCATGTGATAAATCTTAGCCGTTGCCAATGCATCGTGATAAGCACGATGTGCCGCCTGATTGACAATATGATAATGCTCACACAAGGCGCCGAGACTTTTGGATTCCAAATTTTTAAGTACCTGCCTCGCAATTTTTAAGGTGTCAATTCCTTTCTTTTCAAAAGGAAATCCGTATTCAACGGCATATTTTTTTGTAAATTTATAATCAAACAAAATATTATGGCCAAGCAACACATCATCACCACAAAATTCAATAAAATCACGAATAATAGATTTCGTATTTCTCGCATTTGCTACCATTTCATACGTAATTCCAGTAATATTTGTAATCATAGGAGAAATTGGCTGCTCCGGCTTTAGAAACTCTATAAAACGTTCTGTCACCTTTCCATTTGTCACTCTTAAAGCACCAATCTCTATGATATTATCTGTTTCTACATTTAGACCTGTTGTTTCCAAATCAAATGCCACATAATTTTTAATCATTTTTCTCCAGTCTGTCTTATCAACGTTTTTACCACAGCCTTCGCTTTCATAAGCCGCTCTCCAAACTGCTTATAGAAATTTTCTTCATGATAGCGTTCAATAAAAAACTGCTGTAATAAAAACATATTCACTTTCTTAAATACTTCTTCATCTGCTGCTCTCATTAATTGCATTTGAACATCATCCACGAAATCATGCCAAGCCAGAATATATTTTGTGTTTTCCTTCAAATCCGGTATGTCAATCCATTTCTTTACCTTCACTTTTGTTCTGTTTTGATTCTTACATTCGTGGATCTGTAAAAAGTATTGAAAACTTCCATCTTCATAATATCTGCCAAGTGGAAATAAACGACAGATGCCCGGACGAATGCTGTGAATACTACATCTTCCTTCATTTGTCAAAAAGGCACAAGCTTCTTTCTCTCCACTCATTTTGAGATTCGGTAGAATCATTCCATCGAATACATTTAATTCAATTTTGTCAGCTAATAACTCCTCAAACGAAATATTTAGTCCCGTTGTCAGTCGGTAAATGTCATATGGGTCTAACACAATGGACTCGCCCATTCCGTGACAGCACGCAGAACATCCCTTACAATCTCCACAGTCTGCTTTTACTAAATCATTGGGACCATATAATTTCCCATCTGAAATTTCATTGATATCTATGTTACGTTTCATAATCTATATTTCCTATTTCTTGCGTAAAATGTCTAATGTATGTGCACTTGCACCGAGCAGTTCCGGTCTCTCACAAGTAGATAAATGATACTGAATAAATAACTCGTAAGTCTCTTCGTCCATCGCATTCAGTGTCTGTCTCATATAGTTGGCAGGACCATCAGCAGACACAATCTGTATCCGCTCCACATCAGCTGCCCGATTTACTTCTTCAATGTCTTCAAGTCTCGTATAATCATATAAATCTTCCGGTGCAGGGGTGACACGAAACGACTTGTTTACCTTTCCATTCTCAAGACTTTCTTTGATATGATTTTCTTTAAATCCATAAGTCAGAATACTGTACTCATTCATACAGTATGCAACAAGGATAATGCCGTTTTGTTTTGTCACTCTTACAGCTTCTTTCAGTGCTTTCTGCTTATCTTCCATTGTGTACAGATGATACATTGGACCAAATACAAGTGTCATATCAAAACTGTTATCTTCGAATCTCTTCAAATTTATCGCTGTTCCCTGATATGCTTTTACTGAACTTCCTTTCTGTTTTAAAATTCCAAGATTATACTTTACCAATTCCAAAGCAGTCACATCATAACCTTCATCTGCCAATGCAACAGAATATCTGCCGGTACCGGCTCCGACATCTAATATTTTTGCATTCTTTGGCAGTTCCCCAAGATATTTATGAATATACTTCATGGATGTGACATATTCCACATTGCCATGACGGCGTGTCAGCCTTTTTTCTTCACAAAACTTATTATAATAGTTTTCTAATTCCTTCGACATAAATTACTCCATTTCCAAACATACTAGGCTTATTCTAGCATGAAATAGTTCATATTACCACAAGTAATAGATATTCTCATAAAAAAGAAGAACTGTACTCCGTTACAGTTCCTCTCTTATTTACATTCTATGTTTGATTACTATTCTTCTATTACAGAAGTACAGTGTGGACATCTTGTTGCATCAATTGCGATATCAGTCTTACAGTATGGACATTTCTTTGTAGTTGGAGCTTTTGGTTCTTCTTCCTTTTTCGGTGCCATCTTAGCTGTCAGCTTATTCATAGTTCTTACAATTGTGAAAATTACCAATGCCATAATCAGGAAGTTAATAACTGCCGTAATAAAATTACCATAATTTAATGTTGCTTCCCCTGACAGTTTAATTGAATATTCGCTGAAGTTCAAACCTCCAAAAACGCCTAACAGTGGATTAATAACATCATTTACTAATGAATTGACAATCCCTGTAAAAGCACCACCTATAATAACACCGACTGCCATATCCATAACATTGCCACGGCTGATAAATTTCTTGAAGTCTTCCATAAATTTTTTCATTTGCAAATCTCCTTCTGAATTAATCATTAATTTATTCTTAACCTTTGTTCTGTACTGCAACGAGACTTTCGCCACAATAAATCTTACGAAGTTTTGGTTTTTCAATCTTTCCGGTTGGATTACGCGGTATGTCTGCAAAGATAACCTTCTTTGGACGTTTATATCTTGGCATCTTCATGCAGAACTTGTCAATTTCTTCTTCTGTACATTCAAAGCCTTCCTTAATTTCGATAATCGCTGCTGCAATCTCTCCCAATCGTTTATCAGGAAGCCCGATAACTGCAACGTCTTTTACAGCATTATGTTCACGAATAAAGTCTTCTATCTGTACAGGATAAAGATTCTCACCACCGCTGATGATAACATCCTTCTTACGGTCAACAAGATAAATAAATCCATCTTCATCTTCCTGTGCCATATCCCCTGTATATAACCAGCCTTCATCATCCATGACATCTGCAGTCGCCTCTGGATCGCGGTAATAGCAGGTCATAACACCTGGTCCATATACTGCTAATTCTCCGACCTCACCTTTTTCCACCACATTTCTTCTCTCATCTACAATCTTTGTCTTCCAGCCATATCCTGCTTTTCCGATTGTTCCAACTTTGTGAATATTCTCCACACCAAGATGCACACAGCCTGGTCCGATTGACTCACTGAGTCCATAGTTTGTGTCATACTGATGTTCAGGGAAATACTCTTTCCATCTTCTAATTAAACTTGGTGGAACCGGCTGTGCACCAATATGCATCAATCTCCATTGAATTAATTCATAATTCTCAATTTTCAAAGTACCACGATCTAAAGCATCCAGGATATCCTGTGCCCATGGAACCAAAAGCCACACGATTGTACATTTTTCTTCTGAAACAGTACGAAGAATAGTCTCTGGATTCGTTCCCTTTAATATGACTGCCTTTCCACCTTCCAGAAAACTTCCCATCCAGTGCATCTTAGCACCTGTATGATATAATGGTGGAATGCAAAGGAAAACATCATCTTTTGTCGTACTATGATGGTTTTGTTCCACCTTACAGGCATGCATAAGGCTTGTATGGTTATGTAAAATGGCTTTCGGAAACCCAGTCGTCCCAGATGAAAAATAAATTGCCGCATCATCCTCATCTGTCAGACGAATCATTGGTGACTGGCTTGAACAGTTCATTGTCTGTGACAAGTAGTCCTCTGCATAGATTGGCGTATTATCACCTACGAAAATTAACAAACGATTTGTCATAATTTCATCGGCAATTTCTTCTACACGTCCGATAAATTCTGGTCCAAACACTAATATATCTGCTTCAGCAAGTTCCACACAGTATTTGATTTCATCTGCCGAATATCGGAAATTAAGTGGTACAGCCAATGCACCTGTCTTTAAAATTCCAAAATAAATTGGAAGCCACTCTAAGCAGTTCATAAGGAGAATCGCAACCTTATCTCCCTTCCTAATTCCTCTCTGTAAAAGCAGATTCGCAAAGCGGTTTGCTTTTTCATTAAACACATTCCATGTAATCTCTCTTCGATAATAAGTTGGCGAGTTTGATTCAATCAGTTCATACTCTTTCCATGTAACCCTTCGATTTTCCTTAATCTCAGGATTCACTTCCACAAGACACACATCGTTCCCATATAATTTACAATTTCGCTCCAAAATTTCTGTAATTGGCATAAGCTGTTCCTCTTTTCTGTCTTATCGCTCTACTTTAACGCGTCAACGTACAAAATATTATAACACAATCAAATACAAAAAGAAAGATTAAATATAGAAATATTTGACATACATCATACCTTTTTGTAAAATTTCAGTTATAAAATACATAGGAGAAATCAATATGCAAAAAAAACTTATCCGTGCAACAATTCTAGTTGTATCCATTTTAATAATTTTTTTACTAATACCAGCCACATTAGATATACCAAAAGGGAAAAATATATTAAATAATAGCGATATCCTGGAAACTTTTTCCCCACTTCAAATCACTGTAGACAAACCTGATCCGTCCACAGCTTCTATTCTATCAGCAGGTGACATTATTTTACATAGTCCCTTTCTGTCATCCAAAGTTTATTTAAATGGAAACCGTTCTTATGATTATAGTCCGATTTTTTCTTATGTGAGAAAGAATTATGAGGCAGCAGATTTTGCAGTCGTGAATATGGAATGTACCATATCCGAGGGTAACTACTGCGGATATCCCACTTTTCGTGTTCCTTCTGCCATCGCAACATCAGTGAAGCAGAATGGTGCAGATATGTGCCTGCTTGCAAATAATCACATCTATGATGATGGTGACAAAGGTATAACAACAACATTGGATGCAATGGAGGAAAACTCGTTATTATATACTGGTGTACGCAGGACAACTTCTGATTTAACTTATCATATTCAGGACATTAACGGAATTAAAATCGGCTTTTTTAATTATGTTTATGATACAGGTGCTATGGGTGGAAAAAGCATATCAATTAATGCTCTGCCGGTAAGCGAAGCCACTGCCCCACTTATTAATACATTCAATTATAACCGACTGGAAAGTTTTTATAACAGTCTTCAGACCGGACTTGAGGAAATGAAAGATGCAGGTGTAGAATATACTATTGCGTATATTCATTGGGGAAATGAATATCAGACCAAGGAAAATGAAGTACAACGTCAAATTGCTGCACAACTCTGTGAACTTGGCATTGACGCTTTAATTGGCTCACATCCCCATGTTGTCCAGCCAGTAGACCTACTTACAAATTCTGCCGGAAACCACAAGATGCTTTGTGTCTATTCACTTGGTAATCATCTTTCTAATCAACGCAAAGAACTTATGGACTCTATGCCGACCGGTCACACAGAAGACGGTTTGATGGTTAATCTGGTTATTGAAAAATCAAGTACTGGAATTGTTTCACTCAAAGAAGCTGATTTTATTCCAACCTGGGTATATTGTACCAATAATTCCGGCAATAGAAAATATTTCATTATGCCTCTGGATAACACTTCAGAATTGCTGCAAAATACTACGGAACTCAATATTTCTGATGATGTCAGAAAATCATTAGAACGTACAAACGTAATCATTAGCGAAGGTGTCAAAAAGGTACAAGATGCTCTCCCACTTTATTAATGGGTATTTAGAAATGCTTGACTTGTGATACAAAGGAGAAAAAATGAAAAAACGATCTGGAATGAAACAACAAAGAGGGAGGCAAAAAAAACGTCATCTTATGAGACTGTTTATCCGTGCAACAGTTTTAATTTTGCCGGTTTTACTGTTTATCCTACTTGTTATATTTATAAGGAACATGGAAAAAGTAAAGAATGCACTTCCGCTGCTGTAATTGTCAAAAATGTAGTTATAAAAAAACTGAGTTGAATTTCGTCAACTCAGTTTTTTAGTATTAGTAATCTAAACAAGCACGTTCTGTCACATAAGGCCGCACATATGTGTCTGCCACTTTAACATGCTCCGGATGTACTGCATAGCCAGCAATATCCTCTGCTTTTTCCAATGTTGTCACAAGTGCAATATCATGTGTGCTGGAAGGAATCGGCTGACTAATAAACTCTACCGTCAAAAGTCCCGGCACTTTTCCCACAAGAGCCTGTAAGTTTTGAGCCATCGCTTTTTTGATTTCTTCTTTTTTTGTTTCTTCTATTTCAGTTTTAAATTTCCACATAACAATATGATGTACCATATGAAATTCTCCTTTATTTTAATTGTTCTAGTACTTGAGCACCATTGACATGTATACAATAATTACTACTTGATATAATAACACACACGTAATTAAGATGCAATTTTTTCTTTTCATTTTCTAAGCTCAAACATTGAATTTTAGATGCAATGTCTGAACCTTTCTTCTGAAATCATTCTTGCAAAAATAAGTCCAAGCGGAATTGCTATGATAATAAATATTGCTTTGTTCAAAAGTGTAATACCCGCCTCAATATTCATATTGCCAATGTTGTAAACAGCATTATACAAATATAAACCTGGAACCATGATAACGACAGAAGGCACTGTCAGTGTTGTTCTCGGATATTTTTTCTTTCGAATTACAAGTGATGTTAAAATTCCGGCCAAAAATGCTCCAAGGAACGTCGCAGCAGGTGCCGGAACATTTGTAAGGTCTACTAACTGCAGGCGAAATACATTTGCAATAGCACCAATCATGCCAGAAAGTGCTGCCATTTTAAACGGACTGTTAAATAGAATAGAAAAACCAAAGACACCTACAAAGCTTGCTATTACTCTGAAAATCATTTGTAGAATTGGATTCATCTCTATTTTTACAAATGCTTCTGGTTGAAAATCAATTGTCAATGCAACAATCCATGCAACCATTGTTGACACTAGAACAATCATTACCGCGTACATTAATCTTTCCAATCCGGATCTTATATCAGATTTTGCAAAGTCAATTCCACTTGTAATAAACGGATAACCAGGTATCACGAACAGCATCGCACAAATATAACCTGCTTCATGTTTTGCTGTAAGATCAAATAAGTTCTCTGCCAAAGTTATAATCCCTGCATATACAAGGCTGGAAACAACCACACCCGCCACTGTACAGATAAGTAACGATAACCGCTTATGATGAAGAATTTTTCTGGTAAACTGTCCAAGACCAGCTCCTAAAAATGTACAAAACATTTCAGCAGGACCACCACCCAGTAAAAACGCAAATGCAGCACAGGCAAAAGCCGCGCCCATAGCACTCTGAACTGAAGAATATAATTCCGTGGAGTGTTCAATTTCCCGAAGCATTTTATGTATTTCTTTCACAGATTTATCTGCATATTTTTCTTTAAAATCACGAACAAAATTTTCTATCTTTGCTAATCTATCTGTATTGACACCTGTTGTCTTCAAAGAAAATACTTGCGTACAGCTATCGGTTTTATCAATGCAGTTGTATGTAATCGTAAGCAGTCCAATATCCGCACTGCAAACCATACCTAGATTCTCTGAAATACTATTCATCGCATCTCTTACTCTCCATGCACTAGAACCGCAAGATAATAAAATCATACCAACATGCCCTACAACAGATGATCTTTCCCGCAAGGTAGCATCTTTGATATTTACCGTTTTTTCACTCTTAATATAACTGTCCCAAGTTATCGACATATGGTTTTTTATCATTTTACTTCACCTCTCACTTGCTTTTCTCAAGTATACCCCTATATAACCATGTTTACTTATGATATGGTTCTCCATTAATAATCCTATAACTCCGATATATCTGCTCCAAAAGTATCACACGCATCAACTGATGCGGAAATGTTAACTTTGAAAAACTCAATGCAAAATCCGACTTTGCCAGTACCTCTTTACCTAGTCCTATCGACCCACCAATAATAAAGATAATATGGCTTGTTCCCTGTATTCCTAATTTTTCCACCTTCTCCGCCAATTCCACCGATGTAAGCTGTCTTCCATTGATCTCCAACGTAATCACGAACGCATCATCTTTCACATGCTTCAAAATACGCTCTGCTTCCTTTGAGCGGACACCGTCCTCGACTACTTCACTGGCATTGTCCGGTGTTTTCTCATCTGCCACTTCGACAATCTCCAGCTTACAGTATTTACTTAATCGCTTACTGTACTCAGCTATCGCATCTTTCAGATATTTTTCTTTCATTTTTCCGACAGTAATAATTGTTATCTTCATTTCAAATCCTCTTTTTCTTTTCTGGAAGTTGTACAATTACAACAGCACCAAACATTAAAATGCATCCCAAAGCTTCTTTCTTAGACAACACTTCCTGCAAAAAAATCCAGCCTGCAAGCACCGAAACTACAGATTCTAAACTCAAAATTAATGAAGCAACAGCCGGAGCCACATACTTTTGTCCTATAATCTGTAGTGTATAAGCCACACCACAAGACATAACGCCCGCATATAATACAGGAATAATTCCTTTTAGGATTGAATAAACATCCGGTGTCTCGAACAGCAATGCACCTGTCAGACTAACCAATCCACTGACGAAAAATTGAATACAAGACAAGGTCACACCGTTTGCCTTTGGTGAATAATAATCAATCACCATAATATGAACCGAAAATACTAATGCACAGAAAAACATCAGCACATCACCAAAATTCAATGTCATTGTTTCATTAATACACAACAGATAAAGTCCAGCTACTGCAATTACTGCACATAACCAGACCTGCTTACTTGGTTTCCTGTGCAAAAACAATCCTAAAACCGGCACCAATACAATATAAAGCGCCGTAATAAATCCGGCTTTTCCAACTGATGTATACAATATCCCAAACTGCTGGAATGTACTTGCAGTGTAAATCGCTGCACCACAGCAAAGACCACCTATGATTGTGACCTTCAGATGTTTCATTTTGTCTTGTTTTTCCACAATACTGTTCCATTTTATACGCTCCTGCCGGAACGCGAATGGAAATAGTACAACTCCACCGACTAAAAATTTAGATGCATTAAAGGTCAATGGCCCCATGTAGTCCATTCCGACACTTTGTGCGACAAAAGCTATTCCCCAGATACAGGCTGCCAGAAATAAAAGTAGACTGTATTTTATCTTTATCTTGTTCATTTTACGCTTTCCTTTTATCCAATATAAAAATCCATAATCAACATAGTGATAAATCCAAAAATCAGAGAATACGTTGCCATCCTCTCAAAACCATGGCTGTGTGTTTCCGGAATCATCTCATCACTAACTACATAAATCATCGTCCCACCTGCAAATGCCAGAGCGAATGGTAAAATTACAGTTGCCACAGATACTGCTGAAAAGCCAATCATCGTTCCAATTATCTCAATTATGCCCGTAAAACTTGCAATGCAGAACACCCTCCATTTCGAAACTCCTGCCATAATAAGTGGAGATACAATTACCATCCCCTCCGGAATATTCTGAAGTGCAATGCCAACTGCCACCGTAATTGCATTACCGACATTTTCGCTGCCAAAACCAACTCCCGCAGCAATACCCTCTGGTAAATTATGTATGGCAATCGCCATGACAAACAGCATGACTTTATTAATGGAATTTTGCACTTCTGAATGCGTTTCCTGATCCATCCCGGTAATATGATGTAAATGAGGTGTTACTTTATCCGCAATATTCAAAAAAATAGCACCCGCAAGAATCCCAATTGCTGTAATCCATATATTCCCTTCTTCTAATGAGGGGACAATCAATCCTAGAACAGCTGCTGCGAGCATAATTCCCGCCGCAAAACCAAGAATCACATCATTAAACTTATGTGGTACTTTTTGAAATAAAAAACCTAACAAAACACCAACAATCGTTGCGCCGCCGACCCCAAGCGCCGTAATCAAAGCTAATTGCATAAACAACCTCCTGACAAGTTTATTACTATATTTTATCATAATCATTTCGTTTTATAAAGGACAAACAAAACCTCTCCTGTTTTCGCAGGAGAGGTTCCGATTACAATTTCATATTATTTATTACTTAAATATTCATGAATACCTTTTGCCCCTGCTTTTCCTGCTCCCATCGCTAGAATAACAGTTGCAGCACCTGTTACAGCATCACCGCCAGCATAAACACCTTCTTTAGTTGTCTTACCGTTTGATTCATCAGCAACAATACATTTCCATTTATTCACTTCCAGACCCTCTGTTGTAGAAGAAATCAATGGATTTGGTGATGTTCCAAGTGACATGATTACTGTGTCTAATTCCATCTCAAATTCAGAGCCGTCAATTACAACTGGTATTCTTCTTCCGGAAGCATCTGGTTCACCAAGCTCCATCTTCACGCATCTCATACCTTTTACATATCCATTGTCATCTACTAAGATTTCAACAGGATTTGTCAATAAATCAAAGATTACGCCTTCTTCTTTTGCATGATGAACTTCTTCTACTCTGGCTGGCAATTCCTCTTCACTACGACGATACACGATATGTACATCTGCGCCAAGACGGAGTGCTGTTCTTGCAGCATCCATTGCTACATTACCACCACCGATTACAGCTACTTTTGTACCGGCTGCGATTGGTGTATCATAAGAATCATCAAATGCTTTCATTAGATTGTTACGTGTCAGATATTCGTTTGCTGAGAATACACCGTTTGCATTTTCACCAGGAATTCCCATGAATTTTGGAAGCCCAGCACCAGAACCGATAAATACGGCTTCAAATCCTTCATCCTCAATTAATTGGTCAATTGTTGTAGATTTACCAATAACGACATTTGTTTCAAACTTAACGCCGAGTTCTTTTACTTTATCAATTTCTTTTGCTACAACTTTATGTTTTGGAAGACGGAATTCTGGAATACCATAAACTAATACACCGCCAAGTTCATGCAATGCTTCAAATACAGTTACTTCATATCCTAATTTTGCCAAATCACCTGCACATGTAAGACCTGCAGGGCCTGAACCGATAACCGCCACTTTATGCCCATTTGTAGATTCTGCTTTCTCAGGTTTAATATCGTTTTCCAAAGCATAATCTGCAATAAATCTTTCTAACTTACCGATTGATACAGGCTCGCCTTTGATACCACGGATACACTTTCCTTCACACTGTGACTCCTGAGGACAAACACGTCCGCAAACAGCCGGAAGTGCTGAGGACTTACTGATAATCTTATATGCCTCTTCAAAATTTCCTTCTTTTACTTCGTGGATAAACGCAGGAATATTAATTGAAACCGGACATCCTTGAACACATTTTGCATTCTTACAGTTGATACATCTAGAAGCTTCTTCCATTGCTTCTTCTTTATTATATCCATAACATACTTCTTCAAAGTTTGTTGCACGTACTTTTGCATCCTGTTCTCTTACAGGTACTTTCTTTAATACATCAGCCATTATTCGTCACCTCCACAATGTCCACATCCGCCATGATGTGTATCGCCTTCCTGTAATTTTAACATTGCACGGCCTTCTGCTGTTTTGTACATCTGCTGTCTCTTCATAGCCTGATCGAAATCTACCAAATGACCATCGAATTCAGGTCCATCTACACATGCAAATTTGATTTCATCTCCAACCTGAAGGCGACATGCACCACACATACCTGTTCCATCTACCATGATTGGATTCATACTTACAATTGTAGGAATTCCAAGTTTCTTTGTTGTAAGGCAGGCGAATTTCATCATAATCATTGGTCCGATTGCGACACATAAATCGTATTTTTTACCTTCTTCATTTACTAACTGCTCAACTTTTGAAGTAACAAGACCTGCATGTCCATATGAACCGTCATCTGTGCATGGATAATAATTACCTGCTACTGCCGCCATTTCTTTTTCTAAAATCAATAAGTCTTTTGTCTTAGAACCTACGATAACATCCGCTTCAATACCTCTTTCGTGCAGCCATTTTACCTGCGGATAAACCGGTGCCGCACCAACACCACCTGCAACGAACAAGATTTTTTTCTTCTTTAATACTTCTAACTCTTCTGATACAAATTCAGAAGCACAGCCTAACGGTCCAGTAAAATCTCTGAAGCTGTCTCCTGCCTGTAACTTTGACATTCGTTCTGTTGAAGATCCTACTGTTTGTAACACAATTGTGATTGTTCCTGCTTCTCTATCATAATCGCAGATTGTTAAAGGAATTCTCTCTCCTCTTTCGTCCATTTTCACGATTACGAATTGCCCTGGCTGACAGCTTTTTGCAACTCTTGGTGCTTCTACATCCATAAGAAAAATTTTATCAGCCAATTTTTCTGCTTTTCGTATTTTATACATGTTATGCCTCCTAACAAATTTTCTAAACCTATAATAGAGCAACTTTCTTGAAATATCAAGATATTATGCCTTAATTTCGAAGATAGCCTATGCAAAGAGCAGGTGATATACACCTGCTCCTTGTAAATCTATGTATTCTAATTTTAGAAATCAACTTCTGTTCCGTAATAAATACATGTAAATAATTTTTCCATGGTTGCCGGATCAATTGGTCTTGGATTAGAACCTGTACAAGCATCACCAACAGCAAGCTCTGCAATTGTAGCAATCTTTTCTTTAAATTCTTCTTCTATAATACCGAACTCTTTTAATGTAGCCGGGATTCCAAGGATTACATTGAATTCATCAATCTTAGCACATAAACTGTTGATTAATGATTTCTCAGAAGCTCCTGCAAGTCCTACCTTACGTGCAATCTCTGCATAACGTTTTGCAGCAACTGGATCTTTTGCGTTATATTTGATTACATATGGTAAGTACATTGCATTCGCAAGACCATGTGTAATATGTCCTGTTGAGAATGCAGCACCTGTCTTATGAGCCATAGAGTGCACTATACCAAGCAATGCATTCGAAAATGCCATACCAGCCAGGCACTGTGCATCATGCATCTGTGCTCTTGCTTCCATATTTCCTTTAAATGAAGCCGGTAAATAATCAAATACCATTTCAATTGCCTGAATTGCCAATGGATCTGTATATACACAGTTTAATGTCGATACATATGCTTCAATTGCATGTGTTAATGCATCCATACCTGTATAAGCAACCTGATGTGCAGGAAGTTTTTCTACTAATTCTGAATCAACGATAGCTACGTCCGGTGTTATTTCAAAATCAGCTAATGGATATTTCACACCTTTTGCATAGTCTGTGATAACAGAGAAAGCAGTAACTTCTGTAGCCGTTCCTGATGTAGAAGGAATCGCTGCAAATTTTGCTTTTGTTCTTAATTTAGGGAAATTGAAAGGAATACATAAATCTTCAAAAGTTACGTCTGGGTATTCATAAAATGCCCACATCGCTTTTGCCGCGTCAATTGGGGAACCACCACCCATAGATACAATCCAGTCAGGCTCGAATGATCTCATTGCTTCAGCACCTTTCATAACTGTCTCAACAGAAGGGTCTGGTTCAACGCCTTCGAATATTTCCACTTCCATACCTGCTTCTTTCAGATAATTCACTGCCTTATCCAAAAATCCCTGACGTTTCA
Source organism: uncultured Clostridia bacterium (assembly GCA_937896665.1). Taxonomy (GTDB): domain Bacteria; phylum Bacillota; class Clostridia; order Lachnospirales; family Lachnospiraceae; genus Faecalimonas. The sequence continues at coordinate 194,978 of CALBNS010000040.1, forward strand.
TAGAGCCGCCGCCAACTACAAGAATAGCTTTTTTACCTTTTAGGTTTTTCAATTCTTCTAAGCTTCCTTTTCCATGATAAATGTCTCTTGGTAATGTAAATCTTGCCATAATTTCCTCTCCTTTTATAATTATTTCGTTATTTTATCTGAAAACAATTATAACTTTTTCAAACAGTTTATGCAATAGTTTACAAATATAATTTATAAATTTTTACCCAAAAGGGACAAAGGAGTATAATACGCTTTGTCCTCAATAACATCTATCTTACAGTCTCTACACAATTGTTCATTAACATTGCAATTGTCATTGGTCCTACCCCGCCTGGTACAGGTGTGATAGCACTTACTTTGCCAACCACATCATCAAAATCTACATCACCACATAATTTGTTGTCTGCATTTCTGTGAATGCCAACATCAATAACAACGGCACCTTCTTTTACATATTCTTTTGTCACGAATTTCGGTTTGCCGATTGCTGCGACAAGAATATCTGCCTTTTGTGTAATTTCTTTCAAATTACGAGTTTTGGAATGTGTAATTGTCACTGTTCCATTCTCACGAAGTAACAAAATTGCCATCGGTTTACCCACAATATTACTTCTTCCAATTACAACACAATTCTTGCCCTCAATCTCAATGTTAGAGCGTTTTAACAACTGAATAACACCTGCAGGTGTACACGGAAGAAATCCTTTCGTTCCAATACACATAGTTCCCACTGTCTCCGGATGGAAACCATCAACATCTTTTTTTGGTGAAATGGCTTCAATTACTGCATTCTCATTAATATGTTTTGGTAATGGAAGCTGTACAAGAATACCATGAACATTGTTATTCCGATTCAAATCGTCAATTAACTTCAATAATTCTTCTTCTGTAATCGTCTCTTCCATCTCATAAGACAATGATTCAATTCCGATATATGCACAGGCTTTTTTCTTATTATTTACATAAACGCAGGAAGCCGGATCATTTCCCACTTGAATTACTGCAAGGCAAGGTACAGTCCCTTTTTCTTTTAACTGTGCTACTTCCTCTTTTAGTTCATCTTTAATCTGCGCTGAGATTGCTTTTCCATCTATTAAGTATGCCATTTAATTGCCTCCTAGAATAATCCTGTAATAGTGCCCTCTTCATTTACATCAATGCCATTTGCCGCTGGAACCTTTGGAAGCCCAGGCATTGTCATAATTGCACCTGTCAGGGCGACAACGAAACCAGCTCCCGCATTTACATATACCTCGCGGATATGAATATCAAAGTTTTCCGGTTTGCCAAGCAATGTAGCATCGTCAGACAATGAATACTGGTTTTTCGCCATACAGATTGGGAAATGTCCATAGCCCATTGCTTCAATCTTAGCAAGCTGTTTTTCAGCAGCAGGTGTATAATCGACGCCCCGTGCACCATAAATCTCTTTCGCAATTGTTTCAATCTTTTCTTTTAAAGACAATTCATCATCATACAATGTATGGAAATGACTTTCTTTTTTATTAAGAGTTTCAAGAACCTTTTCTGCCAGTGCAATACCGCCTTCGCCGCCTTTTGCCCATACTTCAGACAATGCAAATTCACAGCCCCTCTCTTCACAGAAATTGCGAATAAACTCATATTCGCCCTCAGTATCTGATACAAACGAATTCAGTGTAACAATAACCGGAACACCAAATTTATGTACATTTTCAATGTGCTTTTCTAAATTTACAATTCCTTTTTTGAGTGCTTCCAAATTTTCTTCATTCAAATCTTTCTTTGCAACTCCGCCATTGTATTTTAATGCGCGAACTGTTGCTACAATCACAACTGCATCAGGTTTCAATCCTGCCATACGACACTTAATATTCATAAACTTTTCTGCACCAAGGTCAGCACCAAAACCAGCCTCCGTAATTGTAATATCACTTAATTTAAGCGCCATCTTTGTAGCTTTTACACTATTGCAGCCGTGTGCAATATTAGCAAATGGTCCGCCATGTACAAGTGCCGGTGTATGCTCCAGAGTCTGAATCAGATTCGGCTTCATGGCATCCTTCAACAAAGCTGTCATCGCTCCTGTCGCATTCAGTTCATCTGCTGTTACCGGCTCTCCTGCAAAGTTGTATGCCACAACAATACGACCAAGTCGTTTCTTTAAATCCTGAATATCATCTGCAAGGCACAAGATCGCCATAATTTCAGAAGCAACCGTAATTACAAAATGGTCTTCTCTAACCATACCATCCGTCTTATTTCCAAGACCCACTACAACGTTACGAAGTACTCTGTCATTCATATCAAGACAACGTTTCCATACAATCTGTCTTGGATCAATCTGAAGTGTATTTCCCTGCTGGATGTGATTATCCAACATTGCAGCCAATAAGTTATTGGCAGATGTAATTGCATGAAAATCTCCTGTAAAATGTAGATTCAAATCTTCCATTGGTACTACCTGGGCATATCCGCCACCTGCAGCTCCTCCCTTAATTCCAAAACATGGACCCAGGGAAGGCTCACGGAGTGCAATAATTGCTTTTTTATTTAATTTTGCCATTGCCTGTCCAAGACCAACAGATGTCGTGGTCTTTCCCTCTCCTGCGGGGGTTGGATTAATTGCTGTTATAAGTACAAGCTTTCCATCAGGACGTTCTTTTATGTTCTCCCATAACTCATCTGACAATTTTGCTTTATACTTCCCGTATAATTCCAAGTCATCCTCATTAATTCCTATACCTGCAGCCACATCCTTAATTGGCATCATCACAGCTTCCTGTGCAATCTGAATATCAGTTTTCATATTGTATCCTCCTCATCTTATATATATTATATCTATTTATATACACAAAGTTCGATTCAGCAGCTTTACTCCCAATTCTCACTGCTTACACATAATCTTCTATATATTGTTCAAATTCTTCCATAGACATCAGTACTTTCCTTGGCTTTGTTCCTTCCTCTTCTCCCACTACCCCGGCTTCTTCAAGCTGATCCATTATTCTTGCCGCGCGGTTAAATCCAATTTTTAATACTCTCTGAAGCATACCAATCGAAGCCTTATCTTTTTCAATCACAAATTTGCCCGCATCTACAAAATAAACGTCTCTGTCATCACCTCCGCCAGCCATTCCTGATGCTGTATTACTGTTGGCACTGCTGTTCACGTGATTTGTTATTTCTTCATTATACAGGGTTTCTCCATTATTAGTAATTAAGAAATCAACAACGTTCTGTACTTCCTTATCGGATACGAATGAGCCTTGTATACGAACTGGTTTCGGGTAACCATAAGGAGAGAATAGCATATCTCCTTTTCCCAATAGCTTTTCAGCTCCATTCATATCAAGAATTGTACGTGAATCTACGCCCGATGATACAGAAAATGCAATTCTAGACGGCATATTTGCTTTAATCAAACCTGTAATAACATTTACAGAAGGTCTCTGTGTCGCAACTACCAAATGAATACCGGCAGCTCTGGCAAGCTGTGCCAGACGGCATATTGCATCCTCTACCTCTCCCGGGGCTACCATCATAAGATCCGCCAACTCGTCAACAATAATGACAATCTGCGGCATTTTCTCCGGTTTATCCTCGCCTTCAATCTCTGCAATAGAATTTACCTTATCATTGTAAGCTTCTAGATTTCGTACATTGTATTCCGAAAATAGCTGGTATCTTTTTGTCATCTCTGCAACTGCCCAATTAAGTGCTCCAGCTGCCTTTTTCGGATCCGTCACAACCGGAATAAGGAGATGTGGAATTCCATTATATACACTTAATTCAACGACTTTAGGGTCAATCATAATAAGTTTTACTTCATCAGGTTTTGCCTTATAAAGAAGACTCATGATCAAAGTGTTAATACATACTGATTTTCCGGATCCTGTTGCGCCTGCAATTAAAACATGCGGCATCTTTGCAATATCTGTCACAACTACTTTTCCGGCAATATCCCTTCCAACTGCAAACGATAATTTTGAACTGCTTTTCTTGAACTCATCGGATTCCAATAAATCACGCAGTAAAACTGCTGTATTTTCCTGATTTGGCACTTCAATTCCAACCGCCGCTTTTCCCGGAATCGGGGCTTCTATACGAATATCTGAGGCGGCAAGATTAAGTTTGATATCATCTGCCAATCCTACAATCTTACTGACTTTAACACCTTGTTCCGGTTGTAATTCATAACGCGTAACAGACGGACCACAGCTAATATTGGTTACAGTAACATTCACATGGAAATTTTGCAAAGTCTGCTGTAATTTTAATGCAGTCCGCCGCAGATGTTCGTCGGAATCCCCCGTTCCTCCGCTTCCTTTTGTCAAAAGTGATAATGGTGGAAATTTATGTATCTGTTTGGGTTTTTCCTGTTTCTTCTGGATTTCGATTTCTAAATTTGCCGTTTCCTCTTCCACCTGCTGTTTGCTTTCTTTTGTTTTCCGATTTTTGGTATGAGACTTTTCAGAAGATGTTACTTCCAAGTACTCAGGTTCTTCCACACTTTCTGCATTTACCTGATGATTTGCAGGTTTTGCCCGGTTGATGACAATATTCTCTGAAAAATCATTTGAAAATGACACATCTTCCGGCAAGCCACCTGTCGTAGAAAAATTCTTCGGTTCTGCTTTTATTTCCTTCATTTCCGGAGATTTCTTCGCAATCTCTGTATCAAACGAGACACCGAATACTTTCTTGTCCGAACGCAGCTGTTTCTGTTTTTCTGCTTCCGCCTGCTCCTGTTCCCGTTTCTGGCGTCTTACTTCTGCCTGTTCCTTACGTCTTCTGGCATCCTCTTTGGCAGTAGAATATGCTTTAGAACTGCCCTTTTTAATTCCGCTGATAAAAGATTTCTCAGTAATTATGACCATACAGATAATACTGATAATAATCGTTGTTACATATGTTCCGATTATACCGATAGCCGGACATAACAGACTAATGATTGCGCCGCCAATCAGACCGCCCCCGTCTTTATGTAGCCTGCAGTCATTATAATATGTCAATAGATTCGCTTTTGAATCATAATCAATCATAATCAACTGCAATAATGCACATATTATAATACATAGAATCAACATCGAGATTAATTTTATGTACGCAAGGGAAATGCCTTTGTTCGATTTTGCAAAGGCAATCCCTACAAAAATAAGAATTGGTACAATATAGGCAGCAAGACCAAATATTCCAAACATAAATGAGGATAATAAATCGCCCACATAACCACCAATTCCAAAATTACTTATCATTAATAGAACACAGACAGCAAAACTAGCTAAAATAATAACCTCATCTTGCAGAGAGCTGTCCTTTTGCTTATTAGTATTTGAAGTTTTGCCGGAACCTTTTCTATTCGATTTTACAGTGTTGTTTTTTTTATTATGTTTCCCAGCATTAGTATTTGAAGACATTATACTCCTCCTGTTCTCGCAATATAACAAGCCTAGTATAACACGATTAAATTCCTATGTCATCTTTTTTTCAATCATTTCATGCAGTTTTGCAAGTGCATCACTCATGCCTCCTACTGCATCAATTATGCCTTCTTTTACTGTTTCTTCCCCCTCTAAAAGAGTGCCCACATCTTTAACTAGCTGAGTCGAATCCAACATTAATTCTTCCACTCTTTCCTGACTGATTTTAGAATGTTCGGAAATAAACCGTGTTATCCTATCCTGCGTGCGTACCATATTCTGATAGCTTTGCCGTACACCTATAAACATTCCGGTAGAGCGAACAGGATGTATAATCATGGTTCCACTCGGTACAATAAAAGAATAATCTGCCGACACTGCAAGTGGACCGCCAATGGAATGACTTCCGCCTAACACCAGTGACACAGTCGGTTTACTAAGTGAGGCAATCATTTCTGCAATTGCAAGCCCTGCTTCCACATCCCCACCAAGCGTGTTTAATAATATAAGCAAACCTTCAATTTCCTCATTGTCTTCGATTTCAGCTAACTTAGGTAATATATGTTCATATTTCGTCGCTTTTGTGTTTCCCGATGCTGCTTCATGCCCTTCAATTTCTCCAATAATTGTTAATAATTGAATGCGATGGTGCTTGGAATTATTCGATAACTCCAGACTACCAGTTTCCTTGATTTCTTCTGATTTTTCCATATGCATACACCTTTCGTTTTCTGTTTAGTGTGTCATGATATAAGAAAAATATACTTTAAGAAAAGGGGATATCTTCCGATATCCCCAACTCCTCTTATACATCAGCCATTGCCTGTTCCAAATCTGCAATAATATCCTCTGCATTTTCAATACCTACACTAAAACGGATTAAATCCGGCTGAACGCCTGCTTCTATTAATTCCTGATTGTTCATCTGACGGTGAGTGTGACTTGCCGGATGAAGCACACAGCTTCTTGCATCTGCGACATGTGTTACAATCGCAATCATCTTCAGATTATCCATCATTTTTACTGCTGCGTCACGTCCGCCCTTTAGACCAAATGTGATAACACCACATGTACCGTTCGGCATGTATTTCTGTGCTAAATCATAATATTTGTCGCCTTCCATCATTGAGCAGTTTACCCAGGCTACTCTTTCATGGTTTTTCAGGTACTCTGCGGCTTTCAAGGCATTTTCACAATGTCTTGGTACTCTCAAATGCAAGGTTTCAAGTCCGATATTTAACAAAAATGCATTCTGTGGAGACTGGATAGAACCTAAATCTCTCATCATCTGCGCAGTTGCTTTTGTAATAAATGCACCTTTTCCAAAACGCTGCGTATATACCAGTCCGTGATAAGTCTCATCTGGAGTTGTAAGACCCGGAAACTTATCTGCATGTGCTTCCCAATCAAAATTACCACTGTCTACAATACATCCACCTACTGCTGCTGCGTGTCCATCCATATATTTTGTAGTTGAATGCGTAACAATATCTGCTCCCCATTCGAATGGACGGCAGTTAATTGGTGTTGCAAATGTATTATCTACAATCAACGGTACACCATGTGCATGAGCCGCTTTTGCAAACTTTTCAATATCAAGTACAGTCAATGCCGGGTTGGCAATTGTCTCACCCACAACGGCTTTTGTATTATCCTGGAATGCTGCATTTAATTCTTCTTCACTGCAGTCAGGATCTACGAAAGTAGCACTGATTCCCATCTTGCGGATTGTATGTGCATACAAGTTATATGTACCGCCATAAACAGCTGACGAACAGATGATATGATCACCTGCCGCTGCAATATTCATAATTGCATAAAAATTCGCCGCCTGACCGGAAGATGTCAACATTGCCGCTACTCCACCTTCCATGTCACAGATTTTAGCTGCTACTGCATCATTTGTCGGATTCTGAAGTCTTGTATAGAAATAACCAGAAGCTTCTAAGTCGAATAATTTTCCCATTTCATCGCTGTTTTCATATTTGAAAGTTGTACTCTGGTAAATCGGAAGAACACGAGGTTCCCCATTCTTCGGTGTGTAGCCTGACTGGATACATTTTGTTTCCATTCTATAATTGCTCATATCCATTCCTCCTATGAGTATAAATACTTTTTCTGTAGTTCATAAACCATATCGGTATAAAGTTCTTTACACTTTTCTTTTTCATTCGCTTCAATCAGCCGGATACATGGTAATAAATAATCACTCCAAATTGCATCATAGACTGTGGCACTGTCCTCTGACTGGTTAATGCGTTTCACAATCGTCGGTGCGATATTATAATATTCACGTACAATTTCTTTACCATGTCCTTCTTCCACCAGATATTGATCACGATATTTCCTCAATATTTCTAATTCGTAACAATCGTCTGATTTTCCAAGACTTTGGCAGACTGCCGTTGTAATATAGCACAAACGCTCCTTAAAGCCACTTGTAATCTGTTCATATCCACTATTGCCGATATTCATATGAAATCTTTCGTTCCATACAGCCACCAGCTTATCACTGATTTTTTTGCCAATTTCTGTATTCTCATAATTAAACATCGGAAGAATAAATATGACAAGCTTCATATTGTAATCAACAAAAATTGTCTCAAGCCTGTGCTTTGACTGTTTTCTGTCTATCTTTGTTTCTACATGATCTGGTATGTATGCTGCTATTTCTTCAATAAAAGCTTCCTTATCATCCGTATTCTCTGCCATCTCTTCTATCTTCATAAATACATCTTTGTATCGCCCATAAAATGCTTCAAATGTTTTAGGAAACTCTAACTTTGAGTATTTCATATCTCTGTCTGTCAGTTCATCAAACAAAGCTGCTAATCTTTCCTGTATATAAGCAGACATCCTATTCCTCCCAATTATGATATACCTCTTGTACGTCGTCATCATCCTCTAACAAATTCAATGTTTTCTGGATGCTCTTTAAGTCTTTCTCATCCGACAACTGAACCCATGTCTGTGGAATCATAGTTACTTCTGCACTTACCATAGGAATTCCGACCTCTTCTAATGCCAGACGCACTTCACTGAATGAATCTGGATCTGTGAGAATCTCAAAACTATCCTCTTCTTCAACAAAATCTTCTGCACCTGCATCTAACGCAGTCATCATCAGCTCATCTGCATCCATATCGCACTCTTCTTTATCTACAATGATCTGTCCCCTTTTATCGAACATAAATGAAACACAACCCGGTGTTCCAACATTTCCATTTCCTTTTGTGAAAGCATTACGAACATTTGACGCTGTACGGTTTTTGTTATCTGTTAATGCATCTACGATAATTGCAATACCATTTGGTCCATATCCCTCATATGTAATATGTTCATAGTTCGATGCATCTCCATCACCGGCAGCTTTTTTAATACTTCTGTCAATGTTATCATTTGGCATGTTATTTGCTTTTGCCTTTGCAATCACATCACGCAGACGACTGTTATTTGCCGGGTCTGGTCCGCCGCCTTCCTTTACGGCTACTGCTAATTCTCTGCCAATCTTAGTAAAAATTTTGCCTTTTGCAGCATCATTTTTTTCCTTTTTATGTTTAATATTCGCAAATTTTGAATGTCCTGACATTTTTAATACCTCTTTTCGTTCTTTGTAAAATACTTACTTATTCTAGCACTCTTTTTTAATTTTGTACAGTTTTATTATTTATGTGTTTGTGTCAAGTAAACGTTGGCAACTTTTTCTTTGTTTTTCTCTCAAATGTTTT
>CALBNS010000041.1 GCA_937896665.1 uncultured Clostridia bacterium
AATACGTCAAAGCCAGTAAAATCAATAGATTTGGGCTTGACAGAATAGGAAGGAACATGGCACCGAAGAAAAAAAGAAATGAAATGAAACACTCTAATATCATTTGTTTAAGATTAAGTGACATTGAATTAGAGTTAGTCAATCATGCCGCTTCTCAGGCGAAATTATCCCGTTCTGATTATCTGAGGAACTTGATTTTAGATCACAAAATGGCAATACGCTATGAGGTTGTAATTGAAAGTAAGACAATAAAAATGCTTTTAGCAGAGTATGGAAAAATCGGCTCTAATCTCAATCAGGTCGCAAAATATTTCAATACAGGAGGAGCGTACTCTAAATCTGTAACAAACGAAATCCAGCAATGCCTTTACGACCTATATAGGTTAAAAAAGGAACTGCTAAAAATGATAGGTGATTATCGTGGCAATAGTGAAACATATTAAAAGTCGGAATGCAAACTATTCAGATGCTCTGAATTATCTCATCTTCCAGCATGATGAATCAACCGGAAAAATGATTCTCGATGAATTTAATCGGCCACTGCGAAGAGATGAATTATATGTGGATGGTCTAAACTGTAATCCCGATACTTTTGATGTTGAATGCTGCGAATGTAATGAACATTTTAAAAAGAACCGAAACAGATCTGAAATCAAAAGTCATCACTATATCATCAGTTATGATCCTGCCGATGCTATTGGATGTGATCTGACGGGAGAAAAAGCACAGGCTCTGTCTTTAGAACTTGCAAAGAAAATATTTCCCGGATATCAGGCTCTTATCGTGACACATACTGATGGGCACAATAGTTCCGGCAATATCCATACACACATTGTGATCAACAGCGTCCGTAAGGAAGCTGTCAGAAGGCAGAGTTACATGGATAAACCCCATGAAGAAATTGCTGGATACAAACACCGATCCACAAATAAATTCCTGAATTATTTCAAAAAGGAAATTATGGATATGTGCATCCAGGAGGGACTTCATCAGGTTGATCTTCTCTCTCCGGCTGAAACAAAAATCACACAGGCTGAATATATGGCGCAAAAATCCGGGCAGAAAAAATTAGAAGAGACAAACAAAAAAATCATTGCAGATGGGTTGAAACCAACTGCCACTACATTTCAGACACAGAAGCAAGAACTCCGAAATGCCATCAAAGAATGCAGCTCGCATTCTAAAAGCTTTCAGGAATTTCAATCTCTGCTTTTTGAAAAATATCAGATTTCCGTCATTGAAGAAAGAGGAAGATATCGTTATCTCCATCCGGATCGGGACAAACGGATTACAGAGAAGGCTTTGGGAACTCAATACGGCAAAGAACATTTAGAACAGCTCTTCTTACGAAAAGATCCGATAACCATTCTTTATGTCAGATCTCATTTACGGCTGGTGGTGGATCTCCAGAAAAATGTGAAAGCAATGCAAAGTCCCGGATATGCTCATCGGGTAAAAATATCCAATCTTCAGGAAATGGCAAATACCATTATCTATGTGCAAGAACATGGATACAATACCCAAACTGAATTAAAAGATGCCTTTTCCGAATCTCAAAAACAGTTAGATCAGGCAACAGAGCAGCTTATGGAAATGAATGCAGATTTGAAAAACATCAACCGTCAGATCCATTACACCGGACAATATTTTGCACAGAAAGCACTCTATACCGAATTTTTAAAAGCGAAAAACAAAGGCAGATTCCGAAAGGAACACACTGCTGAAATTCAAGCATATGAAGAAGCCCGTGACTGGCTGAAATCTTTTTATCCCGATGGAAAGATGCTTCCTATCAAAACATTGAAGGAACAAAAAGCCAGCTTGCAGGAACAGATCGACCAGCAAAAATCATCCATCCGATCTCTAAAGGATCTGACACAAGATTTAAGAACCGTAGACAAAAATGTGGAAGCAATTCTCCACAACCAGGTTCCCAAAAAACAAAAGACACGGGAACCCGAATTATAAATCATTTTACAAAGGAGGAATTACAATATGACACAAAATGAATTTAATGTTGTCCTTGAACAACAATATCGAAAATGTGCCAATGTCCTGGCACACAAGAAAAAAGAATACACCGGAGACCGCATTGACCGCCTGAGTGCGTTTAAAATCGCTGCCTCATTACAGGGATGCACACCTAAGGCTGCTCTGGCAGGAATGATGTCGAAGCATGTCGTATCTCTCTATGATATGTGTTACTCTTCGCTGCTCCAATTTGACTTAGAACAATGGGATGAGAAGATTACAGACTGCATCAACTATCTCATTCTGCTGAAAGCATTGATAAAGGAGGAACAAGCCTATGGATCACATTGAGACAAAGATTTTAAATAGTTATACCATTCAGGAAGCGGCTCAAAACATGGTATTTGCAGCAAGGCTTACTCAACAAGGACATTCCATTCAAAACATGGATGATCTTATGGCTCTTTATCAGAAATCTTTTACGGATAAAACAGTAGACCGGATTGCCAGTCTTCCCCACCCAACCGTACAGAAATTTACGGTGATCACCGTTGCGATTGTAGGTGCAAGCAGACGTTTTCTTGCACAGATCACTCGTCATCAAAACGAAGTAAAATTCATGAGTGCATCTCTGCAATATAGCAACTATTCAGAAAGAGCTGCATTTACGATCCCATATGAAATCCTTTTTTCCGAACAGAGATACATTGATCTCTATCTGCAAAGCTGCTTATCGAATCTCAGATGTTATCAGGAATTGTGTTCTGTGGGATTTCATCATGATTCTGCAGGATATGCCCTTCCCCATGCTTTAAGAAATATTCTGATTATCTGCGCTACACCTTATGAGTGGAAACATATGATCAGTCAGCGCATCTGCAGGAGAAATACCGACGAAACAAGAATTGTGATGTTGGATATCTGGCAGAAGCTATATGAATTCGATCCGGTGTTATTTTCACCGAAGCTGACCGGTCCTTTCTGCCAGCGGGGATGTTGTGAAGAAGGTACTATGTCCTGTGGAATTCCTATTCCAAAAGAATGGTCTCCACTAGAAATAATGAAAGCAGATTATCCTCTGCTCGTAGAAGGGAGGGAAGCTGTTTATGAAAATTAAATTGATCGATTTTGGATTAGAGAAAGATCATTATCCCTTCCGACCTCATGAAAACGATGCCGGTGCTGATGTATATATGCCTTATAACTACACATTAAAACCAGGTGAGATTGCAAGAATTCCCTTAGGATTTGGTCTCATGATTCCGGATGGATATGCCGGTTACGTCTTTCCAAGAAGCAGCATGGCAGCAAAAGGATTGGTCTGCGAACTTCCGCCTATTGATTCCGGATATCGAGGAGAAATTCATGCCATCATCAGTAATGTTAGTTCAGAATCCCAAATACTCCGCAAAGATACCCGTGTAGGACAACTGGTTATCACTCCTGTTCTAATCGCCGACTTTGTTCTGGATCTCGGAGAAGCAAGAGATATCGGTGCTTTCGGAAGTACCGGGGAATAATCCCCCCTATAAAATCAGAGGTGCCGAATGATTTATCATTTGACACCTCGCACAATCAAAATAACTTACAGAAAGGAATTACTACTATGATTACGTTTGGAAGAAAATTAAAACATTTGAGACAGAAAAATCATCTCACACAAAAAGAACTCGGTATCGCACTTGGCTTCCCGGAAGATTCTGCGGATGTCAGAATTGCACAATACGAAGCGGATGCAAGAAAGCCTCGTGATGAAATCCTTGCTAAAATGGCTAAAATGCTTTGCGTACCAGTTGATATCCTCACCGTTCCGGTATTATCCGAACCCAAAGAATATGAGGCTGCATCCTTCTGGATGCATGAACTTGCTGCAGAATTATAACTTATTTTAAATATTCTAGTGCAAAAAGCAGGAGATCATTCAGATTTCCTGCTTAATATGACTATGAATATTTAATTGTGAGCAGTCTAGCAGTTATGCAAACTGGAATTTTATTCTTTGTCGTTCAAAAGTTTATTTACTCTTTCAACTGGAAATCTGTCTTCAATGTCAATTATTTCAAATAAATTTAGGGGTAATTCTTTCTCTCCAATCAGAGTAAGATATTCATTAACAGCTCTGCGGTCAATCATAATTTTCCCATGACCGTCCCAATGACGATTGCTCTCTCTCTTTTTCAAGCCAGAAATCCAATATTCATCGCCGTTTTCAATATCTACATAGTTAGAATAACCACCATTATATTTTTGAAAAGCATGGTCATTAAAGTAAATGGTTTTCTTGGTTTTTGAAGTTTTCACATATCCAATCCATGCTGGAGCATCATCAGAATATCCTGTTTTTAGTTCAATATACATTAAATCTTTAATCATTTATATCACTCCTAAATTCTTATTTTTCCATTGCTTTATCAGCTAAACAAACTGAAATTTTCTTATGCTCCTATTCTATTTTACAACCACAGTATGGACAATATTCTTCACCGTTTATAGGTGCTACCCTCAATAATTTACCACAGAATGGACAGCGATTTTTAATTGCAATTGTGATTAAGTCTATTATAAGTAATACCACTCCAATTTTTGCAAATATCATCCAATCAGCAATACATGAAATTAAAATAACTATTCCTAAAAAAATACCAACAATCCTGCAAATTGTTCTAAATAATTTGAATGAACTCATTATTATGCTCCTTAATGTGTATCATAGTATGACGATTCTCTAAGACAATGTAACATAGGCATTAAGTAGATACTATCAAGCTTCAGTTAAAAATAAGTAAATTCACATTTGTTGCTTACATTATACTTCATCAACCTAAAGAATGAAAGATATATCCTTTTTCTATAGTTCAAAATAAATCCTGTCTTAATACTGCTTAACCAATTTATCGTTTAATTGTTGCACTGAATCACCTTGCTGCACTCAAACAAAACAATGCCATTTTGATCCGTTACTACAAAATAATCGACATTTTGAAAATTGATTCCTTATATTGGGCTTTAACTCAAAATATTCTCTCCCAAATATCTTTTATCATATTTTTTATTTTCCTTAGACATTTCGGAAATTGACAATCCCCTTATTCACATTTATAATACTTATATTACAATCGTAAGATTTTAAAGGAGAAACATTATGAATACACTTCCACAAATTTCCGAAGCTGAGTTTGAGATCATGAAAATCGTATGGAAATACGCACCCATCAGCACAAATGAAATAACAGAAAAACTATTGCAGACTACTACCTGGAGTCCCAAAACAATCCAAACTCTGATCAAACGTCTTGTAACAAAAGGCGCCCTCACATACGAAAAGCAGAGTCGTATGTTTGTTTATACTCCGGCAGTAAAAGAAAGCGAGTACATCCGACAAGAAAGTAATTCCTTTCTGAACCGCTATTATGATGGGGATATTACCGCTATGGTATCTGCCTATATAGAAAATGACAAATTATCGGAATCAGAACTGGATACTCTTCGTACTCTTCTTTCACGGAAATAGAAAAGGGAGGAAATAATATGGCTGATTTTATGATCCGATTTTTAATCTGCAACCTACTGCTCTGCGGCATCATTGGTATTTTTTTGCTTATGAAACATATTTTGAAAAACAGTTTATCCAGCCGAATGCAGTACAACTTATGGTTTCTGCTACTTGGACTTTTGGCGGTTCCCTTTTTACCATTCCACTTTTTCAAATTATCAGAAATGTTTGTATGGTTTAAAAGCCTGGACCTTGTTCCTACTGCCAAAACAGAAACTACAGTAGGTCAAACATTCCATACTAATATTGCCGACACCCAAAACTGGATGGATGATTTCACCCTTTCTGTAAACAGAGAAACGCAGTCTATCATTGGCTATCTGTTATTTGCACTTTGGATATCAGGTATCATTGCCATGCTGATACTAGTAATCCGGTCTACCCTACGTCTGCACATTTTAAAGAAATCTGCGTTGCCACTTCAAAGTCAAAAGGTTAAACGACTATATCAACGGTGCTTAAATGACACAGGTATTACCAAAAATGTTCCTATATACAGCACTGCTTATCTCAAATCGCCTGTTATTGTTGGATTTTTGAAACCGTGCATCTATCTTCCCATTCATCTTATAGCAGATGATAATGAGACAGATATCCGATATATGCTGTTACATGAACTACAACACTATAAACATAAAGACGGAATTGCAAATTATTTGATGAACCTTGCCGGAATCATTTACTGGTTTAATCCTCTTGTCTGGTATGCGCTGAAAGAAATGCGTAGTGACCGGGAAATTGCCTGTGATACTTCTGTTTTAAAGCTGTTAGAATTCGAAGATTATGTAGCTTATGGAAATACACTGATTAACTTTGCCGAAAAGATTTCTCTGACTCCCTTTCCTTTTGCTTCAGGAATCAGCGGAAATATGAAACAGATGAAACGAAGAATTCTGAACATTGCATCTTATGAAAGGCCGAACTTCCAGAAAAAGCTAAAAAGTATTGCTGCTTTTCTTCTGATATCCATTCTGATTCTCGGACTTACACCATTTGTTTCTACTTATGCTGCAGATGAAAATCACTATCATTGGAACACTTTCTCAAAGAATTGTTCGGAAATAGACTTTAAAAATTATTTTGGAGAATATGAAGGCAGTTTTGTATTATATGATTTGAAAAAAGATACTTGGAAAATACATGATATAAAGCGTGCCACTTTACGTGTTGCACCAAACTCTACCTACAAGATATACAACGCTTTGTTCGGATTGGAAAAAGACATCATCACTCCTGAAAATTCTTTCATCAAATGGAATGGAACCACTTATCCCTTTGAAGCATGGAACAAAGACCAGATATTATCGTCAGCTATGAGTGCCTCCGTCAACTGGTATTTTGAATACATTGATAAACAACTTGGAGAGACTCCCGTTCAAGAATATCTTCACAAAATCGGATACGGAAACGAAGATTTCAGCGGTAATTTTTCTTCCTACTGGATGGAATCCTCCTTGAAAATTTCTCCGATAGAACAGGTAGAACTTTTAACCCGATTGCAGACTCAGAACTTAGGATTTACACCGGAAAATGTGAATGCAGTAAAAGACGCTATCCATATCTCATCCTCTTCTTTTGGGGACTTCTACGGAAAAACCGGAACAGGTCGAGTGAACGGGCAGGATATCAACGGCTGGTTTATCGGTTTCGTAGAAAATAGAGATAATACCTACTTTTTTGCTACCAATATCCAAAATGAACAACATGCTACTGGTAGTGTAGCAGCTGATATCACTTTATCTATTCTGTCTGATCTGAACATATGGAAATAATCAAAACAGAGAACCTTAGCAAAAAGCGCTAGGGTTCTCCTTCTCTATTCATCCCAAATCAAGAGATCGCTTTTTAAATTTACCAGGAAGTCTGTTGTAAGTCCTCTACCTCTTTTGATTCATAATCATACTGGTACATATCTAAAATTTCAGCATCCATCATACTCCATGATCCATCTGTACTTTTTATATTTTTATAATACACATATTGTGCCTTTGTTCCTTCTTGATTATCATGATCATACATTAGATATCTAATCTGCGTTTCATCCTCGTAAGTAACGATATAGCTATAACCTTTTGCATTATAATCTTTTCTATATTCTGAATCAGTTTCCCTTATATAGGTTTGATATATTTTCAGATAACCTTCATCTATTTTCTTGATTTTTTCTAAATCCTGTTGACTTTCGGTTGTCATATCATTTTGACCTGATTCATTTTTATCGTCATCTTGATGTTCTGATTTCTTCTCCCACCCCCCATAATTTTCAGCTATATATTTATCTATATATTCCTGTTGTGTAATTGAAGCATCTATATCTTCTATTCCGTCTGCATTTCTCAAAAACTGAAGAACCAGAATATTTTCTTTCTTATACAATCTATACGATGGTTTATCTAACCACACAGGAGTTTTTACTATCACAGTTCCATTACTATTATAATGTTCTGAATCGTCATTTAACATGGTCACAAATATCCCCAATGCCATTGCTAGCACTACAATTATTCCGACTACCCATAAAAGAATTCTTTTCAATAAAGATTTCTTTTTGTTCTTTTTTATTATCCTAGACAAAACACACGTCCATATAACATTTAAACATAGCAGAATTAAAAGCAGTATGATAGGAACTGTTCTTATAAACCATAAACGAAAAATTTCTCCATTTGATAAAGGATATCCTATTTTAATTCCAGTATATACCACTGAAACGATAATGATAATCATTGTAGCTGCCACTAGAGCCTTTATTTTAAAAGACATTTTATTTTCCGTTTCTAACGGTTCTGTCTCTATATCTTGAATAAAACTTCTGAGCATTATTAGTTCGCTTTCAGATAGAACCGTTTTATTGATCAATATAACTTTATTGTCTTTACGAACCAAATAAATATGATTTTCAAGCTCTCCCTTACTGACAAATGAATTCCAATCATTATGTGTAGCTCCAGTCTCTGTGACTATATCCACACCTTCTTTTGAAAACACATATTTTCGCTTACTATTCATTTTCTGTTTTTCTTTATTTATGATTGCTCTCATAAATACTTTTTGTAATTTTTCTACACTTAAACCTAATGCAGCAAATCCAATACTTAACAATAAAAATATCCATGCAAATGATATATGAAACAAGTATGAATAAAATGCTAAAGAAAAGATATAAAAAGCACTCACCAAATTTGTACCTTTGATTACTCTATTAGTCTTTATAGTTTTTAATGAACTAAGATGCGTTAAAATATTGTTTGCTTCTTCGTCTATATTTAAGCGATATATAATTTTCTGATCCTGAAATTCTTCAACTACCATTCTTGATTTCTCCCTTCACACGATACTGATATTTTGGGACATTGTTTCTATCCTCTTTCCGGATTTCATTCCCTAAATATTGAAAACTCCCATCTTCTTTGAATTTCACTGTTAAATCATGCGTAATAAGAGCATCATCACAGATAACCATGTCACATACTGCATTCACCGTTAATGTAACCGTACTATCAGGACTTTCTCTTACTTCCACCACCTCTGGCACAGAAGTTCCAAAAAAGTTCGGATCATAATTGCCACACCCTAATGGTGCCCATGTATACCTGTTTGTTTTTTCATCAAATTCTGCATACTGCTGCAAGTTTTCTACAGATACGGGAAGATACTCCATGATCAAACTTTCAAACTCCTCTTTTGGAATCCCCTTCAGATATTTTTCTGTCGGAAATCTCTCCCCGAATTTCATTCTATACAAGTATTCATACAATCCATTATAATCTAACACGTCTAAATTGTCCAAATTCCAATTAGAACATAACAGATTATTTCCCTGATACCCGATACTCTGAACACATAATTTTGACATCTCTCTCTGTTCTTCTGTTCTTGGTTTTACCCTGATCATCTGACTTCCATCCATGATTTCTGTAACTTCTGGCGGTTCCGGTACACATAATTCATAACAAAACCATCCATTATCTGTATATTTCCATTCTTTGATTCGGGTATAACTCATATATGCAATTCCTGGCTTATCACCTTCCGTCCAAACTCCACTTGTACTGACTACATACATATCTGTACCATCATAATTAAATTTCATCCTGCCGATTCCACCATCTTGATGTACATCATAGATAATCACCGAACCACTTTTTCCTTTTTCACAATCGATAAGAAATCGATCTGCCTTTTCATAGTTCTCCATATCAGAATAGGGTACGGTTACCGAAACTGGACTGCCTGTCTCCATCATAGCCTTTTGCATTTCAAGCATCGTCTCATCCTGTAGAACAGCATTCGATGCCGTTCCCTTATCTGCTGACTGATAGATATCCTGTATCTTTTTCATCATCTCTTTACATTCTGTAGCTACCTCCTCCTGTTCCGTTGCTTCTAAGGGCAGATCATACCCTTTCTCCCATTGTTCTCTTGCCTCTTGGTTTATATCTTTTATTTCTTTGGTATTCCCTGCAATCCTATTTTCTGATTCTGATTTTCTTTTCTCACAGCCACATAACAAACACCCGGCTATCAATACCATCATTAGAAATTCATATCCTTTTCCGAATTTCATCTCATCATCCTTCCATTTTTGCAATTGGTGGCAACTCCAGTTCCTTTTCTTCAACGAAATTAGAAAGATAGCGAAAACTGCCATCCTCGAAAGGCTGAACAACAATTACATTTTGAAAAGCAAAATCTGAATTATAATCTGCCCACACACCATCAACAATCAATGTAATTGTCCCATCCTCATTATATCTATAATCAACGACTTCTCCAAAAGGCGGATATGGACTGGCACAGATCATTTCATATGTATAAGTATTACTGCTCGCATCATACCCACAATGTTCTCTCAACTGTTCCACAGATACCGGGAAATAAGTCGTCATGATTTTTTCATATTCTTCCGCCGGAATCTGCCCATTTCCCACTTTCAAGTTTTCACCGGTAGCAATCCGATAAATATCCTCATACATACATGGCATCAGAATATCTTCTGCATTACTGCTGTCCCAATTCGTAACAAGAAGATTATAATTCACATAACTTAATCCAGATAGATACTTTCTTGTCAACTCCCTACATTCCTCTGATAATGGTTTGACTCTCCAATACTGCCTTAAACTTGCATGTGCAATCACATTCTTATACGCATAAATAAAATAACCCTTCTCTGTTAATTTCATTTCTGCCACATCACTAACCGAAGTACCCTCTATCTCAGGATTACCGCCTTCCTTCCATTGTATCCCTATATAATAAGTCTGCAATCTTTCTTCCCGGTAAATAAAAGTAACTGCCCCTATCATTCCATCTCTGTACACATCATATATCGTGATCATTGAATCTTGGCCATTTTGATAATCCGTATAAAATCTTTCCAATTCCTGATAATTTTGCATATTCGCATTTTCAACTGTGGCCACAAATCCTGCATTTCCTAATTGTTCTACCACTTTTTTTCTTTGTTCATCGGGAAACTGTATCCCCCCAATAACATTTTTTTGTTCTCCCGGAATGATCGTTTCTTTATAAATATTGCTTACCAAAGTAACTGCTGACAATACATTTTTCTGTAACTCTCCTTTTTCTTCATCAGAAATAAGACATTCTTCTGCTTGTGGAATTACCCAATAAGGTGATTCTGTGATAGATGAATCTACAACATCATTTTCTCTCTCACTTTCTTTTTCTCTAATGTTCTCTATCTCAATAGACGGTTCCCATACTTCTTCTGCTTGAAATTCTTGTTTTTTTCTCTGTTCGATTATAATGATACCAGCACTTATTACGAATATCATAATTAAAATTACAATTCCGTATTTCCTAAATAACCATTTAATATCTTCCATTAATTGCCTCCATATAGTTCTTCCCACTCAGTCCTTGTCAATCGTGGTGTATGCCATGCAATATCCTGATCACTGATCGGTTCAATGATATGGTTTCCCACATATTGCACGGTACCATTTTCTGTATTTCTTACAGTCACTTCATGTACATATGCTTTAGATAAATCTCTGTATGGAAAAACAGCTTGTACCTTTAAAGTCAACGTACCGTCTGAATTCTCTTTATATCCTACAACTTCTGGATACGGATATTCCGGGTATTCTACTTCTTCAAGTCCTCTTGGTTTATATTCATAAACTTGTTTTTCTGGATAATAAACTGTTTTTGATTGCAAAGCTTCGCTTGTAATATTGAATTTACTCATGATAATCTCTTCAAAGGTATCCTTAGAAATCAAATATACCCCACATGTTCCCAACCCGTTTCCTGAAGATAAATCAACATCGTACATATGGTCTTCCCGACGAAAGATATCAAACACATCATAGAAATCCAATTCTCCAAAATCTTCTTCATTCCAATTTGTAAGGAACATATTATTACATTCATAGCCTATCGAAAGTATATATTTGCGATTGAGTTCCCTGTATGTTTCATCTAATGGCTGCACTCGATAGGCAGTGTGTTCCATAATCTTATCTCTCGTCACTTCGTAATGTCCCTCAAAAGCCAGCCAACCAGAAAACATAAGATACCCGTCTCCCGTATAGTTCCAGGATTCTGCTCGATACATGTCCTCCGATGATAAGTTAATCGTACCATTTTCATAGACATAATATCTTCTAAGAATAATTATCTCTCCATCATTAGTATCCATAACACGAATGATATAATTCCCTTTTCGTACAACTTCTGCAATTGTGATTCGTCCGTTTTCTTTTATTTTTACGTCTTCACAAAACTGTATCATCTTCTCATGTTCTGTCATATTAATTTGATTTTCACTATCGATAGCTATATATCCATTCCCACCCAGAGTATTTATAAGTTCACGATTCGCTTCCAATTCATCCAAATCATCTGATTTGTTATAAGATTCAAGACAAATGTATATTATGTCATCAATTTCTTTTTCTTCTTCCTGTGTTAAAGTGATTAATTGCTCATCAATCATTTGTACTTTCTGTTTGTTTACAGTCTCATCTTGTTTTTCTTCACGATGGCATCCTACCACCGTAGTTGCTAATATAATCGTGATTGTAAAGCAAATATACTTTCTTATATTTCCTATTTTCAGCTTCTTCATATTTTCCCTCCATAAATCTTACATATGTAGTTTTTCTTATTTCCTAAATATTACACCCGTAAGATATGTGAGTCAATCATTTTTATAAGAATAACACTTTAACCTTTAACACTTTACTCTATAGCTCGTTCCCTCTGGTACAAATTTTACTATATTTATTGTCGTTTCAAAAACATATTCCCCAACTACTTTCTTACTAAAAAAAGCCTAGAAGAGACATTTTCTCTTCTAAGCCTTTATACTTTATCACAGAATTCTTTTTGCTTTCATTTTTTCTCATGGTCACGAGGCATTTTTCGCTTAAATCGTATCTTATGAACTATCCGACTTCTCTTCACGTGCTATTTGAATTGTTTCTAATGCTTTCTGAATTCGTTCCTTTGCATAAGGAGGTCTTAAATTCAATGATAACCGTCCCTTTTGGATTATATAGGTTTCACTTCCTTCTTTTGTTGAGTTACTTAGATAGCAGCATTCCGGATATCTCTCTGCAAAATTCTTTAGTCGTTTCTGTAATCCCTGATTAAATGTATAGACACTATAATATCGATCTTCTTCATTTGTCAGGATAATCGTTTCTTTTTCATACTTTGACAGTTTCATAGCATTTAGTCTCTCCTCCTTTCCATCTCCTGCTCCAAATATCTCGGTACCGGTTTTCCAGATTTCACAGCGATTGCAATCTGTTTTTCCCGTAATCTCTTGATCACCGACTCTCTTTTCTTTGGTTTCTTTTTTGAGGATTGTTCTGGCCTTTGTGCCGGCTTTCTTTCCCCCCTTTTCTCTTCTGCACTTTTCAAATTATTTACCTGGCCATCCACCATATTATAATTTTCTTCTGTTCCGGATTCCCAGCTTCTCTCATAAGTCCCATTCTCAAAAAATTTCTGATAATGTTCCAGCCTGTCTTTATATTTTTGATGTTCCTGTTCCATTTGTTCCGGTGTTTTCATAAGCTCATGGAGTTTCTGTTTGGTTTTTTCATCAAATCCATTCTGACATTCCTCCATGATCATCTTCCCATAACTGTCTAAGATGATATAGGCAACCTGCCTGTGATATTCCTGATGCTCCATGAGATAAAACTGTTTTCCATCAATGATGATATCATCCGTAGCCATCCAGTTTCCCGGCTTTCCACTAATGCGGTAATTTTCCGTATCCAACGTGACCAATGTACCTGACGGGTTTAATCGGATGAACCCTGATAAAAGCTGTGGATAGTCTTCATTGACATAATAACAATGGATTTCCCCATTCTGATTCAGTACAAGCACATCACTGACTTCACAGGACTCTTTCATACGTTTCCATAAAGCAATCGCACTCTCCCCCGGCAATAATGGTCTGATATCCATCTGCCGATAATATTCAATTCGTATCGCAAGTTTCCTGCTTACCGCTTCCTGATAGGAAAGGTGCCAGAGGTCTCTCCCTTCCGAATGACGGTCTACTCGGTAAACTGCAAATTGATCATTCTTCATAAGCATCATCCTCCAGGTTATTCAGATAACGATTCAGATCCAGGGAATAATAATATTTATCTTCGATCATCTGTAACTTACTGATCGCAGATGCAATCGTTTCCAGCAGATCGTCTTCCAACAGATCTTCTTTCATTTCTTCCAATGCCTCTAAGGTGTCTTTCAAAATATCTATCGTATCCTTTCTTGTGTTTTCCTGGAAAAGAGCCACAACCGCCAATTCATCTTCTTCAAATGTTACTTTACTCATAAGCTCATATCCTCCCTTCTTTTTTGAGATTTGGTTTTCTGTATCTCTCCTTTTTCTTCTTTTGGTCTGGTTTTTTCTACATTCAGAGACTTTTCTTCGATATATTGTTCTACACATTTCAAAGCTTCCTGCACCAACTTATTTTCTTTATAGAATGGTATGGAATCTAAAATCTCTCTTTGTGATCTTCCGGCAACCATCAGATCCATCATTCCGTCATAATCGCTTCCTTCCTGCAGGTTAAATCCAACAGACTTGATCCCATTCATCCGTTCTGCCGGTATCTTTTCATAGGCTTCCAATGCTTTCGGCAGACTAAGATCATGATGTACTTCTCCTAATACCGGAAACTCTGAACATTCTGCCGCATAGAAGCTGATACAGCTCGTTTGCTCTAAGACATCCTTTTTCTGAATGTCACTTTCCATTCCAAGTATCTTTTTTCTCTCTTCCACAAAATCCGGAAGTTCCTGGAAGCCAAAGCGATCCACAAAATATGCTTTCATATCCCCATTCTGATTCATGATCACAACATCACTGACAGACAGGGAGTGTGCCTTATAATCTGCCGGTGGATCATCATTAAAAATACTGTAAATCGCATTCATATCTTCATTTGGCAGATACAGGCTGGAATAAACACATCGATACTGATCAGCAGTTATCGTGATCCCTTTTTCCTGCAGGTCTTCCATGGCTGATATCTTTTACAGAACCATCTGCCAGATTTTCTTCCGTTAGACCGTCTCTTGTCATTTTACTGACAACTTTCTCTCTTCCTTTCAGTTCTTTCCCTGCCAAGACTTCCGCCTCCTTCCTTTTCTCTTTGTTCCACTTCTTCCGGCTTTGTTGTCATGAGAGAATATAACTTCAGGGACTTATCAAACTTATCCTTAAACGGAATGATCGTTGTCCCATAAAAGAGAAGCCCTTCTCCTTCCCCGGAATTTGTAACATAAGACAACTGATACGGTGAGATATTTAATTGTTTTGCCAGAATCTGCCGGTCACCTGCAGCCTGATTTAACATCAAAATAAAGTCACTGTTTTCAAAAATATTTTCAATCTCCCGGCTGGATAGGAGGTCCTTTATATTCTGCGTGATTCCAGTCGGGATTCCGCCCCACTTCCTAAACCTCTTGAAGATCTCTACCGAATAAGATGCCGTCTGCTCTTCTTTCAGAAGGAGATGGAATTCATCGATATAGTACCAGGTAGATTTTACGCCACGGTTGACAGTCACCCGGTTCCACACCTGATCCTGTATGATGAGCATTCCAAGCTTTTTCAACTGCTTTCCGAGCTCCTTGATATCAAAACAGACAATCCTGTTATTCAATTCTACATTCGTCTGGTGATTGAACACTTTCAAAGATCCGTTGACGTAGATTTCCAAAGCTGTGGCAATCCTCTGTGCCTGAGGTTCTTTCTGTTTGCGGAGACAATCATACAGATCTCCAAGGATTGGCATATTTTCCGGTTTCGGATCAGAAAAATAGTTCTGATATACAAGCGGAAGGCATCGGTCAATGACAGACTTTTCTTCCGCTTCAATTCCATCCCGGCTTCCCATGATCAATTCACAAAGGGATAAAATAAAGTCAGATTTTACTCCAAGCGGATTATCATCCTCAGAATAATTCATGTTGATATCCATCGGATTGATGTAATCCTTACTGTTTGGAGAAATATGGATGACCTGTCCTCCCAAAGCATGAACCAATGGATAATACTCACCTTCCGGATCTCCAATGATAATGTCATCATTGGTCGTAAAAAATACATTTGTCATTTCCCTTTTTGCCGCAAAGGATTTTCCTGATCCGGGAGTACCAAGGATCAGTCCATTTGGATTTTTTGACTTTTTCCTGTCTACCATGATCAGGTTATTGCTGGTAGCGTTCAGTCCATAATACAAAGAATCGCCGCCCATAAATAATTCCTGTGTGGTAAACGGTACAAAAATCGCTGTGCTGGTCGTTGTCAGCGCTCTTTTTATCGGAATATGGCTGACTCCAAGGGGAAGGCTACTCATCAAGCCTTCTTCCTGCTGATAATCCAAACGCTTTAACATACAGTTATATTTCTGTGCAATACCGGCTGTCTGAAAGATTGCATTATCCAATTCCTGCTTGCTTTTTGCGGTATTTAAAAAGAGCGCTGTTACAAGGAACATACGCTCATTTCGTGACTGCAGATCTTCCAAAAGCCGTTTTGCTTCCCCTCCATAGGTATTCAGATCCGACGGAATGATATCCATATCGTACCCTGCTCTTACTGCCTTTTTCTGCTCTTCAATTTTCATTCTGTTGATATCCGTTACTTTACTTTTTACCAGCTTGATCGCCTTCATCTGATCCACAGACTGAATATGCAGATTTACGATCAAGTCCTTATCAATATCCAAAAACTCTGCCAGCATCTTGTCTGTCAGCTCCGGAGCAAGGATCTGTAAATAAGAAACTGCCCCCATCGTATTTCCCATCTGGAACGTCTTTCCATCCTTAAAGACAAAACTGGTAGGCGCTACATAATCTTTTGTGTTTAAACCGGTTTTGATCATAGAGCCATAATCAAACTGGAAATCTACTGCGGAATCCGGATTAAAGGTTTCATACAGGATCCGCAATCGCTCCTCCCCATTCAAAGGATACGCCATCACACCAAGGATCTTAAAGTTATTCAGGATATCGGATTCGATACGCTCCAGCTTCGGTTTTGCTTCCCGGATATTTTCCGCTTCAATGGAAAAGGTGATGTATTTCGTTTTCACCAAACCATTGTTTCCTCTTGCAAGCTGTTTTTTCAGCATGTTGGCATATTCCATACGGATATCATCATAAGCATCTCCCTGTGGACTGATCTTGATCACCTGCTCAAATTCCTTCATACTGCTCTTATGATTGATAAAACTGAGCTGAAAATGGATGCTGCTATCAAAATAATTCAGGAAATCACACCAGTTTTCAAAGATTGCATTCTTATCTTCATTCTGAGCTAATTGATAGTTGATATCGTAAAACCGGATACATTTGGAATAGACATTTCCCTGCACCCTGCAAATACCATCCCTTCCCATTTCTTTATAGGCAATGGTCTGTTGAACGGTAAGTTTCTTTACATCCTTCTTTCCATTCGTCTTTTTATTTGCGGCTCTTTTTCTTTTTCTTACCACCGCTTTTTCCCCCTTTCCTTTCTTCTTTTTTCAAAGTTTCCTGATCTTCTCCATCCGGATCCAATTCATAATAGTTTTCAGTTTCATATTTTCTGACAGATGGCCGGATAAATTTTACCCGGATCACATGCATCAATACATCTTCCAGATGCATTCCATCTTTCTCATACATGGCAAACAAAAAGGCCGGCAGCATCATAAGTACCATAAGGACTGCAGCATTATTGATCCCAATTGCATTTCTAAAGAGAAAATAACAGGGAATTCCCATAGTTGCTCCAATGCCAATACAGATCAATTGCCTTTTCGTAAGATTAAATGCCACTTTATTCTTTACTTTTGTTAAATCTTTCGGCACACTCACATACGCCATGTGCTTCACTTCCTTTCTTTTTAATGTGCATTAAAGATTGACTTACTAAGTGATCCTGTCTTGAACAGACTGAAACATAAGATCACCGTATATGCCATTACACCAAATAATGAGGAACTCAGATTATCTGAAAACTGGATGCCTGCCACTAATACTGCATAAATAGCAACACACACCATCATCAGAAATGCCTGGAATGCCAGGGCAAAGAGTCCTCTGAAATAATTCGTTCCGATCTGTCCCCACTCTCTGTTGCTCATCGTTGCGAATGGGATCGGTGCAACTGAGGTATAAAGGTAAATTTCTATCATACGGACATACAAGATAACCGTAATGAGTACAGACATGATCTTCATACAGAAACTTACGATCAAAGTTTCCAATGCCAATATCACAAGTTCTCCGATCTCCATACTTTCCAATGTAGTAGATAAATCTGTGATCGCAGAGCTAATATCAATGGATGTATCTCCAGAAACCAGCCCTGCCGCCGAGTTTACGACGTTTTGTCCTACATCAAAGACCGCCATCGTAATGGTAAACGTATTGCTTACCAGATAAACGGCGATCCACATTTTTACAAAATACTTAAAGAACATCCATGTATCAATATCATGCATATTATTTCGCTCTGTCAGCATGGAGATCAATTCATAACACAGTACAAATGTTATGATGATACCTGCAATCGGCATGATAACTGAATTTGACAGTCCTTCGATCATACTAAAGATACTGCCATTCCATCCTTGTGGCGTCTGTCCAACCTGGCCCGCAATCTCGCTTGTCTTCTGATTGACATCCGTAAACATGCGGTCCAGGTTAGAATTGATCATACCTGTTAGAAGTTCCCTCATCCATTCCTCAATCGCATCAAAAATTTGATTGAACATGGATCTCTACTCCTTTCCTTTAACCAAATAATCCACTCAAAAGCGGAATCAACTGTGTACCGATCAGAATCACACCACCGCCACTCATAAGCTGTTTTATCCCCAATTAGGTGTAAAACTCTGCTCAATGGCGGGCGGCG
>CALBNS010000042.1 GCA_937896665.1 uncultured Clostridia bacterium
GAGGGTGTAAATTTTTCTGTGTCTATGGAAGCAATAAAGCCACTTTGACGTGAATTAGATATGTATCGATTCCTGTCGGTAACTGACGTTTTGTGAATGTCGAATTGTTTTCTTATTAAGAGTATTTCCAGTTCCCGAAAATCTATACATGTTTCTTGAAATTTTTGCACACCAAACAGGCATCAGCAGTATTTTAAGTTTGTGGGCTCTGCCCACACCCGGCCTCAAGAATAAGACGGGAAATTTCTGGCAATACTGTTAATGCCGAAAAGAATAACTATATTGGTGACCGGAAGGGCAGATTTTTCTGCTCTCCGGTCATTACTCATTATAGATATTTGCTGATCCTATCGCCATACAGGACGATCAGTTGGTTCAGGACCTGATCCCAACCACGGTATCTCTGAGTCCATTTCTTTATCACATTTCCGCTTGCAAGATACAGCATCTTTTCCAGTGCACTGTCACTTGGAAATACACTTTTCGTCTTTGTGACTTTACGGTATTGGCGGTTCAGCCCCTCTATGATATTTGTGGTATACATGATCCTGCGGATATCATCAGAAAACTGAAAAAAGGAATTTACATCGTCCCAGTTATTCTCCCAATTGCTGATTGCATAGGGATATTTCTTGCCCCACTTTTCTTTGATGTTTTCAAGTTCAGCTAATGCTGCCGCTTCGGTCGGAGCATTATAAACCGCTTTGAAGTCGCTGGAAAACTTCTTAAGATCATTGTAGTTGATATATTTAAAGGAGTTCCGGAGCATATGGATCACACAGCGCTGGATCTCCGACTGCGGATAGACCGCACGAATGGCTTCTTTAAAGCCCGGAAGGCCATCTACGCAGAAAAACAGCACATCCTGTACTCCGCGATTCTTCAGGTCATTGAGCATTCCCAGCCAGAACTTCGAGGTTTCATTTGCGCCAACCGTAATGCTGAGGATGTCTTTATAGCCTTCCACCGTAACACCAAGAACGATATAGGCAGCCCTGCTGAGTATCCTGCCATCTTCGCGTACTTTATAATGGATGCAGTCCATAAAAACAAACGGATAGACCGGGTTCAGCGGACGTGACTGCCACTCCTTGATCTCAGGCAGGATCCGGTCAGTGATCTTACTGACCATTTCTGCAGACAGTTCAATGCCATAGAGGTCCTGGAGCTGGTCATGGATATCCCGGGTGCTCATGCCTCTGGCATAAAGAGAAAGAACTTTTTCTTCAATACCGGATACATCCCGTTGGTATTTAGGAATCAACTTTGGCTCAAACTCCCCATTGCGGTCTCTGGGAATGTCCAGCTGAAATTCGCCATACTGACTCTTAATTGTTTTGGGAGAATGTCCATTACGTTTGTTGTCTATAGCAAGATTCCCCTTTTGATTTTTTTCATAACCAAGAGTTACATCCATTTCTGCTTCCAAAAGTTCCTGCAGAATGTCCTTGAAACTTTCTTTCATCAATGAGTATACGTCTGCTACGCTGGAAATGTCGTTTTGTGAAATAATCTGTCGGATCTGTTCCTTTGCAAGTGCCATAAAAAATGCTCCTTTTCGATAAAAATTTACATATCGTAATTCTTACCAAAAAGAAGCCATTTCTTACCAAAGACACAAATTAATTTACACTACC
>CALBNS010000043.1 GCA_937896665.1 uncultured Clostridia bacterium
CTATAATTTGAGGATATAATTGAAATTTGGGGGATAATTTCTCGCAATTCTATACCTTCCCAGAGTCCTGTGAAGAAGTTTGCAATTCCCGTCCACAGATTTATGAAAAAGTCCTTGATGCCTGTCCACACTTCCGACCAGCTA
The DNA here is from genome assembly GCA_937896665.1 of uncultured Clostridia bacterium. Lineage (GTDB taxonomy): Bacteria > Bacillota > Clostridia > Lachnospirales > Lachnospiraceae > Faecalimonas. The sequence continues at coordinate 145 of CALBNS010000043.1, forward strand.
GTTCCAAACCATCCAAGAATAACATCGGTCACTTCCTTTATCTGATTCAAAGGGAAAAGAATAGCGTCCTTTATTAGATTCCATACTGCAACAGCTATATTTTTGATACCTTCCCAAGCTTGACTCCAGTTCCCGGTAAAGATACCTATAAACACATCGATAATACCCATAATCACATCAAGTGTATTTGAGATAACATTTGCGATATGTTCAAAAGTTGTAGTGATGAGTGGTCCTATAAGCTGACAGATACCATTCCATACAGCCGACACCACTTCCTGGAAACTCTCAAAACTAAAGCCAAGGGCATTTAGTCTTTCTACGATTCCATTTCCGAAACCTTCAAAGGCACTCTTAATCTTGTTGATTGCCCCCATAATCTTGTCACGGAATTCTTCACTTGTTTTCCAAAGATGAACGAAGGCTGCTACAACAAGAGCAATCGCAGCCACAATAGCAAGTATCGGACCCAAGCAGGCACTTAAGCCACCTCCGGCTGCTGCCGCCGCTGCACCTCCACCTTCAGCTGCTGCCGTAGCACCTGTGATTGCTGTTCCAAGTGAACTGATTGCTTTCATAGCCGTGCCGACCTTCGACACAACATTACCTATAATGACAAGTGCCGGTCCCAAGGCTGCTACGAAAAGTCCTATCTTTACAATGGTTTCTCTCGTTCCCTCATCAAGGTTATTCAGCCAGTCAACAAAGGACTGTAGCTTTGCCACAATATTCTTGATCATCGGCATAAGGGTCTCACCGATAGAAATAGCAAAACCCTCTACTGCAGATTTCAGAATCGTAAGCTGACCTGAAAGGTTATCAAGCTGTGTGTCTGCCATCTGCTGTGCTGCACCACCACTGTTTTCAATGGAAGTCTGCAGTTCATCCCAGGTATCTCCCGTATTAGCTAACAGTGCATTTACAGAAGAAAGGTCTGTCTTATTGAAAATCTTACTGATGATATTTGCTTTTTCTTCAGCAGTCATCCCTTCCATACTTGTGTTAAGGTCACCAAGTATGTCATTCAGACTTCTCATATTACCTTCGGAGTCAAATACAGATACACCAAGTGCATCCATCGTATCCGCTGCCTTATCGGTTGGGTTCTGTAATGAAAGAATGACATTTCGAAGATGCGTACCACCTTCAGCACCCTTGATACCGTTGTTTGCAAGGATACCGAGTGCTGTATTAAGTTCTGCTGTACCACCCTTGATGGATTTTGCCGTAGCACCGATAGTAAGAATACCTTCTCCCAACTGACCAACAGAGGTGTTTGTAGAAGAAGCCGTCTTTGCCATCTGGTCAACCATCTTGTCAGCATCCTTGGTTTCCATTCCAAGGGCAGACATAGCATCTGTAACCATGTCCGATGCTGATGCAAGGTCAAGTCCACCTGCAGCTGCCAGGTTAAGAACCGTAGGAAGTGTATCTGCCATCTCCTGGGTATCATATCCGGCAAGTGCAAGATAGTTTAATGCCTCAGCACACTCGCTGGCAGAGAAAGCTGTCTTAGATCCCATTTCCTTTGCAAGGTCAGATAAGGCATCCATTGTATTAACAGACTGCCCATCAAGTGTTGACATGGAATCCTTGGTAATTCCCATAGTAGCCTGAACCTGGCTCATGGAACTTTCAAAGTCAGCAGCAGTCTTTACAGCAGCACCACCCATTGCAGTAACAGCCGTGGATACTACTGTAACTTTCTTACCGACATTGGTAATCTTCTGTCCGGCATTTTCAAGTTTCTCTCCGACCTCACCAATCTTGGCAAGAGTCTGATTTGCTTTTGATGCCTGTGATTCAAGCTTTTTAAGTTCAGCCTCAGTTTCAGCTATCTCTCTTTGAAGCGCATCATACTGCTCCTGAGTAATCTCGCCCTTCTGCAGCTGTTCATTTGCCTGCTGTGCTGCTGTCTTTAAGGTAGTAAGCTTTTCTTTTGTTTCTCCGATTGCCTGTGTAAGAAGTTTCTGTTTCTGGGCAAGCAGAGTTGTATTTGTAGGGTCAAGTTTCAGAAGTTTTTCAACATCCTTAAGAGCAGACTGTGTACTCTTGATCTGTCCGTTGACCCCTTTTAATGCTGTTTGTAGTTTAGTGGTATCTCCGCCAATCTCAACGGTTATACCTTTGATTCTATTTGCCATTGGCAGATACCTCCTTTAACGCAAAAAGGACTCCTGCCATAAGCAAAAGTCCCATTGCAATATTATTAGAATTTGTCGAAGTCCTCCTGGGTTGCAACATTGTCATACTTGTAGGAGTCGTTTCCTTTTTCAGTCCAGATATCCATCACCATACCAATGGTAAGGTAATCAAGGTCTTTGATGGAAATTCCTATCTCAAGGCAACGAAGGAGAAACAGTGGGGTTGTCATCTCCCTGCTACTGCGTTTAAGTTTTTTTTAGACTCGATATCAGTAATAAGGTTTGTACCCCAAAGTGCAAGGATTTCAGGCAATACCTCATAGATGGAAAACATCTCGAACTGGTCAAGCCAGTCATCAATATTTGCCGGAATCGTATGGTCTGCATGGTAGGCCATGATGTAGGCTACGTTCTCGAAGATTTCAAGATCATCGATTGCGAACTCCTCACCATCTTCCTTGCTGCCCTTATACGAACTCTCAAGTTTCGCTAAATCCTTGAAAATATCTCTCTTGAATTTGGCACGATAAAGACGAGGCACCGTTGCAGAAGAACGGAATGCCACTTCTTTACCACCAACATTAATAACCTTTTTAAGCATATGCTACTCCTCCTTAACCTACAGTATCCTTGGCAACAGGAATGTACACATTCTTATACCAGTTGTTGTATGTTGCCTCATCAGTTGCATCCCCGGTTCTTGACTTAACAAGACCATGCTGACCAGGTCATGTAGCCGTTTCTTGATGCTGTATTTTCGTAGCGTCCTGTTCCGAAGTATTCGGCTGCAAGCTTTGCTGCTCGCTCTCTTGTGATGCTGTTCATCTCGACCTCTACTCCGATGGTCTGCTTTTTCATTTCTTCAATCTGATGTGTGATTTTTTCGTTCATCCTATGTACCTCCGTTTGGTGTGTTTTCCCTTTTGGTAGTACTATATATCACTCTAAAAGCACACTATATCAAGTTAATTAGCACCATATACTACACAATTTTTTGGCAGAAAAACTGTGTATTTCTGACCTTTATTCTTCAGTGATCTTACGGCATTTATCCTCACCGTAGACCACATTCAGACTGCTGCCGTTGTCCCATGCAACCATAATGCTTGCAGTATCATCAACACCTCTGACCGTACCCTTCGTACCAATCGGTGGTGCCTGGAAATCATCCATTCTTACAAGTTCAACTCTTGTGCCAGCCGGATATTCCATTTTCACTCTCTCAACGATATCTCTGCTTGGAAAGAACATTATTCTTCGCCTCCCTTCGCACCGTTCTTGAAAGCTGCAGAACCTTCAAGGTTCTTAAGAAGAAGTTTTCTGTCTGCCTTGTATTCCGCACCGATGAATCCAAGTCTTAAAAGGAAACATCTGAATGCGTATTTCTCGTTATCGACTTCCTTCTCCTTCGCCTGGATTCTTTTCTGATTCACACTCATCTCGCAAAGTGCTGCAATGAATCGTGTGTAGGTCTGAATGTTGTCTGCATCCAGGTCTTCTGAAAACCAAGGGAAGGAAACCTTGTCTTCTTCTATCTCGATGCCAAGGTCTGTAATGCCAAGCGCCTTCTTGATGAGTCCGGCTTTGGAATCAATAAGTGCCGTAAGGTTTCCCACCTTAACTTTCTCAATTGGGATTGATACCGTAAGTCCTGCGGTTTCGCCCTCTGTTGCCCCCTTATTCGGCTCACAGTCGGCTTCTTTTGCCCCCATTTGATTGTTATCCCATTCCTCTGGGGAAGTGCCTGTGGCCATTACGCAGGCATCAATGATCTTTGCTGTTTCTTCCATACTCTCTCCATCTGCAAACTCAAGTTCTCCGTTTCTTCCTACCGTGTAGTTTCCAACCTCGTATGAGCAGCTTGGAACTCCAAGGTATCTGGCTTTAACACCGAGTTCCTTTTCGATTGCCTTTACCATTGCTTTTCGGCTTTCGCCCTTTACATTAAAATGCAGTACCATGTTATGTACCTCCTTCGTTTTTGGTAGTACCATATATCACTCTAAAAGGCACATATATCAAGTTGTTTGTGTGTAGAATAAGCAGATGTTATTCGGTCGGAAACTGTGAGTAGTACACAATGCCTGAAAGCACGAATACCACGTTAGGAAGTGCTACTCCGTTGCCCCACATCTTATATTCAGCAGAATCGGAATGGGGATTGATTAGCCATTTCCTTATCTGTGCATCGGTCTTCGGCTTTGTTTCCTTACCGAGAGCCTTTGCATCCATTATAATGGAACATGCTGGAATGATTTACTTTTGCAGTATGGTTTGTT
>CALBNS010000044.1 GCA_937896665.1 uncultured Clostridia bacterium
ACGTCAAAGCCAGTAAAATCAATAGATTTGGGCTTGACAGAATAGGAAGGAAATGTAATTCCATTCTCAGTTTTCCTTGCTCCGATTGTGTTCTCGATGGCTCTTAATATGCTACAAATGTTTCTTACACTTTATGTCAAGCCAATTTTCAGTTTTCTTTTTGTATCAATTATAATGTTGGCTTCTTCTTATTTGATGAATAATGGAATGATAGGAAATTATGCAATGCCAATTAGATACAGTTGGGCAGTGTCTAATGGAATTTCTCACGAGAATGGATTAATGGTATCAACGGGAATTTTATTGTTTTCTATAGTTGTAGGTCTTATAAGATTTCGCAGATATGATATTTTGAATGACGATTAGGAGGTAGTGTTTTGTCTAGAATAGAGGTTATAGAATTATCAAAAAAAATACATGGAAGTATTGTTTTGCAGAAAATAAGCTGCACCTTGAATTCAGGGAAAATTTATGGAATACAAGGAATTAATGGTTCGGGAAAAACGATGCTAATGCGCAGTATCATAGGTCTGATTCGTCCATGCAGTCTGTCGTACAGTTTGGTGCTCCAGCTGCTGCGGCTGTGGTGCTGACAATGAGTACGCTTCGTGCCACACTATTGATAGATATAATAACTGCGGTTATTGGAATTAGTGTTTTCTGTTTCATCCCTTTGCCGAAACAGAAAGAAGTACAGGAAACACCATCTATCTTGGCAGATGTGGGAATTGGCATACGATACGCTTATTCCTGTATGACTGTTCGGAAAACACTCATCGTCTATGGCCTGTTTGTTTTCTTTACGGTTCCTGCAGGCTACTTATCCGGCTTGCTTGTGAGCCGTGTTTTCGGAGATACTTACTGGTATTTGACGGCGGTTGAACTCGTTGGCTTTGGTGGAATGATGCTGGGCGGTCTGCTTATGAGCATTTGGGGCGGTTTCAAAAGTCGTAGATTAACATTGTCGGCAGGGTTGGGGATGTTTGGCACAATGGGAATCGGCATGGGTGTCAGCCGCCATTTTATACTGTACCTTGTTTTAATGGCGTTGTATGGAATTGCATTGACCACGGTACAAACTACCATTACGACCATGTTGCAAGAAAACTCAGAAACGCAAATGCAAGGTCGTGTGTTTGGTCTTATGAGTTCTCTTTATTCCAGTTGTTATCCAATGGGAATAGCTTTGTTTGGTCCGTTGGCCGATTTCGTTCCACTCCAATGGATTATGGCCTTTTCAGGAATAGTATTGATAATGGTTGCTGGAGTAGCTTATAGAACATAAAAAATTTTTAGAGTGAAAAAGGCTTCTCCAGGCTGGTCTGGATGATGCAAAGCGGATCCAGCTGCGCAAAAAGATTGCAGAGGAGAACAGCATATCTGTCCGTTCCCTTTACCGTTATGAAAAAGCGTTTTCGGAAAGGCAGTTTACAGGGCTGAAGCCGGC
>CALBNS010000045.1 GCA_937896665.1 uncultured Clostridia bacterium
ATAAGTCGTTTCTTATCCATCTGCTTTTACAACAGCAGGAACAGCTTAATGCCTTAACAAAGGAACTTCATGCATCGAACGAAAAAATGCAGCTTCTGATGGAACAGGTGATCCTTGGTAAGCAGAACCGTTTTGGCAGGTCTTCCGAGAAGATGGAAGACACAAACCAGATTTGTTTCCTTGAAGTAGACGGAACCATCGTATTTTTCAATGAAGCAGAAGCTGTCTGCGATCTTAGTGCCGCAGAGCCTGAAGATCTGGAACTGAAGTCTCCAAAGCAGCCAAAGCGCAAGGGCAAGAAAGAGGCTGACCTTTCAGGGCTTCCGGTAAGAAGGATTGACCATTATCTGTCCGAGGCGGAATTGGAAGCAGAATTCGGTGCAAAAGGCTGGAAACAGTTACCGGATGCCATTTCCAGAAAATATCATTTCGTACCTGCAAAGATAGAAGTGGAAGAACACCATATCGGCGTATATGCCAGCAAAACAGATGAACATATGGTCAAAGCAGACCATCCGAATGTCTTGCTGCATGGAAGTCTTGTATCACCATCCCTGGCCGCTGCAATCATCAATGGAAAGTATGTGAATGCAGTACCGCTCTACCGGCTGGAACAGGAATTCCAGCGTTATGGTCTTCAGATCACAAGGCAGAACATGGCAAACTGGTGCATCCGTCTGGGAGAGGAATATTTATCAGTCCTTTATGATTATCTTCATAAAGAATTGTATTCCTATCATGTAATCCAGGCAGATGAAACACCGGTGCTTGTAAATCATGACGGACGGAAAGCAGGCTCCAAAAGTTGGATGTGGGTATACCGTTCCGGGCATTTGTATCAAAAGAGGCAGATTGTCCTGTATGAATACCAGCAGACAAGAAATGCATCCCATCCAAGGGAATTCCTGAAAGGATACGATGGCATCTGCGTGACAGATGGTTATCAGGTCTACCATACTTTAGAAAAAGAGTTGGAAGAACTGACCATTGCCGGATGCTGGGTTCATTGCCGCCGCAGATTTGATGAAGCTTTGAAACTGATCCCTAAATCATATCAAAAGGAATCAAATGCATTTCTGCTGATGAAACAGATTCAGGCAATCTACAGGGAAGAAGGGAAACTGAATGACCTTTCTTCTGATGAACGGCTTAAGCAGCGACAGGTGGTTATCAAGCCACTTGTGGATGCGTTTTTTGCGTACCTGAAAACCATAAAAGCATCCAAAAAGGATAAATTTGGTGATGCTGTCGGTTATGGGCTGAATCAGGAAAAATATCTCCGTGTATTTCTCACAGACGGAGATGTTCCGATTGATAATAACGCATCCGAAAGGGCAATCCGAGGTTTTTGCATTGGGAAGAAGAATTGGCAGATGATCGATACAATCAATGGAGCCAAGACTTCCGCAATCATTTACAGCATTGTGGAAACTGCAAAGGCCAATAA
>CALBNS010000046.1 GCA_937896665.1 uncultured Clostridia bacterium
CCCTTCCGTTTTAATTCCAGCCTTTAAAAGATGTCTGTGGACAGCGGAGCCGACAGCAGATGCTGTAAATTCATGTATAGGTGCCCTGTGCCTTACAAAAATGTGATCCGAATTACAATTCGGACGACCGTATTTCATGTATTCGATAATGGACTCGCCTACATCTTTCAAAAGGGGAAGTTCTATTTGTTTTTTGGTTTTAACCTGATAGAAACTGATTTTATTTGTTTCCCAGTTAATATTTTCAAAACGCAGATTTGCCACATCACTGGCTCTTAATCCGAGCCTTGCAATCAACAGGATAATTGCATAATCCCGCTTACCGCCGGGATTGCCAAGATCGATTTCTGCCAAAATTTTTGAAACTTCTTCTGCTGTATAAACAGAAGGAATGGCGCTGGTTTTGTTGTAATGAATGCATGGGATTCTTTTATAAATATCCCTGTCATAAAAACCATTTTTAAAGGAATACTCCAGAAAAAGTTTTACTGCTCTGAGTGTTGCAGCTGCAGTCGGTTTTGAAAAACAGGATAACGCTGCAATAAAATCATAAATTACAGAAATAGTGATTTTTTCAAAAGAGCAGCACCCCTTTCCTTCCAGGAAATCAAAAAAATCGTTCCAGATAAAGTTGTGTGCGCAGAATACTGTCTTCCTTGATGTTTATGCTCCTTCGATATTCGTTATAGCCTTCCGCTGCCGGGAAAAAGACTTCCGGAAACTGGTATTGGCGCTTACGTTCTTTGATCATAACGGAATTGTTAAGCTTAAAATCTGAGAGCATTTCCATGAATCTTAAAAAACATGGTTTTCTGTTTCGAATATCACTTGAAAGATGGTAGTGGTCTTCAAGAAATGACAACGCAAGATCCATGGAAAAATAGATTTCATTTTTTTCTACAGCATAAGTTTTTAACTGATTTGTGATGCATTTAAAGGAGTACACTGTACCTTTGGAATATTTTGCAGCAACAAGCCAGTCATAGGTCTGTTGGATAAGTTCATCCAATGTTGGTTCGTTTTCCATAATTACCTCCATGATATTTATTGACCGTGGTCTATAGTAATCATGAAGTTTTATGCAAAGTTGTACAATCAGAAAATGGCAGATTTACGGGATGTGCGACTAT
>CALBNS010000047.1 GCA_937896665.1 uncultured Clostridia bacterium
GATGAAGCTGTTGCTGCCGGTGCATCTCTGACCAAAGCATGCGATGAACTTGAGCTTAAGGAGAGAACCTATTACCGATGGATCCGTTTGAAAAAGGAAACGGGATCTTACGATGATCTGCGTCCAAATGCAGAGCGAAAAGCTCCGGCAAATAAACTGTCTGACGAGGAACGGCAGGTTGTTATTGAAACAATAAACAAACCAGAATACGCCAGCATGCCTCCATGTGAACTGGTACCAGCCCTTGCCGATGAAGGAATCTATATCGGGTCAGAATCCACGATATACAGGATTCTGCGTGAAGAAAAAATGCAAAATCACCGCGGCAGATCTGAAGCGCCGAAAAGGAATCATCCCACAACATATTCAGCAGATGCACCAAATCAGGTCTGGATGTGGGACATTACTTACCTGAACGGTCCACACCGAGGCATGTACTATTACCTTTATCTCTTTACTGACTTGTATGGCCGAGATATCGTAGGCTGGGAAGTCTACGATACGGAAAGCGCAGAACATGCCAGCGAATTAGTTCGCCGGACCTGTTTAAAACAGCAAAGGCTGACAACGGAACCGCTGGTCCTGCACTCCGACAACGGTTCGCCTATGAAGGGTGCTACTATGCTGGCAACGCTTTATCAGCTGGGAATTACGCCATCAAACAGTCGTCCCCGTGTCAGCAATGATAATCCATATGCGGAGTCTTTATTCAAGACTCTGAAGTACAGACCCAACTACCAGCCGAAGGGTTTTGAATCCATTGAAGCTGCCCGAGAATGGGTCAGCCTGTTTGTGAAATGGTACAACTATGAACACCATCACAGTGGAATCAATTTCCTGACACCGAATCAGATGAGAAGCGGTAAAGGCCCGGAAATCCTCCAAAACCGTCATCAGGTATACGAAGCAGCAAAAGCTGCACATCCCGAAAGATGGAATGGTCGTGCAACCCGTAACTGGAGCATGCCGGATAAGGTGTATCTAAATCCAGAGACAAAAGTCGAAATCACCAATGTAAGTAAGAAAGAGGAAGCTTTGGCTTCATAATTCCTTTTTCATCGGGCTTGGCTACACTAAACGCTGGGTTGCAATCATCTGTCAATGATTGCG
>CALBNS010000048.1 GCA_937896665.1 uncultured Clostridia bacterium
TTAGCCTGCAAATAAAAAGTCAATAGGAAAATGAAAAATATTTAGGATTTATTGCTGATTGGATTTTTGGTACAGAAAATAGACAACCGTTATCCGCTGGTCTGAAATGGTGTGGCTATTGGCTATTCTGGAAGGGACATGAGATATTCTTTTACTCTTCCATAATAGATGCGCAGGAACTTATTAGCTCCAGCAGTCATGTAGACATAGTATTGTTTTCCTTGAGCACGTTTTTTATCCATAAAAGCGTACACAGGGTCATCCTGTGGTTTTGTTTTGATAAGACAGTCCATGACTTGAAATAAAGTCTTTCTGAGGACAGCAGAGCCACGCTTGGATGTAGGAACACTTTTCTGCTCATAAGTTCCGGATTCATTGACGCCGGGATCTACACCGGCAAAAGCAGTAATGGCACCTTTGTGAGTGAAGCGTGTGACATCTCCGATTTCAGCCATAAGCTGAGGTCCAAGAGACGACTCCACACCTTGCATTGCCATAACGACCGGATATTCCGGAAGTTTGGCTGCTGTTTCATTCATTATGGTACGGAGTTCCTCCACAGTCTCGGAGGCAGTGTTTAACTGCTCTATAGCCTGCTTCAGTATCAGTTTGGTTAAATCATCTTTTGGAAGTACAGGAATAAGCTCCTTTGCTGCTCCATAGATTTCTTCGGCTTTTACCTGGCTGAAGTTGTACTTCTTGCGTTTGCACCATTTTTGATAATGGTCAACAAATGCGTTTAATGACATTTTACGAACACAATCCACATGCCAGTATGTAGTGGCGAAATCAACCCATTTCTGGCTGCCATCACTACGAGCGGGACTGTCAAAGTAGGTGTTAACACCAGGATAGGTCTGATCGAGGATGCCGATGAGGTTGTTCTTCATAGCTGTTTTGTGTTTCATATAAAAATCAAACTGACGGTTCATGGTTTTAAGCTGATTGCGTATTTCATCCATAAGACTATATTGTTTCAATTCAGTCCAGCTGTCAAGCGTATAGCGGGCAATTTTTACAGCATCGGCTTTATCAGATTTGACTTTCCGGAGAGAGTTATCTCCGAAATCTTTAATGAGCTTAGGATTTACGGCAGTTACGAAAAGCCCTGTCTGAGAAAGCTCACGAGCCAGCGGTTCATAATAGCGACCAGTGTGCTCCATAACTATGCGGGATTCTCCTTCGATAGATTTAATCTGTTCAATCAGAGATTGGATGTTACTGGATGTGTGTTTGATTTCAAATGGTGAGGAAATAATCTCACCATAAGGTCGGAGAATGGCAACCATACTTTTGCCTTTGGATACATCAATACCTACTGCGTTCATGTTCATAAATTTGTCACTCCTTAAGATTATTGCAATGGATAAGTACCAGTTTTACTCATTGCCTATTCAATCTACTGTGGTGTGACACGAACGTACCGTAGGCAGTTCAACCTGCATAAAACGAACGCTGCGAATGAGGAGCTGGTTATCAGTCTAATTAACGGACGCGAAGTCCAAGAAAGGAAGACGACATACCGATTGCTCCATTATTATAACAGCTTAAGCAACAAGATGGATAATTCCTTACTGGCTGTAAGGGATATTAACCATAAATATATTGTAGTAGA
>CALBNS010000049.1 GCA_937896665.1 uncultured Clostridia bacterium
CTCATCTTTCGCTATCTTAAGTATGTCTCGGTAACTTTCTTCTATTTCTTGTATCATGATCCCAGTCAAAAAAGATGATTGTACCGGGACTTGGCATCTACGATCTGCTTTGGTGCCAGTCCAAATACCAAGGGGATCGTCATTTCCAGACAGTCATCCGCACACACTTTTCCTGTGCCAAACGTATCCACCTGAACCATTACAGGCTGGGCAACACCTATGGCGTAGGCAAGAGAAACCTGACATCTGCTGGCAAGCCCGGCAGCGACCATATTTTTTGCAATATACCTTGCCATATATGCCGCAGAACGATCCACTTTCGAACAATCCTTTCCGGAAAAAGCTCCGCCGCCATGGGGAACCATGCTGCCATAGCTGTCTACCATCAACTTTCTTCCAGTCAGTCCCGTATCTGCATCCATGCCTCCGCAGACAAAACGTCCCAATGGATTGATAAAAATCTTTGTATCTTCGTCCGGTGGAAGAAGACGAAGTGCCGGAAGAAGCACTTTTTTTCGGATCTCTGCTTCCAGTTTCTTCAGATTCTTATCCTCCGTATGCTGGCAGGATACAACCACACTATCCAGACGGACAGGCTTCCCATCCTCATACTCTACGGTCACCTGTGCTTTCCCATCCGGGCAAATTCCTTCAATATAACTGCTTCTTCTACAGGCAGACAGTTCCCGGACAATCCTGTTTGCAAGCACCACAGGCATTGGCATAAGCTGCGGCGTCTCATCACAGGCATATCCGATCATGACGCCCTGATCCCCGGCACCTTGAAACCAATTCATTTGATTGTCAGACACCCCTTCCCTTTTTTCTTTGGATTCCCTGACCGCATTGGCAATGTCCGGACTCTGCTGATGGACAAACGTATCCATGGCAACCCCTTCGCTGGAATATCCCACCTCAGACAATACTTTCTGTATTACACCAAACACATTCGGTTCATAGGCACTGGTGATCTCTCCTGCCACAATGACAGTTCCCTTCGTGGCAAGCACTTCACAAGCCACCTTGGAATCCGCATCATTTTTCAGACACACATCTAAAATCGCATCTGCGATCTGGTCGCACACTTTGTCCGGGTGTCCTTCTGTTACTGCTTCTGATGTATAAAATTTTCTCATATGAATTTCCTCTCTTTCATGCAAAAAAGGCAGGATACCTTCCTTTTTACGGGAACATATCCTGCCTGGTTTCTTTATTATTCTGTTTTCACTTTCTGTTTTATCATGAATATGATAAAGAAAAACTCCCCAGATAAACTGGGGGAGTCTCCGGAAGCTATACCTTGCGGTCCTACGGCTTCGTTTAAACATTTATAAAGCACCCACTGTATCTTGATTACTCAAGTGTGAGACTTAATTGTATTTCTTATTCGCCTGCTTGTTCTAAAACCATTCTCTCAACTGTTTTACTAACATAAAAACCATTCTGTCTCATCTCAGACAAAAGCGGACGAACTTCTTCTATGATTCCCTGGCGTTTTGCCTTTACCAAAACACCCAGCGTCCCTGTAACAGTAAGACCCAAATATTTAGCAGTCTTCTTTGCAGCATTGTCATCCAAAATCACCAAGTCTGCATTCCGTTCCTGGGCAAGAATCATTACTTCTACTTCTCCGTCATGGAGTTTCGCTTTATACATTTTCTTTTCACCATGATCCTTAATTTGTTCTACATGAACCCACGCTCCTGCTGACTTAATTTGAACACAGGCAGAATCATCCTTCGCAGTCACCTCTCTAAATACTGCTGACGGAATTATAATTTCCTCATACATCTCTTTCAGAATATTTAATTTACCAATCCCGCAAAGAACAATCAGAGGTGTTGAATTGACAATTACTTTACGCATGCTCTAATTCCTCCAAGAATTCTTCCTTGTCATCAAACTGGAAGATAGAAATTTCATTCTGCCCTAAATATTTTATAAATTCTTCTTCTGTCATTCCGGCAATCTGTGAACAATATCCAATGGATACTCCATTCTGTTTGTAAAAACCTAATGCTACATATCGCCTTGCAAACTGGTTCGCCTGCTCTCTGCTCATTTTTGTATCGAAAAGGACTTCATCTGGTACACTAAATGCTATCTGGCACATCATCATCCCTCCTGACTATTTTCATTTCAGAACACTTTTTACTTTTACAGTTTACCACATTTAGCAAAAAATAGCCACTAAAAATCTTTTTCCCTCTTATGGCAATTCTGATTTTTCTGATAGATGGACGTTACATAGCACAAGCCCGTATATTATTCATCCGTCCTCTCCATTCTAAGGCATTTTCCACCTTTAATTGCTCAGTTATGCCTTGCGCCTGTTTCATGTTCTCTATGAGCCGTTCAAAGCGTTCCTGCGCCTGCTTATCAATCTCCACAAGGTAGGTATTCAGCCTGCCGCTTGTAAGCAGATTGATGTATGTAACCCTGCGGTGCTGTTTCAGATAATCCAAGTGCCGCCGCCCGAATAAGCCTATCGGTTGTTCTTCCTCATCTGGCAATCGTAAATCTGGGATTAAATATCCGTTTTCTTCGTGATTTGTGCCACCTAATTGTTCAAACAGTGATTTTGCCATTTTGTAATTCCTCCGTATGATTTGAATTTGCCTACAATTCAATCATTCTGGCTAATTACAAGGCAAAAGGGAAACAACTTCCTTACGAAGTGCCTCCCTTCCCCGTTCTCTTCCTGATTCAGCTCGCCTTCCATTCCAAACGAAATCGTATA
>CALBNS010000050.1 GCA_937896665.1 uncultured Clostridia bacterium
ATGAAATTTTACAATTCTATGGTGTTTGGAACTACCGTTGTCCAAAATGCCATGCTCTGCGCTGATCAGATAGTATTTGTTATTCCAAACAAGCAGATTGTCTTTGAAAATTGGTTCTTTATCATATACGGTCACACCTGCCTGAAAACAGCAGTTTGCCGTTTTCATATTTCCGTAGCCGTGGTCAATACCGATGATATAGGTTTCTTTATATTTTTTCATTGCGATTGTCCTCCTTAATTTTAATGATTTTGGGGTTGGTTTTTGCGAAAACAGGGCAGACACCACTACTTATCATCAAACAGCTTTGGTGTCCGCATTGCATACATAGGGTGTTCTTAATTTTGATTTGCTGTGATTTTATCAGATTGTACTGCACCAAAAAGACCTCCTTTCTGCTTCTGCACATAAAAAGAACACCTACCGATTTATACATCAATAGGTGTTGTTAGATAATTTTCTTATTACTGAATCCCGAATCTTCACCACTGAACTTTTCGTAAGCCAAGCCAATCTTTCGGATTCTTTTGTGAATAGCACTGTGAGTTTTGAAACCTAATTCTTCTGCGATTTTTTCGAGTGTAACATCATCCATTCGCATTGTGAGTATTTTCCTGTCTGTTTCAGAAAGCGTGTCTAAAAATTTGCTGACTGCAATCGGTTCTAAAACCATACTCTCAACATTAACATTGTCATCAGGAATATCCCGCTCCATTCCGTCTGTATTCTCTGCATATTTTTCTTTTATTTCATCAAGAGATTCAACGGATATTTTTGCACGAGTATGATACCACTTGCGGTAAAAATCAATTTTTTGTCGGCTCTTTCGATAATCAAAGTCTTCAAAGCAGCGATATTCTGCCGCCACAGCAATGATCTCATTCATATTGTGTTTTGCCATTATTTTAGGAACGAGCCAAGTGAATGTTTCTGAGATTTCTTCTTCGGATATATATCCGAGGTCTTCGTATACATTGCTGCTTTTTAATATCTCCTGTGACTTAGGGATAACCCCTTCGTCTTCCATTCCTTTAATCCAAATAGAAGCTGCGTGCGCATATCTCCAAGACGGCTCATATCCTGAATAAATCTCCCTTTTTGCTCCAAGCCCCATAAAAGGCCACACCATAAAGGCGTAAGCGTCGATGATTACCAGCTTAAATAAATCACTTTCTATTATTTCTATGGCACGACGATCTTGAAGCAATTTTCTTGGATTTCTTGGAATACTGTTTATTTCTTCTCCGCACTTATCCAAAATGCTTTTGGGGATGAAATAGAACGCAGAAATATATTCTGCATTGCGAAACGGCGTGATTTCGCCGTTTTTTCTTTTTAATAATATTGGCATATTTTTTTGCCTCCTTTCCAGAGAATATGCTCTCTATTAATTAAACGACATAGAAAACTTGTTTTGTTCCTAAATTATATATGAAAACATAAAAAATTTCAAACGGTTATAAGATGTTTACAATTCGCTATAGCTTATGATATAATATACTATGTATAAGTTTAAACGAATAGGGAGAACTGTACTATGGAAATTTCTGAAGTTATAAAAAATATTCGTTCCCAACTGAGTTTATCTCAAGAAGGATTAGCAAGAGAATTACATATGGGATTCACTTCAGTTAATAGATGGGAAAACAATAAATCAAAACCCAATCAGATTGCAAGACACGCTTTGGCAGAACTTTGCAGGAAAAATAATTTAGATCAGGAATTGATAGATTTATTAGAGAAAACAACTAAGTGAAAGGTGTCGCAATATGAAGAACGAAAAACAAATTGAACTGAGTTTTATTGAAAAACTTAAAGAGTTAAAGTATATATATCGAGAAGATATTAAAGATAAAGCCTCTTTAGAAGAAAATTTTAGAAAGCATTTTCAAGAACTTAATAGGGTTAGATTAAGTGATTCTGAATTTGCAAGATTGAAAGAAAGCATCATTACACCAGATGTGTTTTCAGCGGCAAAAATCTTGAGAGAAACGAACACATTTAAAAGGGATGATGATACACCCCTACAGTACACCCTTGTAAATACGAATGATTGGTGCAAAAACGAGTATGAGGTAATTAATCAGCTTCGTATTAATACAGAAAATAGTCATCATAGATACGATGTTATTATTCTTATCAATGGCATTCCTGTTGTACAGGTTGAATTAAAGTCGCTCCAAATTACTCCTAAAAGAGCAATGGAGCAGATTGTTGATTATAAAAATGATCCGGGAAATGGATATACAAATTCTTTGCTCTGTTTCATGCAGCTTTTTATTGTCAGCAATGAAAGTAATACCTACTATTTTGCCAACAATAACAAAGAGCATTTTGCTTTTGATGCTGATGAACGCTTTTTACCTGTATATCAATTTGCCGATAAGGATAATAAAAAAATTACCCATTTGCACGATTTTTCTGAGGCTGTGCTGCGTAAATGTGCTTTGGGTGAGCTGATTAGCAAATATATGGTCTTAGTAGCAAGTGAACAGAAAATGATGATTATGAGACCATATCAAATTTATGCGGTTAAAGCCATTATGGATTGCATAGAGCAAAACAGAGGAAATGGCTATATTTGGCATACAACAGGAAGTGGTAAAACTCTTACCTCTTTTAAGGCATCTACCTTGTTAAAAGATAATCGCAACATAGCAAAATGTCTTTTTGTGGTAGACAGAAAGGATCTTGACCGACAGACCAGAGAGGAATTCAATAAGTTCCAAGAGGGATGTGTGGAAGAAAACACCAATACGGAAACTTTGGTAAAAAGACTTGTTTCGGAGGACTATCGAGATAAAGTTATTGTAACGACCATCCAAAAGTTAGGTTTGGCGCTTGACGACGATAATAAGCGGAGTAAAGAGAAAAAGAAAAAAGGTGAGCTCACATACAAAGAAAGATTGGCGCCTTTAAAAGATAGCAGAATTGCAATTATCTTTGATGAATGCCATCGTTCACAGTTTGGAGAAAACCATAAAGCAATCAAAAACTTTTTCCCAAAGGCTCAGCTGTTTGGATTTACTGGCACACCTATTTTTGAAGAAAACGCAACTTACAAGCAAATTGATGGAACAATCGGTTCTTATACAACTACGAAGGATATTTTTGAAAAAGAACTGCATGCTTATACGATTACTCATGCCATCGACGACAGAAATGTATTGCGATTCCATATTGACTACTTCAAGCCGCAAAATGACAGAGATGCTTCAAGAATCAATGAGGAACAACAAAAAAAGGCTGTGGTACAAACTATTCTGTCAAAACATGACGCTATAACAAATAACAGAAGATACAACGCTATTTTAGCTGCATCATCAATCAATGATGCTATTGAATATTACAACTTGTTCAAAGAAGCACAACAAAATTGTATTGATGCCGACGACGGTGAATTTGTGCCATTGAATATCGCCTGCGTATTCTCGCCGCCGGCAGAAGGTAATAAGGATGTTCAGCAAATTCAAGAGGATCTTCCACAGGAAAAAGAAGATAACAAAAAAGAACCTGATAAAAAGAAACAAGCGTTGACCAGTATTATCAAAGACTATAATGAACAGTATGGAACCAGCCATGACATCAACAATTTTGATGTGTATTATCAGGATGTACAGCAAAGAATTAAAGACCAGAAATATACTAACGCAGATTATCCTCATAAAAACAAAATTGATATTACCATTGTTGTGGATATGCTGCTGACCGGTTTTGATTCTAAGTATCTGAATACTTTGTATGTAGATAAGAACTTAAAATATCATGGCTTGATTCAGGCATTTTCCAGAACAAATCGAGTTTTAAATGATACAAAACCTTATGGTAATATTCTTGATTTCAGAAGCCAGTCTGATGAAGTAGATAAAGCTATTGCTCTGTTTTCCGGTGAAAATAACAGTAACCGAGCAAAAGAAATATGGCTTGTTGACCCAGCACCAAAGGTTGTTGAGAAACTGGATAAGGCAGTAAGTGAATTAGAAAAGTTTATGGAATCTCAGGGATTGGAGTGCAAACCGGAAGAGGTAAACAACTTGAAAGGCGATGCCGCAAGATGTGAATTTATCAATAAATTCAAGGAAGTACAGCGTTTGAAAACGCAGTTGGAGCAGTACACGGAAATTGAAGAAAAAGACGCAGAAAAAATCGAGGAGCTGTTGCCGGAGGATACCCTGCGTGCGTTCCGTGGTGCTTATATTGATGTGGCACAAAGACTGAAATCTGAGCAAGGAAAAGAGAACGAGGATAAAAATCCTGAAGTTGAACAGCTCGATTTTGAGTTTGTTCTGTTTTCGTCTGCAATTATCGACTATGACTATATTATGGCATTGATTGCGAAATACACCCAGACCGAACCGAAAAAGCAAAAAATGAGTAAAGAACAACTCATCGGCATGCTTTCGGCTACTTCCAATTTGCTTGATGAAAGAGAAGATATTATCGAATATATCGATTCGCTTCAAGTTGGTGTGGCTTTGGATGAAAAGGAAATCAAAGCAGGGTATCAGAAATTCAGAGAGCAGAAAAACAATCAGGAAATCAATATTATTGCGAAAAAACACGGCATTGAAATCCAAAGTTTGCAAGCGTTTATTCAGGAAATCATTGACCGAATGATTTTTGACGGAGAAAAACTTGGCGATCTTTTGACACCGCTTGACCTAAGTTGGAGAGAAAGAACTCAAAAAGAACTGGATTTGGTGGCTGATTTGATTCCGTTGTTAAAGAGACTGGCAGATGGTCGTGAAATTGTGGGGTTAAATGCGTATGAATAAGAAGAAAGAAATAGTTCCTAAGTTACGGTTTCCAGAATTCATTGGGGACAAATTGAAAATTACGAAGTTGGGAAAAATATCTTCCGTCGTAAAAGAAAAAGCAGGAGAAAATAAATACACTCTTATGAGTGTAACATCTGGCGTGGGTTTAATACCACAAACAGAAAAATTTGGGAGAGAAATAGCAGGGGATTCCTATAAAAATTATATTGTTATCAGGAAATATGATTTTGCATATAACAAAAGCGCGACAAAGCAGTTTCCAGAAGGCTATATTTCTATGTTGGGAGAATACGATATAGCCGCTGTTCCCAATAGTATTTTTACTTGCTTTAGAATTACTGGTAATGAATCATATCCTCCGTTTTTTGATTATCTTTGGCACAATAACTATCACGGACATTGGCTGAGAAAATATATTGAGGTGGGTGCAAGAGCACACGGGGCGTTAAGTGTTGATACAAAACATTTATGGAGTATGCCTCTTGCATTACCTGATTTTAAAGAACAACAAAAGATTGCTGATTGTCTATCCTCCATTGATGAACTGATTGACGCAGAAAGCAGAAAACTGAAAGCATTAGAAAAATACAAAAAAGGCTTGATGCAAAAGCTGTTCCCTGCTGAAGGGAAAACTCTGCCCGAATGGAGATTTCCTGAGTTTCAAGGATGCGGAGAGTGGAAATTGCAAAAGCTAAAACTAATATGTGATTTTCAAGAAGGATATGCCTTTTCGTCAAGTGATTTCGTTACAAATGATACAGATTCTAACTATATTCAAGTTGTTAGGATTACTGATATAAATAACAAAAATTCAAATACTGACAAAGTGTTTGTCAATATGGATTTGATTAAGCGTAACGATTTATATAAGTATTTAATTTCAAAAAATGATTTAATATTGAGCTTGACGGGTGCAGCAGGGTTTAATTTCTTTATATGGAATACAAATATTGCTGTATTAAATCAGCGTACTTTGAAATTGATTCCTAAAGACGAAAAGAACCATGCAATTAAATTTTTGATAGAACCACTAATACACAAAGAAATAAACATGCATGGTACGGGACAGAACAATAATCTTTCTAAAGAAGTTTTGAAAAATGTCGAAATTGTTCTTCCTACATCTTTCAAAGAACAACAAAAAATTGCAGATTGCTTGTCTGAGATAGATAAGATAATTACCGAGCAATCAAATAAAGTGGAACAGTTAAAAGCACATAAAAAAGGATTAATGCAGGGATTGTTTCCTTCTCTTGAGGAGGCAGATGTATGAGTTTAAATGTACCGGAAATAATTTCAAAAGAAGAATATAAAAAGCTTACTAATAAAACATTAAATGCACCGGATTTCCAGCAATATAAAAGTATTGTTACTAATAATTACAAGAGATCAAATGATCGAACAGAGTACCATCTAAAAGAAGGGTTAGCAGAACAAGTCCTTATCAAATTGGACTTCATTTTCAAACGAATTGGAGAACCTCAGTTTGAGAATTTGGAAGAAATTGCGAAGTATTTTCGAATGATGTTGGATGAAGAACGAAAAAAATACATTTTGTTATTTGCTTATAACGGTACCGGAAAAACAAGGTTATCTGCTGAATTTAAAACATTAGGTCAAACGCTAAATGAAGAAACTGGAGAAAAAACAGCAGACACATTGTATTATAACGCTTTTACGGAAGATCTTTTCTACTGGGACAATGACTTGGAAAACGATACAGATCGATTTTTAAAATTGAACAGTGATTCCAGATTTTTTTCTGGGTTAAAAGAGTTGGAAATGGAAAGCCGAATTAGGCCTTTTTTGCACCGGTATGCTGACTTCGATTTTACAATTGATTATGACGAATACAAAATTAGCTTTTATAGAAATGTGACAATTGAAGGAGTCAGTCAAAGAATAGACAACATCAAGGTATCCCGTGGCGAAGAAAATATATTTGTTTGGTGTTTTTTCTTGGCAATTATGCAGTTGGTTGTTGATAAAGAGGAATCTTATAGTTGGGTCAAATATATCTATATTGATGATCCAATTTCATCTCTTGATGATAACAATGTTATTGCAGTGGCAAGTCATTTAGCAAACCTAATGAGTGATGCGGATATCAAGGTTGTAATTTCATCACATCACACTCTTTTTTATAATGTTCTGTGTAATGAGATTAAAAATCCAGAAAGACTGTTTTTTCAAAGACTAACAAAAAACGGACTATACATATTAAAAGATACAAGCAACACACCGTTCTTTTATCATGTCGCATTATTAAAAGAGTTGAAGAAAGTTGCTGATTCAGGGAAAATCTATAGTTATCATTTTAATATTCTTAGGAATGTTTTAGAAAAAACGGCTGCTTTTCACGGTTATCAGCATTTTTCATCGTGTCTACGAATAGATAATGACGATGATTTTATCGTCCATAAAAGAATGGTTAATATTATGAGTCATGGAAACTATTCTGTTTTTGAGCCAGCTCCGTTGGCAGATGATAACAAGGAGTATTTTCGAAATATATTAGAAAATTTTTTGGAAGATTATAAGTTCAATCAAAGGATATTTGATACAGAACAGGCACAGGAGGATAACTGATGAATGATACACAACAAAAACAGTTAGGCTCAACATTATGGGCGATTGCTGATAAACTGCGTGGTGCAATGAACGCCGATGATTTTCGAGATTATATGCTGTCTTTTCTCTTTTTGCGCTACCTGTCCGATAATTATGAAGAGGCAGTAAAAAAGGAATTGGGCAGTGATTATCAGAAAAGTGAGCTTGAAATTCAAAAGAATGGAGAGGATCTTGATACCTATATTGGCGAGCTTAAATCTGTTATTACCCAATACAGTAGATCGCTTTCTCCTGAGAAATTAGGGTTACATGAAGACGAAGAAGACCTTCAAAAAATTGAAAAAGCAAGACATGATTTTGTGGATGACAATAATAAGATGCTCTATAGCCACAATGTAATCCCTCTTGCAGTCTGGTATATTCGCAATTTGGATCAAGTTGATATGCTTGAAAAACAAATGCGCCGTAAAATCCATTATGTAATAAAACCGGCATATTTGTGGAGCAATATATATGAATTGGCAAGAACACAAAATAGCCAATTACTGAAAACTTTACAGAGTGGATTTAAATATATTGAGAATGAGTCATTTGAAAGCAGATTTCGTGGTTTGTTCTCAGAAGTAAATCTTGATTCCGATAAATTGGGAAAGAATTATGGGGAACGAAATATACTGCTGTGTTCGATTATAACTGAAATCGCAGAAGGACTTTCTAAATTCCCAAATGAAACAGATCTTTTGGGGGATGCCTACGAATATTTGATTGGTCAGTTTGCTGCTGGTTCTGGTAAAAAAGCGGGTGAATTCTATACACCGCAGCAGGTTTCAACTATCCTTTCTCGGATTGTTTCTCTTGACAGCCAAGATCCCAGCACCGGAAAAAAGAGCAAACTAAGAAACGTACTTGATTTTGCCTGTGGTTCAGGCTCGTTATTAATCAATGTACGAAAACAATTTGGCGCAAATGGTATTGGTCAGATCTATGGGCAGGAAAAAAATATTACGACCTATAACCTTGCTCGTATGAATATGTTGCTTCACGGTGTAAAGGATTCTGAATTTCAGATTCATCATGGCGATTCTTTGCTAAATGACTGGAATATTTTGAATGAAATGAATCCAGCAAAAAAAATGCAGTTTGAGGCGGTCGTAGCCAATCCGCCTTTCAGCTATAGATGGCAACCCAAAGAAGAAATGGCAGAAGATTTTCGATTCAAGAATTACGGACTTGCACCAAAGTCAGCGGCAGACTTCGCCTTTCTATTGCATGGCTTCCACTTTTTAAGTGATGATGGAACAATGGCAATTATTTTGCCGCATGGTGTACTGTTCCGTGGTGGCACTGAGGAAAAAATCAGAACAAAACTTCTCAAAGATGGAAATATTGATGCTATCATTGGTTTGCCGGCAAATTTGTTTTTCTCTACGGGTATTCCAGTGTGTATTCTGGTTCTCAAAAAATGCAAGAAATATGATGATGTGCTAATTATCAATGCAAGTGAGTATTTTGAAAAAGGGAAGCGTCAAAATACGCTTTTACCTGAGCATATTGATAGGATCATTGAAACATACCAATACCGAAAGGAAGATGACAAAAAATATTCCCGCCGAGTTTCTATGGAGGAAATCGAGAAAAATGGATATAACCTAAATATTTCTCGTTATGTCAGCACTGCGCCCGAAGAAGAAATTGTTGATATTGAAGAAGTACGGCAGGAGCTTGAAAAAATTGAGAATGACATTAATGTGGCAAAGGCTCGGCATAATGAGTTTTTGAAGGAGTTGGGATTGAATTTATTACCATAAGAAGAAAGAATCAGTTGTGACGTTTTGCAACTGATTCTTTCTTCTTTATACATAGATTATTTCAGCATTAACTATTTCGGTAGCTCTTTCTCGAATATTATTGAGTTGTGAACACCAAAGCATTGGATTTCTTTCCTTAAGTTCTTCTGTTATGCCTTCGCTGTTTGCAAGTTGCTTTACGATTTGAAGAAACATATTTTTAGCCTGATTTTCAATGTCGACAAGATAGTCATTTAGTTTCCCGCTTGTCAACAGGTTCATATAAATAATTTTATGGTGCTGTTTTAAATATCTTGCGTGTCGCTGCCCCCATACTTCGATCGGCTGATCTTGTTGTTCGGGCAAAATGAGACTTGGCAGCAGATAATCTCCTACCTGAGTGTATGTACCACCCATTTGTTCAAATAATGACTTTTCCATAGTATTTTCCTCCTGTATTTTAGTGTGCTTTTATTTTAAATAAAGACAGGTAATAACACCAATGTGCCGATAAAAAATACAGCGTACCTGTTATATCACAGATACGCTGTATTTTCATATATTTATTTCGGGATATGTATTTACCAATTGCCGAAACATTTTTCTTGACGGCTGTCGTGAACCGCCCTCCCACTTAGAATAGATACTCAAACTAATACCTGCTTTTTCAGCAAAAGTTGCTTGATTTAATCTGTGTGCTTTTCTGATTTCACGAAGTCTATCACTGTATGGATAATCCATAAATTGAGCAAATTCATCTAAGAGCATATTTCTATCAATTTCAAGGATTTCAGCCATAGCAACGGCTGTTTGATATGGTATCGGGAATCGTTCACGCTCATACATTAACACTGTTGCGGGTGCAATTCCTACACTCTCGGCTAACTGTCGTGTGGTTAAACACTTTCGCTGTCGGTAGTATTTTAGCATTGCCGCAGGAGTTTGTTCTGTAGGAACACCTTCAAAGCAAAAGTGTAAATGCATTAACATTTTCCCGTGCTTATATTCATATAAGTCTGTGTGATTGAGAATAGTGTCGTATTTGCACCAAAATATAGGGGAAAAGTTTTTTTTCAAGAAAAAAGAGAGGGTATCAGAGATATTATTAGAACCTTATGTCAATGGAAAGGTGTAGAAATAATTGAAGGAGAGATATGTCCGGATCACATACATCTTCTATTAAGTATCCCGCCGAAAATGAGCGTTTCGGGATTTATGGGATATTTGAAAGGTAAGAGTAGTTTAATGATATTTCAAAAGTATGGAAATATGAAATTTGCATACCGAAACCGCGAATTTTCGTGTAAGGGATACTACGTCGATACCGTAGGAAAAGATACAAAAGCAATAAAAAATTACATAGCCAACCGGCTAAAGCAAGATCAGGAAATGGATCAATTAAGTCTATTTGATCCAAGAGACCCGTTTACGGGTAGCAAGTAATCCTACGCGTGGCTGGCAGGCCAAGAAAAAGAGCACATTTGTGCTATGCTAGTAGTATTAGGGCTAAGCCCGAAACGGAAAAACCACCCGCTTGGCGGGTGAATAATTATTTGATTTCTCCATCGCTCAGAAAATATGATGTTAAAGGCAGGTTACAAATAGCTGCAAATTCTTTTATAAATGAACTACCCCGTGTGAGATTTATGTATTTGTGATCTGATATTTTTGCCACTCTGAAATCATGTACAAATTCAAATAAATCCTCTGAACAGTAGTTGTTTTTTAATACCTTGAACTGAAGCAATCTTGTCAATAACACTGCCAGATAGCAGATGAGAAAATGACCTACTATGGTATTCTCTTTTTGTAAGTACACTGGTCTTGCATCAAGCTGTGATTTCATGATACGGAAGGATTCTTCAATTCTCCAAAGGTTGTGGTATGCATCATACACATCGCAATCACTCATTGATAATTCAGAGGTAACAAGTAGGTTGTACCCTGCTAGTTCAAGAGACTTTCTAATGAGTTCTTCGTTCATTGTTACTATGACTTTACCATCTGTTTCATTCCCTTTTTTATCAGCAGTGGTAAACAATACATACTTTGCTGAATCACCATGCTCTGACTTTTTAGCCTGTGATGCTTTTAATAGTCTTGCTTTTTCAACTTCTTTCTTGATTTCGTAAATCTGTTTCGTGGCCAGTTTAGGATTGTAAGTAACGATTCTTTTTTCGGTTATCTTAAATTTCTTTATTTTTCCCGAATCAACATCCTTGAATTTATATTCGAATTCATCGACGCATTCTTTGATGCGATATAACACATCGCCGTTAGCATTCTTGATATCTCTGTAATCATTATCTAAAAGAACCCATGTCTTTTCGGTTTCCGGAAGCTGTTTGACTGATTTTGAGAAAATATAGCCGTCGCCATTTTTTAATGCATGGTAGATATTTTCAGCACAGTTCAATCCTTTGTCAGCTATCTGAATTGTTCTACCGGCTACAGAATTTCTCTTTTTTAAATCATTGATTATATTTCGGATGACCGGTTTTTCGCTTTGGTTTCCAGGGAATAATTTCATGCCGATAGGAATCTGGTTTGCGTCAAGAAGAAGTCCAAGTCCGACAATAGGTTCCTTTCTGTTTTCTTTTGAAGGTCCCTTTTTTCTAAAATCATCCTCTTTGTCGATTTCAAAGTAAAAGTTTGTGCAATCGAAATAAGTATGAGAAGTATCAAACTGATACATCTGCTTAATCTGATGATTATAGATTTCAATAATCTTTTCGTATTCGCAGCCAATGTATTCCAGTCCATCATAAAGCTGGTTCAAAGAAAAATCATAGGACTCAAAGAGTTTGGGAATTACCTCGTCGTAAGTTTTTGATTTAGAGCATGGATGAACAAGCCTTGCATAGACAAGGGCTGACATCATATCAAATACATTAAATCTGAAATCAGTAGCAGTCTGCATAAGATCAATATATTTTTTTGCAGAGAGCTTATCATTGATATTTTTCATAGGGAAATATCCGATGAGTTTTTCTGGAGAATTCTCAGATATTTGTTTTGCTTTTTTTATTTTTTTCAGCCTTGGCTTCCTGATTAAGTCTGATTACCTCTTCTTTATAGAATGATACGGGATCATCAATTCCCTTTGCCTGAAGCTCATGAACATATCCAATAGGTTTGTATGATTTGTGGGCTGTATGACCGCGTTCTGGATCGTAAAAACTTGAATAAATTTGGAGATAAGTACCTTTTTTGTTGATTGTCTTTTTTAAAAAATATGCCATAAAAATCACTTCTCTCTATTATAACACCACAGCACCATATATACAAGATCTAAAAAATAATTTTGTCAAGTTTTTTAAACAACAAAAAAAGTCAGCATTTATGCTGACTTGCAATAAAGTATAGTATAACTAACTCTTAAAGAAATATAGTGCTAAATCCTAAAGGCGGGTTTTCTTACTCTTTTTTGCATTGGAGTATAATATTTTGAAATAAAATCAGAAAAAAATAAAAATATTCAAAAAATGTATTGACAAAAAAGAAAATAGATGTTATAATAACAGTATAAACAAGATAAACAAACAAAAAAACAGATAAAAATATCTATTAAGAAATTTGTTTATCAGATAAAAGCTTTAAGGAAATCGGAAGCCAAGAAGCAAATATTACATAGGAGGTACGGACCACCAAGACGATAAGCAGAACTTCATAATACGAAAGAAAGAATGAGGTAATCATATGGAAGAACCAGAAATGTAAGAAGGAGTATCAGTTCAGAAAAGAATGATACTCCTTTTTCATGCGTAAAAAGCATTTGCTTTATAAAAGAAAAACCCGAAAACCAATGTAAGGTTTTCGGGAAATTACTGCGGAAGATGGGATTTGAACCCACACAAGGAAACCCTCACTAGAACCTGAATCTAGCGCGTCTGCCGTTCCGCCACTTCCGCTAACAAAAGATATTCTAACACAAAATTTGATGTATCGCAAGTATAAATATGATAATATATAAAAAACGCAATTGTAATTTAAAGAAAGTGGGTGAGACAATGGATAAATTACAAAGACTTCGTGAAATGATTGCAGAATGTAATAATATTGTATTTTTTGGAGGTGCGGGAGTGTCCACAGAAAGCAATATACCGGATTTTCGAAGTGCTGATGGTCTGTATCAGGAAAATTACGTGTATCCTCCAGAGCAGGTGGTAAGCCACACTTTTTTTGTGAGAAAAACAGAGTTGTTTTACGATTTCTATAAGAGTAAGATGATGTTTTTGGATGCGAAGCCGAATCCGGCGCATCTGGCACTTGCACGCTTGGAAAAGGAAGGAAAGTTGAGTACGGTCATTACACAGAACATTGACGGACTCCATCAAATGGCGGGCAGCAAGAAAGTGTATGAGCTTCATGGCAGTATTCATCGTAACTATTGTCAGAAATGTGGGAAATTTTATGATGCAAGGTATGTAAAAGAAGCCCGGGGAATTCCAAGATGTGAATGTGGCGGCATTATTAAACCTGACGTAGTGCTTTATGAAGAAGGATTGGATTCAGCTACAATACAGGGCGCTGTGCAGGCAATCAGACAGGCTGACATGCTGATTATAGGTGGAACATCATTGGTAGTGTATCCGGCGGCCGGTTTTATTGATTATTTCAATGGAAAATATCTGGTAGTACTGAATAAGAGTGCAACACCGAGAGATGCACAGGCGGATTTGTGTATTCAGGAACCGATCGGGGAAGTTTTAGGGGAAATTTAGAAGGAGCTGCCAGTGGCAGCTCCTGTAGGTTATATGACAGTGAATGTCTATAAAGTGCATAGTTTACATCCGGTCGGTGTTCCTGCACATCCGCCCATTGCAGTTTCACGAAGCTCAAATGGCAGACTTTTGCCGACACGGAACATTGCTTCGGCCATCTCGTCAAATGGGATTGGATGCAGTACATTACTTAGGGCGAGTTCTGCACAGGTGATTGCGTTGGCAACACCGATTGCATTACGGCTTTGGCAAGGTGATTCCACGAGTCCTGCAATTGGGTCACACACGAGTCCTAAAAGATTTGAGAGAGCAAGACTCGCGGCATTCAGGCACATCTCAGGTGTACCGCCCATCATTTCGACAATTGCACTTGCTGACATAGCACTTGCTGCTCCGACTTCTGCCTGACATCCGGCTTCGGCACCGGATACTGAGGCATTACGCATCAGCAGATAGCCGATAGCACTTGCATTTAGAAGTCCTTTGTATAATGTTTCATCGGGAAGACTATGTTCTTTTTGCATTGCAAGGAGTACTCCCGGAAGCACACCGGATGAGCCGGCAGTAGGGGCTGCTACAATCAGACCCATAGATGCATTTACTTCCAGCACAGCCATGCTGTAGGCGATGGCATTAGAAAGCATTGGTCCACAGACTCTGTTTGCAGAAGTGCTGTGCTCGGCTACTTTTTTTGCTTCACCGCCAATCAGGCCGCCGATGGACTTTCCCGGATTTTCAATCGGTTTTGTCGCAGCTTGTTTCATGATATCTAATACTTTTGTTAGTTTCTGGTCTACGCTTTGCTCAGAGGCATGTCCGGCAGTGGTTTCCCGAAGTTTCATGACTGCAGAAACCGGAAGTCCGGTCTTCGCACAGCATTCTAATAATTCCCGTCCATTCAAAAAATCCATACCAACACCTCCGTCACATTTGAATCAGCATTAAATCGGCAACATTTGAATTCGTCTTAATCATGTCTAATACCTCTTCTGGGATCGGTTCATCAGACTCAACAATTGTAAAGGCATTGGCACCCTTATCTTCACGGAACAAACGCATAAATGCGATATTTACATCATGATCACTCAGCGCCTGAGTGATGTGTGCAACTACACCGGGAGTATCTTTTTGCTGTATAATCAGGGTACTGTATTCGCCGGTAAACTCTACGTCAATATTATTGATGCGTACAATTTTCATCTTTCCTCCACCAATTGATTCACCACGGATAGAAAGCGTATGCCCTGTTACACCAAATAAATCAATATCGGCAGTATTTGGGTGTTCCGTAATTGTTTTTTCATCAATAATGTATTCATATTCCACCTTCATCTGCCTGGCAAGCTCAAATGCATCACGAATTCTTTCGTCATCAGTCTTAAAACCCAGAATTCCTCCAAGCAGGGCACGGTCTGTTCCGTGTCCGCGATAAGTTTTTGCAAAAGAGCCATATAACGTAAAGGTCACTTTTTTGATGGCCTCTGGAAACATTTTCCTTGCCATCAAAGCAATTGATACAGCTCCGGCAGTGTGGGAGCTGGAAGGTCCAATCATATTTGGCCCAATTACATCAAAGATACTTAAAAAGTTCATAAGCTGCTCCTTATTGGTTTAAAGAATAATATTTTTCAGCATAACGCACCGAATCCATTGCGTCAGCACCGTAAAAATCAGCATGAATCATGTCAGCATATTCCTGAGTCAGTACGGCACCTCCGACAATGACGGTAATAGAATCGTCCATTTCGTGCAATTTCCGGATTGTTTCCTCCATGGCAGGTACCGTGGTTGTCATCAAAGCGCTAAGTCCAACTAGACGGCAGCCGGTTTTTGTGACGCAGTCGCAGACTGCCTCGGGTGCTACATCACGCCCTAAGTCATATACTTTGAAGCCATAGCTTTCCAAAAGCACTTTTACAATATTTTTTCCAATATCGTGGATATCTCCTTTTACAGTTGCAAGGATTACAGTATGGCTCTTCTTAGTATCAGCAGCAGGCATCATTTTCTTGATTTCTTCGAATGCGTTAGAGGCTGCCTCCGCGCTCATTAAAAGCTGTGGCAGATATGCTCTCTTCTCTTCAAATGCAGTTCCGATTTCATTGAGAGCCGGAATAATTTCCTTGTTGATAATATCTAAAGGTTTGTTTATTTTTAAGGATTCCAGTACGGCCGTTACTGCTTCACTGCGAAGGCCGTTGACGATGGCATGTCTGAGGCTCTGGGATTGTTCCGGCTTTTCCAAATCTGTTGCAGGTGCTTCTAACGCATCTGCATAGCGGATATAATCGCCACATGCCGTGTCCAGATTATGGAGTGCCCGGAAGGCATAGTAAACATCCATCATGCTTTTAGAAAATGGATTCATAATTGCGCAATCTAGACCATTTTCCAGTGCATTTGCAAAAAATACGGAATTAATTTTATCACGTTTTGGAAGTCCGAAAGAAATATTGGATACTCCAAGACTGGTACAAATTCCCATGTCATGAAGCATGCGCACTGACTCCAGAGTAATCAAAGCGCTGTCTGCATTTGATGAAACAGTCAGGCACAGCGGGTCTACAATAATATCTTTCTTTTCGATGCCATATTCAGCTGCATGATTTATAATTCGCTCTGCAATTAGAGTGCGTTCACGGGCTGTCTCTGGAATTCCATTTTTATCCATAGTTAAAGCAATGACAGCACCGCCGTATTTCTGCACTAATGGGAAGATTGCATCCATGCTTTCAAGCTCGCCGTTGACAGAGTTTATAAGTGGTTTTCCATTATAAATCCGCATTGCCTTCTCGAGAACAGCCGGATTGGAAGAATCGAGCTGCAGAGGAGTGTCAGTGACTGCCTGAAGTGCAGTAACGGCACATGTCATAACTTCCACTTCGTTAATTTCCGGAAGTCCCACGTTTACATCAAGAATCTGTACGCCGGCATCTGTCTGGCGCAGTCCTTCATTTAAAATATAATTCATATCTCCGCCACGTAATGCTTCTTTTAGTTTTCGCTTTCCGGTCGGATTAATGCGTTCTCCGATTAAAATTGGCTGTTTTCCGATTGTAACTGCATGTGTATAAGAAGAAACGCAAGTAATTTCTTTTTTGTGCGGCAAAGAGTAAGGAAGTTCTCTTGTCTTTGCGATGGTTGCCGAAAGGTATTCTGGAGTAGTGCCACAGCAGCCACCGAGAATACAGGCACCTTTGTCTGCGAGTTGAGTCATGTAATTAGAAAATTCCTGTGCTGAGATATCAAATTGTGTCTTGCCGTCCACAACTTTCGGAAGTCCGGCATTTGGATTCATGATCAATGGAATAGAAATACATTCTGTGAATTCATCAATGATTTCGAGCATTTTGTCTGGTCCAAAAGAACAATTCATGCCTAGAGCATCTACGCCCAGGCTTTCCAGCATGGCAACCATGGAAGCAGGGCTTGCCCCCGTCATAAGTTTTCCACTCTCGTCATAAGCATTCGTTACGAAAACCGGCAGTGAGCATGTTTCTTTCGCAGCAAGCACAGCAGCCTTTGTTTCGTGACAGTCATTCATGGTTTCGATTAAAATTAAATCTGCGCCATTGTCGGCTGCAAGCTGAATATTTGCAGCATAGAGCGAAACGGCATCTTCGAAAGATAAGTCTCCGAGTGGTTCTAACAATCTTCCGGTAGGTCCCATATCAAAAGCAATAAACTTGTCTTTTCTGCCGGAAACAGCCGCTTTTGCACAATTAAACGCAGCAAGAATCAGCTCATTATAATTCTCGTATTTGTCGCGGTTGATACCAAATGTATTCGTCTTAATAATATCGCAGCCTGCATCAAGATAAGCGTTGTGCAGGGCAGTAATTTTATCCGGGTTGGTCAGGTTCCAAAGCTCAGGTGCTTCCCCTGGCTTTAATCCCATGGATTGTAAGACGGTGCCGGTTCCACCGTCGAAATATAATCGCTTTGTCTGTATCAGTTCATTTATTCTATTCATATTTTATCCCCATAATCGCTGTAATTGATTTCTTTGGTGTCATTAATAAGGTTTTGCTGAGTGTAATGCCAAGGAGCCTTTGTGCATCTACCACATCTAAAAGTGTGGGCTGGACAGATAACGGCAAGTCGCCGTATCCCGGACTGAACCGTGGTTTGCATGCCAGATTCCCTTTTATTTCATTTTCAGCAAAATCACAAACTGCCTCCGCAAATGCAGAGGCAAGAGCATCGGTAATAAATGCTTCCGAGGCAGAAGCAATATTCAGTTTTATGAGCAGTCTGTCAACATTGATTCCTGTTGTTACGGCAAAAATAAAAGCTTCTCTGCAGCCTGAAAGATTGCGGTAAAGAGAGTGGCTATGTATGGTGGTAAACGCTAAATCCACGCAATCCTCTTCCGGAAATGCGATGGGAACGCGTATTGCAGAATACTTACAATCTAACACATTTCGCAGATTTGCTTCACATGTAAGGATGGTTTCGTTGGTGTATCCACGCTCAGTTTTTAGTCTTCTCGCGGTTTCAGCAGGGTCTAACAGAATCTGATCCTGTGGAATACAGGAATAAATCACAGGGCGGCTCATCGTATAATCTCCGAAAGGTTTGCATTGATTGCCTCAGCCACATCCGGTTTATTCATAGAATAAACATGGACGGCATTGATTCCATTTGCATATAAATCAATAATCTGCTCTGTGGCGTAGGCAATACCTGCCTGCTTCATGGCAGCAGGGTTATCGCCGTAACGGTCTACAATCCGGATGAAACGCTGTGGAAGCGCTGTCGCCGAAATAGAGCAGATCCGTTTAATCTGTGCTGCACTGGTTACCGGCATGATTCCGGCAACGACCGGAATATTTACGCCTGCACGATAAAGGCGATACAGGAAATTATAAAGAATGTTATTATCAAAAAACATCTGTGTTGTAAGGAACTGACAGCCATTTTCTACTTTTCTCTTTAAGCCTTCAATGTCTGCTTTGCTGTTAGCACTTTCTGGATGGCTTTCCGGATAACAGGCACCACCGATGCAGAAACCGCCAAAATCCGTAATCTCACGCATCAGTTCGCTCGCATGATGATAAGTAAGATTTGAGGTGTCCATTCCCTCCGGGATATCGCCGCGCAATGCGAGAACGTTTTCAATGCCCTTGTCACGCAGTTTTTCTAGCTCCTGCTGAATTCGTTCTTTATTAGAAGAAACACAAGTTAAATGAGAAAGAGGTGTGACTCCATTTTCCAATAATGCAGAACCGATATCGGCCGTATATTGGGAAGTTCCGCCTCCTGCCCCATATGTAACACTCATAAAATCTGGTTTCAGAGAGGCAATTTTAGTTGATGCCTCTAAAACACTTTCAAATTTGTCACTTGTCTTCGGTGGAAAAACTTCAAAAGAAAGACTCGGTTTTTCACCGGTAATAATATCTATGATTTTCATGAAAACACTTCCTTTGCTTGAAATATCATTAATTATAACAGAGAGGGCAGACGGTAACAAGAAATTTTATTTTCAATTTATAGATATTGTGATAAACTATAAAAGTAATCAGAGTTTGAAAACAAATGAGTGAGGTACATTTATGATAAAAGTTCAGGAATACAGAGGACACATTCGAAATTGGGGAGCACTTTGCGGGGAACTTGGAATTGATAAAACACTCTCAAGGAAAGCACGTGAGGAAACAATTTTAATCAAAGCGTATGAAACATGGGGGTATGACATGGCAAATCATATGCATGGCATGTTCGCATTTGCGCTTTGGGATGAAGAGGAGCAGAAGCTTTTCTGCCTGAGAGATCCGTTTGGAACAAAGCCTTTCTATTATTATGTGACAGCAGACGGGACTCTTCTTTATGGAACGATGATTCGTAAGATTATGGAGCAGAAGGGATTTGTAAAAGAATTAAATGAAGATATGCTTCAGTTGTATATGAGTCTGACATATGTAGCAGGTGAGGATACCTTTTTTAAAGGTGTCAAGAAACTTTTGCCGGGGCGGTATTTGATTTGGCAGAATGGAAAATTTACAATTGAACGCTATTGGAAACCGGAATTTCATGCTGACGAAAGTAAATCTTTGGAAGAGTGGGCAGATGAGATTCATACTACAATTCAAAAAATTATGCCGGAGGTTAAGTCAGAGGATGAATATGCAGAGGCATTTTTATCGGGCGGTGTAGATTCTTCTTATGTATTGGCAATGTCTGATGTGACAATGACAGACTCCTGCGGGTATGAGGAGGAGCGTTTTGACGAGTCGAAGTTAGCAGCAAAGACAGCAGAACTTCTTGGACGTGAGATTTCAAGATCTGTGATTACCCCAGAGCAGTATTTTGAAATTGTTCCTTGGGTTATGTACAATATGGAACAGCCATTAGGGGACGCGTCTGCAATTGTATTTGCACTTGGCTGCAAGGCGACAGCAGAGCACACAAAGATTTGCTATTCAGGAGAAGGCTCAGACGAATTTTTCGGCGGATATAATATGTATCGCAATGCAGAGCGTTATGGTGACAATCTGAAGACATTTTATGTTGGCAACACCAACATTATGAAGGAAGATGAGAAGAAGAAAATTCTGAAAAACTATAAGGAAGATGTTCTTCCGATTAATGTAGTAAAAGACATTTATGAGGAAAACGAAGGGCTTGATCCACTCTCAAAAATGTCAGACGTGGATATCCAGATTTGGCTCGAAGGGGATATCTATCTGAATGTAGACAAGATGAGTGAGGCAGCAGGATTGGAAATTCGTATGCCGCTCACAGATAAGAGGATTTTTGATATTGCATCCAGAATGCCATCGAAATACAAAGTAAACGAAGAACAAAACAAAGTGGCATTTCGTACGGCTGCGGCGAAGGTATTGCCGGAAGAGATTGCGTTTCGCAAGAAACTTGGTTTCATTGTTCCTATCCGTATCTGGATGGCAGATGAAAGGTATAATCAGGATGTACAGGCAAAATTTCACAGCGAAATGGCAGAGAAGTTCTTCAATGTAGAAGAAATCAATACAATTTTTGATAATTATATCGGTGGAAATTCAGATGATTGGAGAAAAGTGTGGACAATCTATACATTCCTGGTTTGGTACGAGGAATATTTTGTAAAAAGATAAATAGAAAAAAGATAGCGAGGGATTCTGAATTTATGATTCGGGGTTCTTCGCTATTTATTGCTAATTTTGGCGTCAAAAAATTAATACAACAAATCTGTAGACTAAGCCGTGTATATTTTTTAAATATTGTGGATTAGAAGGATCATCTGCAACGTTTCCGGGAAGGAGCATGCAAAAACTTGACAATAATTGCCAATGGAGTTATGTTATATCTAGCTGGCCGGTGCCTGCAGGGACTGTTGTAAAAACGTTTAGATGGGAGGGATTGAGTTGGGACTGCTACATCATATTGAAGCAATATTTCAGGTTGTCGTACAGTACGGGATATTGTTTTTGGAATTTGCAGGAGTTGTCGTACTGCTTGCCACTGCAATAAGAAGTCTATATACCTGGATTTGCAAAAAGCGACGTGTTCAGCTTGATTTGGCTCAGGGAATTGCATTAGCATTGGAGTTTAAACTTGGTGGAGAGGTACTTCGTACTGTTATTGTTAGGGAACAAAGTGAATTGGTAATTCTGGGAGCTGTTATTCTTCTGCGTGGTGCACTGACATTTCTTATTCATTGGGAAATCAAAGGGGAAGAATCACGTATTCTGGCAGAATCACAGGTGGAGAAAGGAGACTAGATTATGCTGTTTGTAGAATATCCGAAGTGCAGTACATGTAAGAAAGCAAAGAAATGGCTGGCTGACCACCAGCTGACTTATGAAGACCGTCATATTAAGGAACAGAACCCGACGGCGGATGAATTAAAGCAATGGCATCAGAAAAGCGGACTGCCATTGAAAAAATTCTTTAATACAAGCGGACTTTTATATAAAGAAATGAATTTGAAAGAGAAACTTCCGAATATGTCGGAGGAAGAACAGTATGAATTGCTCGCCTCGGATGGTATGCTGGTAAAGCGCCCGGTTCTTGTGAATGGCGAACAGATTCTGTTGGGATTTAAAGAAGAGACATGGAAAGAAGTTTTAGGAAAATAAAAATCTCTGGCTGTTTCAGCAGCCGGAGATTTTTTTGTATGTTGTAAGGGCATTTTGTAATACTTAAAATATGCGCTTGTTCCAATTTTTCGGGAATATGACGTAGATGTCGTACTGACAGGACATGACCGCACGTACTCACGTTCACAGATAATGGATTTTATCAGGTCTTAGATATGTATTCCATAGGGATAGAAGTCATTCAGGGGATATCGGTAACGCTTGGAGTTATTTTAACGATTCAGAATCAATGTCACTTAGTTAAGCTTATTTAATCAAAAATAGTTGCATATTATGTGTATTAATAGTATGATAATAGAAAATATGTTCGAATCGGAGCCCGATGTGATAATTACTTATAAAAAGCTTTGGAAATTATTGATTGATAAAGATATGTTAGAAAAAAGCAAGAAATTTAAGTTTTGCTGAGTTTTCAGTAAGTTTCTCGGATTATGCGGCATTGCAGAAAGGATAACATACAAATGATTACCACAGATTATGTAAAATCATTAGCAAATACAGCTTCATATAGTAAGGGGAAGTCTATCCAGAACTCTTCATGGAAGATCGAGTTCTTTAAGGTGGAGCACGAAGGAGCTTATGATTATATCAGTGCTTCCGTGCTGGGAAGTTATGATAACGAATATGGGATAGATATGAAATATAATACAGAAACAGATACATTGGAAGACACTTATTGCGAGTGCCCGGCATTCGAAGAGTATAGTGGAATCTGTAAACATTGTGTGGCAGTATTACTAGAGTACAAGAAATACTGCGAAAGACAGGTAACAATGGAAGCATTTGTGAATCGTCAGAAAGGAACGTCAGAGTATGATATGAGGTCACGATATTTTGATGTTGGATCTGTTAGTATAAAGCATAAACCAATCCGTAGAACAACTCCTCAGATGAAGGAGCTGTTGGAACGTCAGGTGCGTCTCCGTCTAGCATCATATCAGCAGAAAGATATGATTGGACAGGTAAAGTTAGAGCCAAATTTTTCATTTGATGAGCAGGAGGTGTCGTTGGATTTTAAAATAGGAGATACTCAGATGTATGTACTCAAGGATGTGTTTGAATTTTCTGAACGTATGGAAAACAGTACAGACTATAGTTATGGCAAGAAGTTGAAATTTGTACATACAATAGACATGTTTACGGAAGAATCCCAAAAAATAGTTTCCTATCTTAATAATTGGACGAGAAGAAATGAGCAGTATTATGGACGGACACAATATTATTATGGATATGGCATGCGATATTCTAAACCGAAGTTGCGGACCATTTCTATGGATTGTTATGAACTGGAAGAGTTTTTACAGACGGTCGGAGTTCAACGGATTATGTCAGGAAGTATGGTGTTGCCTGTTAAGTATGAAAGGCCAAAGCAGGAAGTACTGATTACGGGACATGAGGACGGAATAGAAATCAGACTTCCGCAAATGTTACGATATGTGGGAAATACATATCATATATATGTATGCAAAGACGGAATTTATTGTGTTCCACTTGGAGAAGAGGGAATGATTCAGACCTTGTATGGTTGTGCAGAAGATAACGGTGGCAGACCAATCTATATTCAAAGCGAAGATATACCAGAATTCTGCAGGGAATTTCTTCCTATGTTGGAGGAAAAGTTTCAGTGTAGTAAGAAGAATTTTGATGCATCAAAATTTGTCATTGATCCCGCTAAATTTCAAATATACTTGGACATGCCTCAGGATGATTATATTAGCTGTAGGGTTCAAGTGATTTATGGGAAAGAATCATATAATCTGATGGATAAAAATATGCAGCGCAATGCCAGAGATTTTATTGGTGAAATGGAAGTAGAGCAGTGTGTTGCGCCTTGGTTTAACGCATTTAATCCGTTGACAAAAGAATGGGTTCTGGCAGAAGACGAAGAGATGTTGTATGAACTTTTGACAACGGGCATTCCACGTTTTCATGAAATTGGGGAAGTGTTTATCTCCGAGGCATTGAAAAAACTCAAAGTACGTTCGACCATGAAGGTAAGTGCTGGTGTCTCTTTGTCGGGGAATTTATTGGAATTGAAAATGTCGGTGGATGATATTTCAAATGATGAATTACTAAATATCCTTTGCAGATATCAAAAACGTAAGAAATTTTATCGAATGAAAAATGGTACATTTCTTAACATAGAAGATGAGAGAATTCATGCGCTTTATGAACTGAAGCAAGGTATGGGCATTAAGGACAGTGAATTTAAGAAGGAAGAAATCTTACTTCCGAAATATCGTGCACTGTTTCTAGATACAAAGATTCAGGAAAATCAGTCATTTTCGATTGTAAAAAATAAGGAGTTTAAATCGCTTGTACGAAATATGAAGACGATAGAAGACAACGATTTTGAGTTGCCACAGCAAATGAAAGAAATTCTGAGGGAGTATCAGAAGCGAGGCTTTTTATGGATTAAGACCTTAAAGAATAATGGTTTTGGTGGCATTCTTGCAGATGATATGGGGCTCGGGAAAACATTGCAGGTGATTACCTTCCTTCTTTCGGAGTACGAGGGACTCCCTAATAATATCTGCGGGAGAACATTGATTGTAGCACCTGCATCTTTGGTGTTCAATTGGAAGAATGAAATGGAGCATTTTGCACCGCAGCTTTCGGTAAAAATGATTGTGGGAACGGCAGAAGAACGTGCGAGAATGATTCAGAGTGTGGGCGAAAGGGAAATTTTACTGACTTCGTATGATTTATTAAAGCGGGATATTTCTAGTTATAAAGGGATTTCTTTTGCAAACCAGATTATTGAC
Organism: uncultured Clostridia bacterium; assembly: GCA_937896665.1. GTDB lineage: Bacteria > Bacillota > Clostridia > Lachnospirales > Lachnospiraceae > Faecalimonas. The sequence continues at coordinate 24,728 of CALBNS010000050.1, forward strand.
GAAGCACAGTATATTAAAAACCATAATACGCAGGCTGCGAAGGCGGTTCGGAGAATCGAGTCGGATTTTCGTCTGGCACTTACAGGAACTCCCGTTGAAAATCGTTTAAGTGAATTGTGGAGTATTTTTGATTATTTAATGCCAGGATTTTTGTATCCATATCAGACATTCCGTAAGGAGCTGGAGATTCCTATTGTGCAGAATAATGAGGAAGAAGCCGCACAACGTTTACAGAAGATGGTAAAACCATTTATTCTGCGAAGATTAAAGCGGGATGTTCTGAAGGATCTTCCGGATAAGATTGAAAAAAATATGTATGCAAAAATGGAAGAAGAACAACAAAGATTATATGATGCACATGTGAAGCGTTTGAAATTGATGTTGGATAAGCAAAGTGACGAAGAGTTTCGTAATTCAAAGCTTTATATACTTTCGGAACTGACAAAATTGAGACAGTTATGCTGTTATCCAGGACTGATATATGAAAATTATCTACATATTTCAGCAAAAGAGTATCTTTGTATGGAGCTAATTGAGAATGCAATTGAAGGTGGGCATAAGATTCTTTTGTTTTCTCAGTTTACAACTATGTTAGAACGATTGCTCAAGCTGTTTGAACAGAGGAATATTTCCTTTTATCTTCTTACAGGTGCAACATCTAAAGAAAAACGTAATCAAATGGTACAGGATTTTGAGAAAAATGATATTTCTGTGTTCTGTATTTCTCTGAAGGCTGGTGGAACAGGGCTGAATCTGACAGCGGCTGATATCGTAATTCATTATGATCCGTGGTGGAATCTGGCAGTGCAAAATCAGGCGACAGACCGTGTGTATCGCATAGGACAGAAAAACGTGGTTAGCGTATATAAACTCATTGCTGAAGGAAGCATAGAAGAAAACATTGTGAAACTCCAAGAACGAAAAAGAGAACTTGCAGACCAAATTTTAAATGGGGAAGATATGGGAAGTGGAACCTTTGACAGAGAAGAATTAATAGAGTTGTTAGGAAGCTAGTAGCTTAAAAAAGCTACTATACGAAAGGAATAATACAATGAAAAGAGGAATGACAAGACGGGAACTGGAAATAAAGGATGTAAATGAAATTCAGGCGATTTTAGACAAGAGTATCATTGTGCATGTAGCCATGGTGGATAATGGGGAGCCTTATATGGTGCCGATGAATTACGGTTATACATTCGAAGATGGAAAAATAACACTGTATCTACATGGGGCTTCGGCAGGAAGAAAGTTGGATGTGATGGGAGCAAATCCAAATGTATTTTTTGAAATAGAATGTGATGTGACACCATTCAGTGGAGAAATGGCTTGTCAGCATGGGACTGCATATTCGTCGATTATGGGAAAGGGTAAAGCTGTGATTATAGAAGATGAGGAAGCGAAGAAGCAAGGCTTATCTATTTTTATGAAATCACAGACAAAGAAAGATTTTGTGTTTGATGACAGGATGGTTTCCATCGTATCGGTGATCCGTATTGATGTGTCTGAGTATACGGCAAAATGCAGGAAAGTTCCTGTGAATGCGAAAGTGGAAAAATAGCAATGGAATACTATTATTATAATAAACTTAGTAAAGCACAGCAGAGTACATATCATGCAATCAAGACAGGATTGCAGTCATTGGCTCCTTCGTTTCAGGTTCCACGTCTGGAGAATAAGGAGCTGGCAGACGTGTATTTTATGGTGCGATTGGACCGCCCGGAGATATTTTATTCGGTAAATTTTAAATACCGGTTTTATCAAGAATCCGGCAACGCAGAAATGATACCGGAATATTTGTTTGAGAAAAATAAAATCAAAGACCACCAGAGGGCAATGAAGTCACGTGTGGAAAAGCTTGCGAGACCGGCAATGAAGTTAAGTGAATTGGAGAAAGTCCAGTATGTACATGATTTTATTTGTCAGAATGTTCGTTATGATAAGTTGAAAAAAACATATTCCCATGAGATTATTGGACCATTGGGACAAGGTGTCGGTGTCTGTGAAGGAATCGCCAAATCAGTAAAAATTCTGTGTGACACACTTGGGGTATGGTGTATGATCGCGGTTTCAGAAGCGAATCCTGAAAAGGGAATTAAATATCGTCATGCATGGAATGTAATCCGAGTGGACGGAACATATTATCACCTGGATGCGACATTTGATAATACGTTGGGAAAACATGAGATGATTCGTTATGATTATTTTCGACTCAGTGATAAGCAGATTTTCCGCGATCATCAGCCTTTGGTTTGGAGAGTGCCTGCCTGTGAAGATGGGGAACACTTTTATTATAAGGAGAAAAAGATTTCTTTTACAAAGCTGGAAGATGTACAAAAGCACGCTGTACAGGCTGTAAAGAAGGGGAAGATACTTCTTTTCCATTGGAGGGGAGGTTATCTTACGAAGGATGTGGTGGCGGAGATGCTTCGGATTTTTGAGGAAGAGGCTGTGAAGAAAGAGAAACATGCAAAAGTGTCGATTAATTGGGCTCAGGCAGTGTTACAGGTACGGTTTGAAAATGCAGTGCCGGCAGAGGCAATGACGTTGGAGGACGTTGGAGGAAGTAGATGAGAGACTTGTTTTTTAATGAAATCTATTATATAATGGAGACATTAATAAAAGGTATCAAAGGGGGACAAAGAAATGAAAAGTACAAAAAAAATAGTCAGTCTTGTTTTAGTAGGTCTTATGGTTTTCCTAATGACTGCCTGTGGCGCAAAAGAGAGGTCAGCAGTCTTAACTTATGAACAAACCGGTGTTCTTATGGAGTATCGTATAGATGCTAAGGGAGATGTTGTTCAGAAAATTACTCAGACAAGCACATTAGACTGCTCTGCATTTTCAGAAGATCAGGTTGCGGCAATAGAAGCTTCTCTTGTTGAATATGCAGACACGTATGAGAAAATGGATGGAGTAGAGTATTCAAGCAGTAAATCCGGAGATGCAATTGTTGAGACAATTATTATTGACGCGACAAACGGAGACACTCTTGGAGAGTTAGCTGACGCAGGTTTGCTGCCAATTGAAGGAGATGCCTCAAAAATTTCTCTTTCAAAGACAATTGATAATCTGGAAGAACAAGGATGGACTTTAAAAGAATAATGTACATTGCTTTTTGGGCATGTGGGAAATTTGTTTTATGGCATTTTCTACATGCCTTTTTATTATATGGAAGGAAATCCTTTCGTATTCATAAAGACAAAATATAATAAATAGTGTATGATAGAGAAAAAAATCCAAAAGAAGGAGAGAGGCATTATGGGATTAATCAAAGCTTTAAAAGGTTCTGTTGGCAGTGTGTTGGCTGACCAATGGAAGGAATACATCTATTGTGACGCTATGGAAGCGGATGTCATTGTGACGAAGGGACATAAAAAGGTATCCGGACGATCTTCTAATACGAAAGGAGACGAGAACGTCATTACGAATGGTTCTGTAGTTGCAATCAACGAAGGCCAGTGTATGCTGATTGTAGAACAGGGGAAGGTTGTGGATATTTGTTCGGAAGCAGGAGCGTATGTATATGATTCTTCAACAGAACCATCGTTGTTTTGTGAAAATCTTGGCGAAAGTGTAATTGAAGTGTTTAAGAATATCGGAAAGAGATTTACATTTGGCGGAGAAGCGCCGAAGGACCAGAGAGTGTATTTTATAAATACAAAAGAGCTGCTCGGAAATAAATATGGTACACCGAGTCCTGTGCCATTTCGTGTGGTTGATAATAACATTGGGTTGGATATTGATATTGCAATCCGTTGTTTTGGAGAATATAGCTATAAAGTAACGAATCCGATTCTTTTCTACACGAATGTGTGTGGGAATGTGCAAGGCGATTACACAAGGGAGAATCTTGACGGCCAGCTGAAAACAGAATTATTAACAGCATTACAGCCTGCATTTGCAAAGATTTCGGACATGGGCATTCGTTATAGTGCATTGCCGGGGCATACAGTAGAAATTGCGGCCGTATTGAACGAAGTGCTTTCTGAAAAATGGACGAATCTTCGCGGCATTGAGATTGTTTCTTTCGGAGTGTCAAGCGTAAAAGCTTCAGAGGAAGATGAGGCAATGATGAAAGAACTGCAAAAAAGTGCCGTGTTCCGTAATCCAAATATGGCTGCGGCTCATATGGTACAGGCACAGGCAGCAGCCATGCAGGCGGCAGCAGCCAATGAAAATGCAGGGGCGGCGATGGCATTCATGGGCATGGGAATGGCACAGAATGCCGGTGGTGCGAATATCCAGAACCTGTATGCAATGGGACAACAGCCGGTGCAGCAAGCAACGCAGCCTATAGCAAATACATGGACTTGTTCATGTGGAACTGTAAATAAGGGAAAATTCTGTATGGAATGCGGTGCAAAGAAACCTGCAGGGATTCCGCAGTATAAATGCGATAAGTGTGGATGGGAACCGGCAGATAAGACGAAACCACCGAAATTTTGTCCGGAATGCGGTGACCCATTCGACGATGGAGATGTGCAATAATCCGAGATGTGCTCGAATATAGTGGGAGGCGGATGTATATGGCAGAAATATTAGAGTATAAATGTCCGTGTTGTGGCGGTGCCGTTGAATTTAACAGTACGGTACAAAAGATGAAATGTCCATATTGTGATACGGAATTTGAGATGGAGGCACTTCAATTTTACAATGAAGAGCTTCAAAAGGAAAAGCAGGATGAGGTGCATTGGGAAACACAGACAGGAAGCGTATGGCGGGATGGCGAGACAGAGGGAATGAGAATCTATATCTGCCAGTCTTGTGGTGGCGAAATTGTAGGCGATGAAAATCTCGGTGCAACTACATGTCCTTATTGTGGAAATAATGTAGTGATTAGAGGTCAGTTTGCTGATGAGCTGAGACCAGATTTTGTCATTCCATTTAAGCTGGATAAAAAAGCAGCGAAAGAGGGCTTGAAAAAGCATTTGCAGGGAAAGCGTCTTCTTCCCAAACCTTTTAAAGATGAAAATCATCTGGATGAGGTGCAAGGGCTTTATGTACCGTTCTGGCTGTTTGACGCGGATGTGGAAGGTCAGGCACATTATAGAGGAACGAAACTGCGCACTTGGGGTGATGCAAACTACATATATACAGAGACAATATTTTATGCAATTAGACGTGGCGGCACGGTTGGGTTTCAAAGAGTTCCGGTGGATGGTTCCTCGAAAATGCAGGATGAACTTATGGAGTCACTGGAACCATATGATTTTTCGGAAGCAGTAGATTTTAATACGGCATATCTTGCAGGATATCTTGCAGATAAGTATGATGTGCCAGCTGAGGAAGGCATGAAACAGGCAAATGTCAGAATTAAGAAAAGTACAGAGGATATTCTGCATTCTTCCGTAACGGGTGGTTATACAACTTTGATAAAAGAAAATAGTAATATCCGTATTCGTAACGGAAAAGCAAAGTATGCCCTGTATCCGGTGTGGATTTTGAATACAACGTGGCAGGGTAAGAATTATCTGTTTGCAATGAATGGGCAGACAGGTAAATTTGTAGGTGATCTGCCCATTGATAAAGGAGCGTATTGGAGATACTGGGGAATCTGGTCGGCGGCATTTGCAATGTTGGTTTACATCATTACATTTCTGATATGGCTTTTATAGGAGGTGTGCGTTATGAAAAATAGAGGTGTAGAAAAGATAATCCCGTCTTTGATAATCTGTCTCGTATGCTTTGTTTTAGTTAGACCTGTAACCGTGCAGGCAGAGAACAGGCAGAATTCGAGGCTTGTAGATGAAGCGGATTTGCTGGATAAATCACAAGAAGTAGATGTCCTTAAGAAACTTGATGAGATCAGTGACCGTCAGATGTTTGATGTAGTAATCGTGACAGTGAATTCTACCGAAGGAAAAACACCTATGGCATTCGCCGATGATTATTATGATTATAATGGTTATGGAATGGGTGCAACTCATGACGGTATCTTGCTTTTAATCAGTATGGGAGAACGTGACTGGTATATATCAACAACAGGATTTGGAATTACTGCATTCACAGATGTCGGTCTGGAATATATGGAAGGACAGCTTGTGGATTTCCTAAGTGATGGAGAATATCAGAAGGCATTTGAAACTTTTGCAGAACTGTGCGACGAATTTGTGACAAAAGCAAAGGAGGGGGAAGTATATCGAGAGGGCCATCTGCCAAGGGGAGCTTTTCCTTTTCTTTGGATTCCCATTGGATTAGTACTTGGCGGTGTGGTTGCTCTTTTCCCGGTACAAATGATGAAAAGACAGATGAATAATGTGCAGAGACGCACGGAGGCCAGTGATTATGTCAAACGGGAACGCATTTCCATTACAGACCGGAGAGATATGTTTTTATACCGGACGGTGAACCGGAGTGCCAGACCAAAAAACACGAGCAGTGGAAGCAGTACCCACCAAAGCTCATCCGGCATGACGCATGGTGGAAGGGGTGGAAAATTTTAAGAAGTTATTCGTTTTCGCAAGAATAAAAAAGGGATGGACGAACGCGAATCAATTGCGTTTGCCATCTCTTTTTTTATAAAATAAAATATTCTATGCCTTTAAGTTTACCGGTGGTTTTGGTGTGTTTAAAGTTCTCGCGTTCGTCTTGCCGGCTGTGATTTCTCCTGCAGCAGTCAGAGAACGTTTTGTCAGTGCCGGGCCGACTAATTCATATACTAATACGCTGAATAATACTACGTTACGCACAATTGCACCATCTGAAAGAGAGGTCGCAGTTAGTGCCATCCCAAGAGCAACACCTGCCTGTGGCAAAAGTGTAATACCAAGATTTTTTGTAATCTTGTCACTGCATTTTGTAAGTTTACAGCTTCCGTAGGAACCACAATACTTACCAAGTGATCTTGCGACGATGTAAATCATTCCAATTAACAACACAGCAGGTTTGCTGAGGATTTGTAAATCTAGTTCTGCACCGGAAAGTACGAAGAACAGAATGTTAAGCGGAACTGTCCAGCCATCCACACGGCTCATCAACTCTTCGGAAGTCTCGCAGACATTACAGAAGACCGTGCCTGTCATCATACATACGAGTAACAGTGAAAAGCCACAGTGTACACCGCCGATTTCAAATTTCAGCATAGACAGTCCGACAGCGAGCATAATGAATCCGACAGAGATTGACATACGCTTACTGCGTGAGTGGAAGAACTGTTCTATATAGTTTAATACAAATCCGATTATTGCTCCAAGTGCAAGTGAAAGTACAATTTCAACCAAAGGTTCTACGAGAATTCCAACTAAGTTTACACTGCCCGCTTCTAATGCATTTGCAACACCAAATGAAATTGCAAATACAATAAGACCTACAGCATCGTCAATTGCAACAACAAGCATTAATAAACGCGTCAGAGGACCGTCAGCCTTGTATTGTTTGATGACCATCAAAGTCGCAGCCGGAGCTGTAGCAGATGCGATGGCACCGAGTGTGATTGCCGCCGGGAGTGATATTAAGCCCGGGTTTGCAAAATGTAAAATAATCAGTGCGATATCTACCAATATTGTTGTTACAACAGCCTGCAGGATACCAATCAGAATGGCCTGTTTTCCCATGCTCTTGAGCTGTTCCAGACGAAATTCATTTCCGATTGTAAAAGCAATAAATCCAAGTGCTGCCTGTGAGATAATGCCAACAGCTTCTACCTGTGACAATGAATTAAAGCCCAATCCTGAAATGTTCAGAGATCCAATACAATATGGTCCGAGCAGGAGACCTGCAACCAGATAGGCTGTAACAGCAGGAAGATGAAGTTTTTTAGCAACACGCGACATCATAAGTCCGCCAATGATAGCAATGGCTAAACTAATGAAATACATTTCCATAAATATTCCTTCTTTCTTATTATAGTAAACTCTCAAAAACATCAGTATGATACCACCATGAAATAGAAGTGACAAGTAAAAATACAAATTTTAAACATAAAAAGTCACTTTATGGTTACATATTTTGGGATTGTGTGTATAATAAAACTCAGATGAAAAAAATTGACGGAAATGGGGCATACAAATGAAAGAGCAAAAAGCAAATCAACTTTTAACGGAGGGACCGATTGGGAAGCGTATTATCGCATTTGCAATCCCTCTTTTTTTAGGAAATCTTTTTCAGCAGTTATATAATGTAGCCGATTCTTTGATTGTGGGAAATTTCGTGGGAAGTGAAGGACTTGCAGCGGTCAGTTCCTCGGGAAGCCTGATTTTCCTTATGGTAGGTTTTTTTAATGGACTAGGTTTAGGTGCAGGAGTAATTATATCCAGATATTTTGGCGCGAAGGATTATGAAAGCATGAGCAAGGCTATACATACACAGCTGGCATTATCTGTAATATCGAGCTTGATTTTGACCATACTGGGTGTAGCGTTTACCCCTATGATTTTGAAACTGATGGGAACACCGGTTTCTGTACTGCCGAATTCTATTTTATATTTCAGGATTTATTTTCTCGGCTCGCTGGCAGTTGTGGTTTATAACGCTGGCATGGGAATTTTACAGGCAACAGGAGACAGTAAGCGACCATTATATTATTTGATGATATCTTCTGTTGTGAATGTATTATTAGACCTTTTACTGGTAGGGTATTTACAGTTGGGTGTGGGTGCTGCGGCATTCGCTACAATTGTTTCCCAGTTTGTCAGTGCCTCTTTGTGTATTAGCCGCTTGATGCGAAGTAAAGATGTATACCGTGTGGAGTGGAAAAAGATTCGTATTGATGTGCCGATGTTAAAGAAGATTATAAGAGTGGGACTGCCATCGGGGATGCAGAATTCCATTATTTCTTTTGCAAACATTATTGTACAGTCGAATATCAATGCGTTTGATGTAATGGCGGTGGCAGGATGTGGTGTATACTCTAAAATAGAAGGGTTTGCATTTCTGCCGATTACGAGTTTCGCCATGGCTCTGACTACTTTTGTGGGGCAGAATCTGGGTGCGGGTAAATATGAACGTACACAGAAAGGAACAAAATTTGGAATTATCTGTTCTGTTGTGTTGGCAGAGCTGATTGGAATTGCAATGTTTATTGGTATGCCGATGCTGGTGTGGCTGTTTGACAGGGAACCACAGGTAATTGCCTATGGCACACTGCAGGCTAGAACAGAATGCTTGTTTTACTTTTTGCTTGCATTTTCGCACTGCGTAGCGGGTATATTAAGAGGTGCTGGAAAGTCTGGTGTTCCGATGATTGTTATGCTGGTTTGCTGGTGTATGGTAAGAATCTCTTATATTACTGCGGCCGTACATCTGATACCAAAGATACAGGTAATTTTCTGGGCATATCCTTTAACGTGGAGCTTAAGTTCCATTTTGTTTTTAATTTATTATCGGAAAGCAAACTGGCTGTATAAGAAATTATAAAAATGAAAGGCGAAGACAACATGAGTAAAGGCACAGAACATTTAAGTCTTGTTACAGAAAAATTAAATAATAGAATTTCGGAGATGAAGGAGTCAATTCGCGAAGTCCAGAAAGATATCGAGGGCATGAACGAGTATTATTGGGAAAACTATACCGAGATGGATCAGTATGGTTATGAAGATTACGATAATCAGAGAGCACTCCTTGTTCAGGTAAATGCTAATCAGGAGAACCAGAAGAAGCTACACCGACTGAGAAAAATGGTGGATTCTCCGTTTTTTGGAAGTGTGGAGTTTCTATATGATGGCGATGATGAGGCTGAGACTTTTTATATAGGTATTGGAAATTTCGCGGAAAGGACAGGAACAATACCACTGATTTATGACTGGCGAGCACCGGTAAGCGGGCTTTTTTATGATTATGATAAAGGACCTGCATCATATGAGGCACCGGGAGGCCTTATGGAAGGCGAAATTCTTTCTAAATGGCAGTATAAAATACGCGGTGGAAAGATGATATATGAATTCGAAAGCGATGTTAAGATTGATGATGACATTCTGAAGCAGGAGCTTGGCACAAGCGGGGATGTACAATTAAAAAGTATTGTGTGCACCATTCAGAAAGAGCAGAACCAGATAATCCGCAATACCAAGGATAAGATCCTGGTGATTCAGGGAGCAGCCGGAAGTGGAAAGACGTCTGTAGCACTTCACCGTATTGCATATCTGCTTTATCATGACAGGGAACGCCTGAAGTCTTCGAATATTCTGATTTTGTCACCAAACAGCGTGTTTTCGGATTACATTTCACATATCTTGCCAGAACTTGGGGAGGAACATATTCAGGAAATGAGTTTTGATTTATTCGCCTACCGGGAATTAAAAGATGTGGCAGCAGACTGTGAAGACCGCTATGATTATATCGAAAAAAGAATGAAGTATGCACAAATGGAACTGGAAGAAAGATTTCACTTTAAGCAGTCGAGGGAGTTCATTGGTGCAGTGGAAGGTTTTCTTGTGCTACTGGAAGATGACCTGATGGATTTCAAAGATTTTGAATATAGAGGATTTGTAAAAACGTCCGAAGAAATTGTAAAGCTGTTTTACTATAAATTTTCAGAACTGCCATTGCTATCGCGTATGGATGCAGTGCTAGAATATATTTTGGATGAATATGAAACCTTGTATAACAGAACGATTCCCGAGGAAGATAGTTTGTGGATTCATGACTATTTTATGAAAATGTATGGGACAACGGACATCTATGAAATATATAATCGGATTTTGGAAGAGAACGGCTATCCGTCATTGCCAGATCTTCCAAAAGAACAGAGAAAGCTTTCCTATGAAGATGTGTATCCTCTATTGTATCTGAAATACCGTTTATGTGCAGTAAAGAAACACGGCAATATTCGTCATTTGGTGATTGATGAGATGCAGGATTATTCTTATCTGCAATATGCGATTTTGCAGAGTATGTTCTCGTGCAGTATGACGATTCTGGGTGACCGTGCACAGACTGTCGACAATGTGGTTCAGGATGTACTCACGTTTTTGCCGGGCATTTTTGGAAAACACGTGCGACAGATTGAGATGAATAAAAGCTATCGCAATACACTTGAAATAGCAGAGTATGCGGCAAAGATTACCGATGTAAAGGGAATTAAATATCTGCAACGACATGGAAAACCTGTAGAAGAAAAGACGTTTGGCTCGCAAAGCGAGGCGCTGGAGCAGATTTTGAAAGAGGTACGTTTGGGTGTGACCGGATTTGAGACGGCTGCAGTGCTCGCAATGACTGAGGATGAGGCAAAAGAAGCTTATTTATTTGTGAAGAAACAGCGTGAAGATGTGGCATATATAGACCGTGACAGTTCTGCATTTAAAAAAGGTATTACAGTTACCACTTATTATTTTGCAAAGGGATTAGAGTTTGATCAGGTATTCGTGCTTGGTGGAGATAAAGAAAGCCCGTTTTTCGAACAATACAGATATATCAGTGCGACACGAGCTTTGCACGAGCTATATGTTTACGAATAATAAAAAATCTTTTCCTTGCTAAAAGGCTATGCTATAATTAGCCGGAAATACAAAAAATGGTAGTTTTATGAGGAGGAGAAGTTGTGAATCAAGATATAAAAGCATCATTCAAATTTCCAGCCATAGGAATGAGAAATATTAAAACAGCAATTGCAGCAGCTTTGTGTGCATTTGTATATTACTTTATGGATAGGAGTCCTGCATTTGCCTGTATCGGAGCTATTTTTGGAATGGGAAGTGATTTTGAGAATTCGAAGCTTCATGGCGGCAATCGATTCTTCGGTACAATGATTGGTGGATTTATCGGACTTGCATTATTCCGCATTTATCTTATTTTTTATCCGGAAGGCGGACATTCACTGTTATTGGTTCCGTTGGTGTTTCTTGGAACTGTACTTTTGATTGCATGCTGTCAGATATTCTGGGTTGGTGGGGTGCAGCCGGGAAGCGTACTACTTTGTATTATTCTTTTTAATACACCGGTGGATACATATGTCAGCTACACGATGAATCGTATTTTCGATACAGGAATGGGTGTTATATTTGCAATGGTAGTCAATAGTATATTGCCGGGTGGCATCTCTTCAGACAAATTGCGTAGAATATTCGAACATGCAAGGGAAGAGAAGGAGAAATTAAATTAGACATGCGCAAATGGGATAGATAAATGTTTTGGATTCTAAAAGAAAAGATGAGCTTTGCGAGTGATTGCAGTGTTCATCTTTTTTTTGAAATTATCGGTTGATGCCGGATTGAATTTCATCGGCCCATTGCTGCAGACTGTATGTCTGCCCATCAAATAGTTTTAAAATTGCTCCGGTTGGAGAGTCGTCGTTTGCAAATGCATTGGCTTCGTCTGTGTCTACGTGCATCGCAAGACGGAAAGCGGGACTGACACGTACAACCACGTCTGCAAAAATAAGACCACGTTCGTAACTTTCCATGATTACAAACACCTCGTCATTATCTTTGACATGAGCACGGCTGGCTTCTACTGGTGTCATGTGAATATGGCGCTTTGCAACAATCACACCTTTTTCTAATTCGATTGATCCTTTTGGTCCGATTAACTGACAACCCGGTGTTCCATCAATGTGACCGGACTGGCGAATGACACTCGGTACACCGATTTTTCTGGTGTCTGTCACAGAAATTTCCACCTGAGTATCTTTGCGGTATGGACCAAGAATTGCTACGTTCTCAAAACGACCTTTTGGACCCACAACAGTAATACGTTGTTCGCATAAATACTGTCCGGGCTGACTGAGTTCATGTACATAGGTAAGTTCTGCCTCATCGCCAAATAATTTTTTGAAATCTTCTTCGTTAATATGTATATGTCTTGCGGAAGTCTCTATTGGAATTTTTAAACTCATGCTAAATCCTCGCTCTTATTTCATAATGGGCATATTTTAGCATAATAAAGTAATGAAAGCAACCCTAATTACTTGGCCGGCTATTGCTTTTGTAAAATAAAGAGTGTGCTTTCTGAGAATATGGATTCGTGCAGATTGGACAAAAAACCACAAAAAACTATTTACTTTTTGGAGAAAATGATATATAATTAAGTGGAAGTATTGGAAAGATGCCTTCATAATTTGTCTGTGTCAGATTTGCTTATACAGAAATTTGTAATAGTCAGCTTATGAACGCATAATTCAGAAATTAAGGAGGACAAAACAATGAAAAAATTTCTCGCAGTTGCCCTTACAATGGTAATGGTATTAGGACTTGTTGCTTGTGGCAGTACAAATGGTGGGAACGATGCAGAAACTAAAATTTCTGTATTCTGGTATGACGAATCAGACGTTTATTTAGGAACAGTTCGTGATGCCTTGAACAAAGAACTTGACAGTCTTGGAGTTACATACGACAATCAGTTTGCAGCAAATGACCAGGCAAAACAAAACGACCAGATTAAAACAGCAATCTCAGGAGGTTCTAACCTTCTCATTGTCAATGTTGCTACATCTGCGTCGGCTGACGTAGCTGAAGACATCCTTGCAGCAGCAGGAGACATTCCGGTTATCTTCTTCAACCGTGCAATTGGTGAAAATGGTAGCGACGTTACTATTCTTGATGCTAATGCATCTGCTTGTTTTATCGGAACAGATGCTCCTGAAGCAGGACATATGCAAGGAAAAATGATTGGTGACTACTTAGTAGCTAACTTTGGTGCAGTTGACTTAAACAAAGACGGTAAAATCTCTTACGCTTTATTCAAAGGTGATGAAGCTAACCCAGAAGCTATCTACCGTACACAGTTTGGCGTAGAAGATGCTAATGCTGTATTAAAAGAAGCAGGAAAACCAGAACTTGTTTACTTTGACCCGGCTGCAACTACTACATATCAGGTTGACCAAGGTGGTGCATGGTCAGCAAAAGCTGCTCAAGAATACATGGATACAAACTTTGTAGCTTTCAATGAAGCAGCAGGCAATATGATCGAGCTTGTTATCTGTAACAATGACGGTATGGCAGAAGGTGCGATCGCATCTCTTCAAGCTAAGGGATACAACACAGGTTCTGGACATGTAGTTCCTGTATTTGGTGTTGATGCTACAGACAATGCTAAGAGTTTGATTGCTGACGGAGCTATGACAGGTACCGTTAAACAGGATGCAGAAGGTATGGCATCAGCTATTGCTAAGACAGTAGATGCTGTTTCTGGTGGAACAACTATGAAAGAAGCTTTAGCAGATCTTACATCTGACGATAGATTTACTGTTGCAGCAGAATGCGCTACTAAACTTTATGTTGCTTATGCTCCTTACACAGGTCAATAAGAAACAGGGACTCGGATTTAATATAATTAGGGTTTGATTATGTGGGCAGCTGACGTTTTGACGGTAGCTGCCCTATTTTTCTTCTTGCAGGTTATCCTGTATTATTCTGTGAAACGGATTTTACAGAATTGATAAAATTTAACAAGGGAGGAACGGGATATATGGAGCAAAATGTTCTGCTAAAAATGGTAGACATTACGAAAACATTCCCTGGTGTTAAGGCATTGGACAAGGTTTCTTTGGAAGTGAAAAGTGGAACAGTTCATGCCCTCATGGGTGAAAATGGTGCTGGGAAATCAACACTGATGAAATGTCTCTTTGGAATTTATGCAAAGGACGGAGGTCAGATTTTTCTCGAAGGAAAAGAAATTGATTTCAAGAACAGTAAGGAAGCTCTGGATAACGGAGTGGCGATGGTTCATCAGGAATTGAACCAGGCTTTAAAACGTAGTGTCATGGACAATATCTGGCTCGGCCGGTATCCAAAAATCGGCGGTATTGCAGTCGATGAAAGAAAAATGTATAAAGAGACAATGGATGTTTTCAAGGAATTGGAAATTGATGTGGATCCTCACAGAATTATGAGTACTATGCCTGTTTCTCAGAGACAGATGGTAGAAATTGCAAAAGCGGTTTCATATAATTCTAAAGTTATTGTTTTTGATGAACCTACTTCTTCACTGACGGAGGAAGAGGTAGAACACTTATTTAGGATTATTAACATGCTTCGTGACAGAGGTGTGGGTATTATTTATATTTCGCATAAGATGGCAGAAATCAAACGTATTTCTGACTATATAACCATCATGCGAGATGGACAGTGGGTGGCTACAGAGCCAGCTGATAACTTAGAAATGAATGACATTATCCGCCTCATGGTAGGTCGTGAACTCACCAATCAGTTCCCGCCAAAGACGAACAAGCCAGGTGAGGTATACCTTGAAGTGGAAGGCATTACAGGAATGTACAATCAGTTGAAAGATGTTACTTTTAATGCCCGTCGTGGAGAGATTCTGGGCCTTGCCGGCTTAGATAGCAGTGGACGTACGGAAACGCTTGAAAGTATTTTTGGTATCCGTGCCCGTAAGAGTGGTACTGTGAAATTAGACGGGAAAAAGTGTCTGAACCGGAATTCTCACGAATCGATTAAGAATGGTTTTGCATTGTTGACTGAGGAGCGAAGAGCTACAGGTATTTTTGGTGTTCTTAATATTAGAGAAAATACTGTAATTTCCAGTCTTAAGAGACATAAACGGTTTGGTATTTACTTGAGTGAGAAATCTCAAAGAGAAGATACTCAGCATTATATTGATGCCATGCGTACAAAGACACCATCTCAAGAGGCAAAGATTCGAAATCTTTCAGGTGGTAATCAACAAAAAGTAATTATCGGACGTTGGCTTCTGACAGAACCTGAGGTTCTGCTTTTGGATGAGCCGACCCGAGGCATCGATGTAGGTGCAAAGTATGAAATTTATCAGCTTATTCTTGATCTTGCCAATAACGGTAAAACTGTAATTATGGTTTCTTCCGAGATGCCAGAATTGCTTGGTGTTTGTGACCGTATCGTAGTAATGTCGGGCGGTCGTGTAGCCGGTGAGGTAGATGCGAAGAATACAACCCAGGAAGAAATTATGGCCCTGGCTGCTAAATATGTATAAGGAGGTACTTCTGTGATGAAGTTTGTGAAAAATATACAACGTTCCGTTACTGATTTTAAAGCAATGGACGCAAAGGATAAACATCGTTATATTACAGACCTTGTTTTGAATAACGCGTTATATATCCTCATGGCTGTTTTTGTGATTTATACGGCTGCTGTAAGACCAGCCTTTTTGACACTGGGTTCTTTTGGTAACCTGATTACTCAGGTGGCTGCATATATGCCTATGGCTTTAGGTATTGCTGGATGTATCGTTTTAACCGGTACTGACTTGTCGGCTGGTCGTGTTGCAGGTTTCACTGCAGCTGTTGCAGGTGTACTGCTTCAAAAAGCAGGCTTTGCAAATAAAATGTTCCAAGGTCTTCCGAAGGTTACTCCAGCTTGGATTATTGCAACATTATTAATTGTTATATTAATTGGTGCTCTTGTAGGTCTTGTCAATGGTTTCTTCGTTGCTAAGTTCTCTTTGCATCCATTTATCGTTACGCTTTCTACTCAGTTGATTGTTTATGGTTTTATTTTGGCATTCTTCAACTTGAATGGAAACAATGGTCAGCCTATCTCAGGTCTGGACAAAGCTTATAAGCAAGCGGTTGCAGGTGAGATGTTCCGTCTTGGCAATACAGCAATTCCTTGGTATGTACTTTATGCTGTACTTCTCACTGCATTAATGTGGTTTATCTGGAATAAGACTACATTTGGTAAGAATATGTTCGCCGTTGGTTCTAATGCAGAAGCTGCAAAAGTATCTGGTGTTAATGTATTCTGGACAACTGTTCTTGTACATACACTTGCTGGTGCAATGTATGGATATTCTGGTTTCATCGAAGGTGTACGTAGTGGTTCTGTAGCTGCTAACACCGGTCTTAATGCAGAGTGTGATGCTATTGCAGCATGCGTTATCGGTGGTGTATCATTCGTCGGTGGTACTGGTAAGATTAGTGGTATCGTTCTTGGGGTATTCGTACTCCGTATTATCTTCGTAGCATTGACTATGCTCGGTGTAGATTCATCTTCACTTTACATCATTAAGGGTGCAATTATCCTCTGTGCATGTGCATTAGATATGCGTAAATATCTTGTGAAGAAATAATAGAAGGATTCTTAAAAGATATTCGAAATCATATAATTTTATATAATGCAGGAAGCGGGATGGCAGACATTCCGCTTCTTGCGTTATATAAAGAAATTGCAAAAGTCCGGTGATACCGTTATAATAGACACAAAGATTTACAAACATAGTTGTATGACAAAAACCGTAAGAGGGCAGGAGAAAAAATGGCAAAGACAAAGAAACAGAATCTGGCATTGGAAATTATTGAACGCCTAAAAGAGGAGTATCCAGATGCGGGATGTACATTGGATTATGACCAGGCATGGAAACTACTTGTAAGTGTGAGGCTGGCTGCGCAATGTACAGATGAGAGAGTCAATGTAATAGTAGAAAAACTATATAAAAAATATCCGGATGTACAAGCACTGGCGAATGCGGAAGTGAATCAAATAGAAGAAATTGTCAGACCCTGTGGACTCGGTAAGAGTAAAGCAAGAGACATTAGTGCCTGTATGAAGATTTTGAGAGATGAATATGATGGACAGATTCCTAAGACTTTTGATGAACTATTAAAACTTCCGGGGGTAGGACGTAAGAGCGCCAATTTGATTATGGGAGATGTTTTTGGTGAACCGGCAATTGTGACAGATACACATTGCATCCGGCTGGTAAATCGAATGGGGCTTGTGGATGGAATTAAGGAGCCGAAAAAAGTCGAGATGGAATTGTGGAAAATTATTCCACCAGAAAAAGGAAGTGATTTTTGCCACAGACTAGTGTATCATGGACGTGAAATCTGTACTGCAAGAACAAAACCATACTGTAATCGATGCTGTCTACAGGACATCTGTGCAAAAAATGGAGTATAGAAAAATATATTAGAATAAAATACAACAGGAGGAAATTATGGGCAATAACAGTGAACAGGGAAATGATCAGTGGAAGAACAATGCCAGACTCGCGATTTATGCGATGGCAGGATTTTATCTGTTGATGACGGCTTATCAGTTATATGGAGAGTTGCCGGGGGCGATAGGTAGTAAAAAGATCATCACGATTGTGGGATTAGTTGCATTTGTGATTATAGGAATTGGTATGATTGCTTTCGGAACCATTGGAGGATATCGCAATGTAAAAAAACTTCGCGAGAGCTGGAAAAAGATGGATGAAACAGCAAGTGAGGAAGCCGAATTGATAGAAACGGAAGAGAATCACGAAAAAAATAATTGATTTCTATGCTGACATTCATTATAATTATCCCGTAGTGATTAGAAAATATGATGGATGTGGCGAGAGTCATATTTATACAACAGGAGGAAGAACAATGGATTCAAACAAGAGACCAGATACGATGGAACGTATCACAACACCAGAACTCGCGGAAAGCTTCATTGCAGAGCAGGTGGCAGCGGTTCGAGAACAAGTTGGAGATAAGAAAGTGTTATTAGCACTCTCGGGTGGTGTTGACAGTTCAGTTGTTGCAGCACTTTTAATCAAGGCAATTGGAAAACAATTAGTATGTGTACACGTAAACCACGGTTTAATGCGTAAAGGCGAAAGTGAACAGGTTATCGAAGTGTTCGGGAAACAATTAGATGCAAACTTGGTTTATATTGATGCAACAGATCGCTTCCTTGATAAATTAGCAGGTGTTGCTGAACCAGAAACAAAACGTAAAATCATTGGTGAAGAATTTATTCGTGTGTTTGAAGAAGAAGCACGTAAGTTAGAAGGAATTGCTTTCTTAGCGCAAGGTACAATTTATCCTGACATCCTTGAAAGTGATGGAGTAAAGGCACATCACAATGTAGGTGGACTTCCGGAAGATATCCAGTTTGAAGGATTGGTAGAACCAGTAAAACTGTTATTCAAAGATGAAGTTCGCGTAGTTGGTAAAGCACTTGGTCTTCCAACACAGATGGTTGATCGTCAGCCATTTCCAGGACCGGGACTCGGAGTAAGATGTCTTGGCGCAATTACACGTGATCGTTTGGAAACAGTGCGTGAATCAGATGCTATTTTGAGAGAAGAATTTGACAATGCAGGATTGACAGAACAGGTATGGCAGTTCTTTACAGCAGTTCCTGATTTCAAATCAGTAGGTGTAAAAGATGGACAACGTTTAGATGATTGGCCGGTAATCATCCGTGCAGTTAATACAGTTGATGCTATGAGCGCAACAGTTCCAGAAATTGATTGGGCTGTATTGAAGAAGATTACGAACCGTATTTTAAACGAAGTTCCAGGTGTATGTCGTGTACTTTACGATTTAAGTCCGAAGCCAACAGCTACAATTGAGTTCGAATAGTAGCTGTAAGTCTTGGGATGCCCTAAAACAGGGCGTTCCGGGGCTTTTCTTTTTGCTCTGCTACTAAATTGCAACTACTCCGTTTCGCATGGCTTTTGATAGCAAATTAAGATAGACTTATGTATTGTGCAGACGGGGCTGCACATTTGATGAAACTAAAATACTTTTCGCTGAGGCATCGGAATAACTTTTCCTGATGTCTTTTCTTTTGGCATTGGACCATATGGAAGCTGTGGTGCTGTGTCATCTGCAGTATCTGATGCGGCTTCGCCCATATCGTATGAAATCCCCATCGTCTCAAGCAGAAGATTTCTTGCAGGAGGCTCCGGCGAAGGAGTAGTTCCTGTACCTGCACCAAGCTGCTCCAGACTGCTGACAAGCTCCTGCTGTTTATGTGGAAACAGATGGGAGTAGGTATTCAATGTTGTGGATACCTTTTCATGTCCGAGTCTGTCGGCGAGGATAAGTGCATCACAGCCCTGATTGATAAGTAAACTGGCGTGAGAATGGCGGATGTCATGGATTCTGATACGCTTCACACCGGTTTTCTTACAGCCTCTGTCCATTTCATGAGATAGGAAGTGCTTGGTAGCCGGGAACAGTCTTTCGTTGGGGTCAAGCATATATCTGGTATTCATATAGCTTTGGAGTTCCTGACACAGGAAGTCGGGGATAGGAACCTTCCGTTTACTTTTCTTCGTCTTTGGAGTGGTTATTACATCCTCGCCATTAAGCCGCTGATAAGTTTTGTTGATATCAATCTGTTTTGCCACAAGGTCGATATCAGTAGCAGTAAGTGCCAGAAGTTCCCCTTCACGCATTCCTGTCCAGTAGAGTACCTGAAAGCAGATATAGGCTAGAGGCTTATCCTTGATACCTTCCCGGAAGGCGATATACTCATCATAAGTCCAGTAATCCATTTCCTCTGCTTTTGCCTGACCAATACTTCCAGCCTGTCCGCAGGGATTCGTATTCAAATCATAGAACCGCTTGGCGTAGTTAATCATGCAGGAAAGCTGATTATTGATGGTTTTCAGATAAGTCTTTGACTATCTATAAAGTTATAATTAAGAATGTACAAAAAGTGTGGAATAAAAATGTACAAATGT
>CALBNS010000051.1 GCA_937896665.1 uncultured Clostridia bacterium
AAAATACGTCAAAGCCAGTAAAATCAATAGATTTGGGCTTGACAGAATAGGAAGGAAATGAAAATGAATTTGATTGTTGCAGTAGATAAGAACTGGGCGATTGGCCTGAATAATAAATTGCTGGTAAGCATTCCTGCAGATATGAAATTTTTCCGCGAGACAACTATGGGAAAAGTGGTTGTTATGGGAAGAAAGACTCTGGAGAGCTTTCCGGGTGGCCAGCCGTTAAAAAAGAGAACCAATATTGTTCTTACCAGTGATACAAATTATCGAGTGAAAGATGCAGTTGTCGTACACACGATTGACGAGTTGTTAGAGGAATTAAAAAAGTATGACGAGAAAGATGTCTATGTGATTGGTGGCGAGAGTATTTATAGACAGC
Source organism: uncultured Clostridia bacterium (assembly GCA_937896665.1). Classification (GTDB taxonomy): domain Bacteria; phylum Bacillota; class Clostridia; order Lachnospirales; family Lachnospiraceae; genus Faecalimonas. Next base: position 383 of record CALBNS010000051.1, read on the forward strand.
TTCTGCCATATTGTAAGGTGGCACATATCACAAGGATTGATCATGCTTATGAAGCTGACACATATTTTCCGAATCTGGATGAGATGAAGGATTGGGAGGTTACAGGTGTCAGTGAAGAACAGACATATTTTAATCTGGAGTATGAATTTGTGAGATATGAGAGAGTAAAATAATAGATAACTTAAAATACGATTTACTAATGTGTGACTTAGTAAATCGTATTTTTAAATTCTAAGAAGATATTTTATTCCGGATACACTAACTGTTCTTCGCTGATGCCATCCAACACGTTTTCTAGATAGCGTTTTGCTACATAATTTGCCATTGACAGATTCATGTCCAGATAATTTCCACAGTCTTTAGCAGAGGCACCTGGTACTTCATCATGAAAGTCTGCGATGAATGTGAACATCTCTTTCATAAGTGGAACGATGTCCCGTGATGTGTATAACCCAGATAACAATAGATAGAATCCGGTACGGCAGCCCATTGGTCCAAAATAGAGTACCGACGGACCATATTCTTTATGGTTTCTCAAAAATGTAGCTGCCAGATGTTCTATTGTGTGAATTTCGGCAGTATTCATAACCGGTTCTTCATTTGGATTCGTGATACGGATATCGAAGGTGGTTACAGGGTTACCTGCAACTTCGTCTATGCGGGAAACATATAGTCCCGGAACTAATCGGATATGATCTATGGTAAAGCTTGTGATTTTTTTCATGGTGTGTTCCTCCTGTAATTATTATGTTGGTTACCCTTGATTGGGAAAGTCTGATTGTACTATAACCATTATATTATAAGAGGAAAAATGAGAAAGGTCTAGCCATTTTTATAAAAAGCAGATATAATGGCAGAAGAGTTTACAGAGGATAGAAGGAAATGGAAAAGGATAAGAAGTATGAGAAAAGAAGATTTTTATTTTGATTTACCAGAAGGGCTGATTGCGCAGGATCCGTTGGAGGATCGTTCCAGTTCAAGACTTCTTGTATTGGATAAAGAAAGCGGTGCGGTGGAGCACCATATATTCAAAGATATTGTCGGTTATCTGGAAGAGGGGGATTGTCTTGTAATTAATGACACGAAGGTTCTTCCTGCAAGACTGATCGGGGCAAAAGTAGGAACGGATGCGAAGATAGAAGTCCTGCTTCTAAAGAGAAAGGAAAATGATGTTTGGGAGACTTTAGTGAAGCCGGGGAAGAAAGCGAAAGTTGGTACGAAGATTAGCTTTGGAAACGGTCTGCTGGTCGGTGAAGTGGTTGATGTGGTAGAAGAAGGCAATCGCTTGATTCATTTTGAATATCAGGGGATTTTTGAGGAAATTTTAGACCGGCTTGGACAGATGCCACTGCCACCATATATTACACATCAGTTGGAGGATAAGAACCGTTATCAGACAGTGTATGCGACACATTCCGGTTCGGCAGCAGCACCGACGGCAGGACTGCACTTCACACCGGAATTGTTGAAAGAGATAGAAGCGAAGGGCGTTCAGATTGCACGTGTCACACTGCATGTGGGACTTGGCACATTTCGACCTGTAAAAGTTGAAAATATTTTAGAACATCATATGCATTCAGAATTTTATCAGATCAGTGCTGAGGCGGCAGAAAAGATTAACCATGCAAAAGACACTGGAAAGAGAGTCATATGCGTGGGTACAACGAGCTGCCGGACTGTAGAGTCGGCGGCAGACGAGACAGGACATCTGAGGGAGACAAGTGGCTGGACAGAGATTTTCATTTATCCGGGGTATCAGTTTAAGGCGCTGGATTGTCTGATTACGAATTTCCACCTGCCGGAGTCAACACTTGTAATGCTGGTATCGGCATTGGCAGGAAGAGAGCAGGTACTTGCAGCCTACCAGGAGGCGATTAAGGAACGGTATCGTTTCTTTAGTTTCGGGGATGCTATGTATATAGAAGGGAAGAAGGCATGAAAGAAAAATTAAAAAAATTGTTATCTTATTATAAGCCATACAGGTTTTTGTTTTTTGGTGATATGTTTTTTGCTGTCGTAGGGGCAGCCGTTACCCTGATTATCCCTTTAGTCGTGCGTTATATTACGAGTGAAGTCATATATTTGCAGATGGATAAGGCAGTGGAGATGATCGTCATACTTGGTGTTATCTTGGTTGCTTTAGTGCTTATTGAATTTGGCTGTAATTATTTTATCACATACTATGGACACATGATGGGGGCTTATATGGAAGCCGACATGAGGCGTGATATTTTCGGACATTATCAGAAACTGCATTTTGCTTTTTACGATAACCAGAAGGTAGGGGGACTACTTTCAAGGATTACCAGCGATTTATTTGATATTACAGAGCTTTTGCACCATGGACCGGAGGATGTGCTTATTTCTCTGATTAAACTGGTGGGTGCATTCATTATTCTTTTACAGATCAATGTGCCGCTTACGTTGGTAGCATTTGCATTTGTGCCGGTGATGGGAGTATTTGCATATCATTTTAACCGTAAGATGAAGAAAGCTTTTAAGCGTAACAGAGAAAAGATTGCCGATATTAACAGTCAGATTGAGGACAGCCTATCGGGAATACGCGTTGTAAAGTCTTTCGCAAATGAAGAGATTGAAAAGAAGAAATTTGCACAGGGCAATCATAATTTTGTGGCTGCGAAACGAATCAGCTATCGTCATATGGCAGGATACCATTCAGGAATGAGTGCCTTGACGACTTTGGTAACGGTTGCGGTGCTTTTGGCAGGTGCAAGTTTTCTGACGACAGGAACGATTGTTGCTGCAGATTTGATTACATTTTTGCTTTATATTAATAACTTTGTGGAACCGGTAAAGAAATTGATGAACTTTACTGAAATGTTCCAAAATGGCTATTCGGGATTTGAACGTTTTGTCGAGATTATGAATATTGCACCGGATATCAAAGATGCTGAGGGAGCCGTAGAGATGCCGGTTATAAAAGGAAATATCCGTTTTGAGGATGTTTCTTTCCATTATGAAGATAACGATGAAAAAGTATTGAGTCACATTCAGTTAGAAGTAAAGGCTGGTGAGTATATGGCTCTTGTGGGACCTTCTGGTGTAGGAAAGACTACACTTTGTAGTCTGATTCCACGATTTTATGATGTGACGGAGGGCCGCATTCTGATTGATGATGTGGATATCCGTCAAATGAAGCTTGCTGATTTGCGTAATCATATCGGTATTGTACAGCAGGATGTTTATCTGTTCGTGGGCACGATTATGGACAATATCCGTTATGGAAAGCCGGACGCAACGGATGAAGAAGTGGTCCTGGCAGCAAAAAGAGCAAATGCACATGATTTTATTATGAGCTTTCCACAAGGCTATGATACAGACATCGGACAGCGTGGCGTGAAACTTTCAGGCGGGCAGAAGCAGCGTCTGTCGATTGCGAGAGTATTTTTGAAAAACCCACCAATTTTGATCTTCGACGAGGCGACATCGGCGTTAGATAACGAGAGTGAAAAAGTCGTGCAGCAGTCGATGGAAGAATTGGCAAAGGACAGAACAACATTTGTGATTGCGCACCGTCTGTCCACAATTCGAAATGCTAAACGCATTCTGGTTCTGACAGGGGATGGAATCGAGGAAGAAGGTACGCATGAGGAATTAATGGAGAAAAAAGGTGTGTACGAGGGACTTTACAAAATGCAGTTTCGCTCATAAAATAAGTTACAAATGAAGAAAGATGTGACTGCATTTTAAAATATAAAGGAGACAAAACAATGACAGAGATTCAGTTTAGACGTCCAGAGTTAGAGGATAAGGAGCTGATTAGCTCTTATTTTAAGCAATTTCCGAGCAGGAGCTGTGAACGAACCTTTGCGAATGTTTTATTGTGGTCAAGGCATTATAAAGTGACTTTTGCAGAGGTGGAAAATACAATTGTATTCCGTTCAGAGGATAAGGGAACTTCTTTTGCTTATCCAGTGGGTATGGCAGAAGACGTGAAACGAGCCTTGGAAGTGTTGGAAGAATACTGCAAAGAACGAGATATACCTTTTGTGTTGTATGGTGTCACAGAAGACATGTTTGCACAGTTGGAAGCATGGTATCCAGGACGTTTTGAGATAGAGTATGACAGGGATGCGGCTGATTATGTGTACGAGTCAGAAAAGCTTGCAACACTTGCCGGAAAAAAACTTCACGCAAAACGTAACCATATAAATAAATTTAAGGCAACGTTTGAAAACTGGAATTATGAGCCGATGAACAAGCAAAATGTGGAGGAGTGTTTCCAAATGGCACTGGTCTGGCGCAATGAGAATAGTTGTGAGGAAGACGAAGAGAAGAATGCAGAAATGTGTGTGACCCTCAACTCGCTCCGACTGTTTGAAGAGTTGGAATTAAAAGGGGGAGTGCTCAGAAAAGATGGAAAAGTGATAGCATTTACCATCGGAGAGCCAGTAAGTGAAGATACATTCGTGGTGCATATTGAGAAGGCATTTGCAGATATTCAGGGTGCCTACCCAATGATTAACCAGCAGTTTGCATCACATGAGTGTGAGAAATATCAATATATTAACCGGGAAGAAGATACAGGGGCGGAAGGTCTTAGAAAAGCAAAATTATCATACCATCCGGTATTTCTGGTAGAAAAGGGAGTCGTAAAGGAGAGAGCGAAATGATAGCAGATAAGATGAAAAACATGGTAGCAAACAGTTCAGCGATTCGTGCAATGTTCGAAGAGGGCAATCGTCTCGCTGGAATTTATGGAAGGGAAAATGTATTTGATTTCAGCCTCGGTAATCCCAATGTGCCTGCACCAAAGGCAGTCAAAGATGCAATTATTGAGATTTTAAATGAGGAAGATCCGGTTGTGCTTCACGGGTATACAAACAGTAATGCGGGATATCCGGCAGTAAGACAGGCTGTGGCGGAGTCTTTGAACGGACGTTTCGGAACTTCGTTTGCAGGAAAGAATATTGTTATGACTGTGGGTGCAGCAGGAGGCTTAAATGTTGCATTAAAAATTCTTTTGAACCCGGGTGATGAAGTGATTGTATTTGCCCCATATTTCGGAGAGTATAGAAGTTATACGGCAAATTATGACGGCGTGCTGGTTGAGATTTCACCAAATACAGCAAACTTCCAGCCAAAATTAGATGAGTTTGAAACAAAAATTACTGCTAAGACAAAAGCTGTTATTGTAAATACACCGAATAACCCGACCGGAGTGGTTTACTCAGAGGAAACAATCCAGAAAATGGCAGCGATTATGGAGGCAAAACAAAAAGAGTTTGGCACAGATATTTATTTAATATCGGACGAGCCTTACCGAGAACTGGTGTATGATGGAGTCGAAGTTCCATATCTGACAAAATATTATGCGAACACGATAGTAGGTTATTCCTATAGTAAATCACTCTCACTTCCTGGAGAACGTATCGGTTATCTGGTAATTCCAGACGAGGCAGCTGACAGCGAGGATTTGATCTCAGCAGCAAGTGTTGCAACTCGTATTCTGGGATTTGTTAATGCACCAACACTGCAACAGAAAGTAATTGTAAAATGTTTGGATGAAAAGACGGATATTTCTTACTATGACAGAAACCGAGAGACGCTTTATAATGGATTGAAGGAATTGGGATTTGAATGCATCAAACCGGAGGGGGCGTTCTATCTGTTTGTAAAGGCACCAATTGAAAATGAAAAAGAATTCTGTGCAGCAGCGAAGAAGTATAATATCTTAATTGTTCCTGGTAGTTCATTTGGCTGTCCAGGCTATGTGCGTATGGCATACTGCGTGGCTTATGAGACAATTGTAAATTCATTGACAAAATTTAAGGAACTGGCGAAAGAGTACTTCTAAGGAGGCGATGCCAATGAGACCATTTGAGAAAAATATTCGTAAAGTAGAGCCATATGTGCCTGGGGAACAGCCACAGCGAAAGGTAATCAAACTGAACACGAATGAGAATCCTTATCCTCCGGCACCTGGTGTCAAGTCGGCGCTTTTACAGATGGATGTGGATAGAATGCGTCTTTATCCAGACCCGACTTCGGGGGAACTTGTACATACTCTTGCAGAATATTATGGTGTAAAAGATGATCAGGTGTTTGTAGGTGTGGGCTCAGATGACGTGCTCGCAATGTGTTTTTTGACCTTTTTTAACTCGGATAAGCCTATTCTCTTCCCGGATATTACATATTCATTTTATAAAGTGTGGGCTGAACTTTACCGGATTCCTTATGAGTGTCCGGAATTGGATTCTGAGTTTCGAATTGTAAAAGAGGATTATTATAGAGAAAATGGTGGAGTGATTTTCCCAAATCCCAATGCACCGACTTCAATATATGAGAATTTGGATTTTGTTGAAGATATTTTAAAACACAATCAGGATGTCATAGTGATTGTTGATGAGGCATATATTGATTTCGCAGGAAAGTCGGCGATGGAATTGATTGACCGTTATGATAATCTGATTGTTGTACAGACGTTTTCAAAAGCACGTTCGATGGCAGGCATGCGTATTGGTTATGCAATCAGTAATCCGAAATTGACTAGGTATTTAAATGATGCAAAATACTCTTTCAATTCTTATACTATGAATCAGACAGCTTTAGCATGTGGAGTTGAAGCTGTAAAAGATAAGGCATATTTTGAAGAATGTGTAGCAAAGATTGTGGAGACAAGAGAATGGACCAAGAAAGAACTCTCCAAGCTTGGATTTGTATTTCCAGACTCGCAGTCAAATTTTATTTTTGCAAAACATCCACAATATTCGGCGAAGAATTTATTTGAGGCATTGAAAAAGGCAGATATTTATGTTAGATTCTTTAGCGGAGAACGTACCAGAGATTATCTTCGTATTACGATTGGTACAAGGGAAGAAATGCAGGCATTGTTTTCTTTCCTGAAAGACTATATCAACAATCAGAACTAAGGGGAGAATGAATATGTTGAAAACGATTTTACAGGGAATAGCAGTCGGGATTTCCAATATTATTCCGGGTGTCAGTGGCGGCACGATGATGGTTGCAATGGGGTTGTACGATAAACTAATCCATGCAATTACACATTTGAAGAAAGAATTTAAGCAAAGCCTGAAGCTTTTGATTCCAATTTTTCTGGGAGCAGGAATTGCTGTTGTTTTGTTGTCCCGGCTCTTTGAATTCCTATTGGCAGATTATCCGATTCCGACCAACTTTGCATTTTGCGGGTTGATTGCGGGGAGTCTTCCGTTTATCCTCAGAAAAGTAGAGGGACATAAGATATCAATCGGAAAAATGATTCCGTTTTTCATCTTTTTTGCAATTGTAATTTTAATGGCACTTTTGGGGGAAACCAGTGGTGATGCAGCAGATGTCAGCTTTGGATTTGTAAATATAATCAGGTTACTTGGTGTTGGAGTAGTTGCGGCGGCAACGATGGTTGTACCGGGAGTAAGCGGTTCTATGATGCTGATGCTTCTGGGATATTATGATGTTATCCTTGCAACGATCAATGATTGTATCGATGCGTTACTTGTATTCAACATAGTGGAATTAGTGAAGGCGGCCGGTGTCCTTATACCGTTTGGCATTGGCGTAGTAGTTGGTATTTTTGTAATCGCAAAAATAATTGAGTTTATATTTGAAAGAGCAGAAATTCATGCATATTATGGTATTATCGGCTTGATTATAGCTTCCCCGATTGCCATTCTACTAAAAACAGACTGGAGTGGATTTTCACTTCCAATTATTATAGTTAGTGTGGTTACATTTGTGGCGGGCTGGTTTGTGGCAAGTAAATTAGGTGGAGAATAGAAGATTTTTGTAAAGAAAAAGATAACCGTGTTTTTAGCAAAACAGGTTATCTTTTTTCCTTGCGCAGCTTTTCATCTCTTAATTGTAATAATTCAATGTATTTCAAAATGTCCTGCTTTGATTCTAAAGAAAGTTTTCGATAGCCTGAGAGGACGTTGCGATCTATTGATTTTTCGGATACTTTTTTGATAAGGTTGGCCTCAGTGGTGATTTCTGAACCAGTGAGTAAATAATCAATAGAAACATCGAAAAATTGTGAAATCTTTTCTAATCTTTCAAAGTCAGGCTGGCGGCTTTTCGTTTCATATCCTGCGATTGTCGGACGAGATACTTGTAAATATTCAGCTAATTCTTCTTGCGTAATATTTCGCGATTCTCTTAAATTTTTTAAATTGCATGCGAAATTCATATCATGTCCTCCTGTCCTTGATTTTTATATATTTTATCAGTCGTAAAGATGAAATACAGAAAAAGTGTCAAAGAACAACTAAAAGAGGTTGCGAGTTGCAAAACGGAACGCAAATTAGAAGATTGACACCTAATCGTAAAGTTCTTATAATTTATATCAATGAAAAATAATGGAGGCGGCTTATGAAACGAAATCATACAAAAGTAATTCAAATTGGAAACTGTGAAATTGGCGGTGGCAATCCAATCGCAATTCAATCTATGACAAATACTAAGACGGAAGATGTTCAGGCAACAGTACAACAGATTCTGGCATTAGAAGCGGCCGGCTGTGATATTGTACGCTGTGCGGTTCCTACCATGGAAGCAGCAGAAAGTCTTGCAGAAATTAAGAAGCAGATTCATATTCCTCTGGTGGCGGATATTCATTTTGACTATCGTCTGGCAATTGCAGCCATTGAGAATGGTGCAGATAAAATACGCATCAATCCGGGTAATATCGGAGATGCCAAGAGAGTCAGACAGGTTGTAGAAAAAGCGAAAGAATATAATGTACCAATTCGAGTAGGTGTGAACAGTGGTTCACTCGAAAAAAATCTGGTGGAAAAATACGGTGGTGTGACAGCAGAAGGGTTGGTTGAAAGTGCCATGGACAAAGTGCACCTTATTGAGGACATGGGCTATGATAATCTAGTTGTAAGCATTAAATCTTCGGATGTTTTAATGTGTGTGAAAGCCCATGAGTTAATCGCAGAACAATGTGATTATCCATTACATGTGGGAATTACTGAATCGGGTACGATTCTTTCCGGCAATATCAAGTCTTCAGTCGGTCTTGGAATTATATTATATGAAGGAATCGGTGATACCATCCGTGTATCATTGACCGGAGATCCGGTGGAAGAGATTAAATCAGCAAAACTAATCTTAAAGACATTGGGACTTCGTAAAGGTGGAATTGAAGTGGTATCATGTCCGACATGCGGAAGAACGAAGATTGACCTAATCGGACTGGCAAATCAGGTGGAAAATATGGTCGCAGACATTCCATTGGATATTAAAGTTGCAGTAATGGGCTGTGTAGTAAATGGGCCTGGCGAGGCGAAAGAAGCAGATATCGGAATTGCTGGCGGTATCGGTGAAGGTCTTTTGATAAAAAAAGGCGAAATTATAAAAAAAGTGAAAGAGGAAGAATTATTAGATACCCTGAGACAGGAACTATTGAATTGGGAAAAATAAAAAGAGGTTAAGAAGATGGCAAAGAAGTTTTTTGATGTGTTTCCAACATTAAAAGTGAATAGTGAAATAAAAGCCCTGTTTGCAGAGACGGAAGTGGAAAAAGTAGCTACAAATGCAGACAGAGTGTATCTTAATGTCCATATAAGCAGCAGTCATTTAATTCCCAAAAAATGGATCTACAAGATGGAAACAATGATCAAAGAACAGTTATTTGGTGCAAATCCTATTCAGATTAAGATATTGGAAAAGTACCGGCTGTCAGCGCAGTATACGCCAGACAATCTGATGCAGGAATACTTTAGCAGTATCTCTTTGGAATTACAGCAGAAAAGTGTTGTGGCGCAGAGTGTATTTTTTAATGCAAAATATCATTTTGAAAATGGAAATATTTTATGTCTTGAATTGGAAGATACAATTGTAGCTCATGGAAGAGAAGATTTGATTGTTGCTTTATTGCGGGAAATTTTTTCTGAGCGCTGCAATATTCCGGTTGAAGTGCGTGTGGAATATATACAGGCAAAGAAAAGCAAGATGCAGGAACACAACGCATTGCAGCTGCAGCAGGAAATCAATGCAATTGTGGAAGAAAATTCATCTATAATAGAACAGAAAAAAGAAGAACGGGAAGAAAAGAAAAAAGAACGTGCTGAGACAAAGGCGGCACAGCAGAAAGAGTATGAGAAGAAGAATGAGCAGAAGAGAGAGCTTTCTCGTCCACTGAAGAAGGCAGATGATCCGAATGTGGTTTATGGGCGTGATTTTAATGATGAACCGATTGAACTTTCCCAAGTTGTTGGTGAGATGGGTGAGATTACTTTCCGCGGCAAGGTTCTCAATCTGGAGACACGTGAAATCCGCAACGAAAAGACGATTGTTATGTTTTCAGTAACAGATTTTACAGATACGATCATGGTAAAATTGTTTGTCAAAAATGAGCAGCTCCTGGAACTTTTGGATTCAGTGAAAAAAGGTGCTTTTCTGAAAATCAAGGGTGTGACCACTGTAGATAAATACGATAGTGAGCTGACGATTGCATCTATTGCAGGAATAAAAAAAATTCCTGATTTTACGACTAGCCGTAAAGACACGAGTCCGGAAAAGCGGGTAGAACTTCACTGTCATACGAAAATGAGTGATATGGATGGTGTGACTGATGTAAAAGATTTGGTAAAGCAGGCACACGACTGGGGACATCCTGCTATCGCAATTACAGACCACGGTGTGGTGCAGGCTTTCCCAGATGCGAATCATTATATTGAAAAGCTGGATAAAGATGATCCATTTAAAATTATTTATGGGGTGGAAGCATATCTGGCAGATGACTTGACGGATATTGCAGTTCATGCGAAAGACCAGACGCTGGAAGATACATACGTTGTCTTTGACCTTGAGACAACAGGATTCAGTGCCAGACAGGATCATATCATTGAAATCGGCGCTGTAAAAGTAAAACAGGGTGAAATTGTGGAACGGTACAGTACCTTTGTCAATCCAAAAGTGCCAATTCCGTTTCATATTACACAACTGACCAGCATTGATGACAATATGGTAATGGGGGCATCTGTGATAGAAACGGTATTGCCTGAATTTCTGGAATTTGTCGGTGATGCTGTTCTGGTGGCACATAATGCGTCATTTGACGTGGAATTTATTGAGGAAAATTGCAGAAAGCTTGGGATTACGCGTGAATTTACTTCCGTGGATACGGTAGCACTTGCACGAGTGCTGTTGCCGACACTTTCGAAATACAAATTAAATATCGTGGCGAAAGCCTTAGGTATTTCTCTGGAAAATCATCATCGTGCGGTGGATGATGCGGCAGCAACAGCAGAAATATTTGTGAAATTTATCCAGATGCTGAAGGGGCAGGAAATATCCACTCTGAAACAAGTAAATGAGTTCGGAGCGACCAATCCGGATGCCATTAAAAAGCTTCCAACTTATCATGCGATTATTCTGGCAAAAAATGATGTGGGAAGGGTGAATTTGTATCGTTTGATTTCCCTGTCTCATCTGACTTACTATGCGAGACGGCCGCGTATTCCGAAAAGTGAATATTTAAAGTACAAAGAGGGATTGATTATAGGAAGTGCCTGTGAAGCTGGTGAACTATATCAGGCTGTCTTAAATAATAAATCGGACGAGACAATCGCAAGGCTTGTAAATTTCTATGATTATCTGGAAATTCAGCCGCTTGGCAATAACCAGTTTATGGTGGACAATCCGAAATATGAGATGGTGCGTACGCAGGAAGATTTGAAAGACATTAACAGAAAAATCGTCAAGCTGGGAGAAAAATTCCATAAATTAGTTGTTGGAACATGTGATGTCCATTTTATGAATCCGGAGGATGAAGTATACCGGAGAATTATTATGGCAGGAAAAGGATTTGATGATGCCGATAATCAGGCACCTTTGTATCTGCGCACCACAGAGGAAATGCTGGAAGAATTCTCCTATCTAGGTTCTAGGAAGGCATATGAAGTTGTTATTGAAAATACCAATAAGATTGCAGATATGATTGAAAAAATTTCCCCGGTGAGACCAGATAAGTGTCCGCCGGTCATTGAAGATTCGGATAAGCAGCTTCGTCACATTTGTTATACTAAAGCACATAGTATGTACGGGGAAGAACTTCCTCCAATCGTAGTAGAACGACTAGAACGTGAACTGAATTCGATTATTTCTAACGGATTTGCCGTAATGTATATTATTGCACAAAAACTGGTGTGGAAATCAAATGAAGATGGGTATCTGGTTGGTTCCCGTGGTTCTGTTGGATCTTCATTTGTTGCAACGATGGCGGGAATCACAGAGGTAAATCCGTTAAGTCCGCACTATTATTGTACAAACTGCCATTATAGTGATTTTGAATCGCCGGAAGTGCGTAAATATGCCGGTGGCTGTGGATGGGATATGCCGGATAAAAATTGTCCGGTATGTGGAAAACCACTTGTAAAAGACGGATTTGATATACCATTTGAAACATTCCTTGGATTTAAGGGGAATAAAGAGCCGGATATTGATCTTAATTTCTCCGGTGACTATCAGAGTAATGCACATAAATATACAGAAGTTATTTTTGGAGACGGACAGACTTATCGTGCCGGAACTATCGGTACACTGGCAGATAAGACAGCATATGGTTATGTAAAAAATTATTATGAAGAGCGTGGACAAGGCAAACGGAAATGTGAGATTGAACGTATACTCCAGGGTTGTACCGGAATTCGCAGAAGTACGGGACAACATCCGGGCGGTATTATTGTTTTGCCGATTGGACAGGATATTAACTCGTTTACACCAGTACAGCACCCGGCCAACGACATGACAACGGATATTGTCACGACGCATTTTGATTATCACTCAATCGATCACAACCTGTTGAAACTTGATATTCTTGGCCATGATGATCCTACTATGATTAAGATGTTGGAAGAATTGGTTGGGCAGCTTACAGGAAAACCATTTAAGGCGACAGATATTAAGCTCGATGACCCGGGCGTAATGAAGTTATTTGCAGATACAAGTTCCCTTGGAATTACACCGGAGGATATCGGTGGATGTCCGGTTGGATGTCTTGGTATTCCGGAGTTTGGTACCGATTTTGTTATCCAGATGGTTGTAGACACGGAGCCAAAGACCTTGTCTGACTTGATTCGTATTTCCGGACTTTCACATGGTACGGATGTATGGCTTAATAATGCCCAGGAATTTATCCGAAACGGGCAGGCGACAATTTCCACAGCAATCTGTACCCGTGATGATATTATGACATTTCTGATTAACAGTGGAATGGAGAGTGAATTGTCCTTTACAATTATGGAGAGTGTGCGTAAAGGAAAAGGGCTGAAAGACGAGTGGGAGGAGGCAATGAAGGAAGCAGGTATCCCGGAATGGTATCAGGAGTCCTGCCGACGAATTAAATACATGTTTCCGAAGGCTCATGCGGCAGCTTATGTCATGATGGCGTACCGCATTGCGTATTGTAAGGTGTATTATCCACTGGCATATTATGCGGCTTACTTCAGCATACGTGCGAATGCGTTTTCTTACGAAATTATGTGCCAGGGAAAAGAAAAACTAGAATTTTATATGCGAGACTATAATAGACGCAGTGATTCCCTGACAAATAAAGAACAGGATACGTTAAAAGACATGAAACTTGTGCAGGAAATGTATGCTAGAGGGTATGAATTTCTGCCGATTGACATTTATCGTGCCAAGGCCACGAAGATACAGATTATTGATGGAAAACTAATGCCTCCATTCAGCAGTATTGAAGGTATGGGTGATAAGGCTGCAGATGCGGTAGAAATAGCAGCTGCAAAGGGACCGTTCTTATCTAAAGATGATTTCCGACAACGAACGAAGGTAAGTAAGAGTGTCATAGATTTTATGGATGATTTAGGACTCTTTGGAGATTTGCCGGAGTCAAATCAGTTGTCGTTATTCGATTTTTAAGTAATAAAAGAGGTTTATTGGAATATGAAAAAAGTAACAGCAAATATCATAGGAGCAGGACGGCGGGGAAGGGAAGCCGGCAAGTATACAAAAGTATCACTTGTAATGGCATTCCTTAAAGGCAATGTACACTTTTTTTTAATCAGCATTTTGTCAGCATTGATTGTAACCGGTCTTGACATGATTTCACCTCAGCTGATCCGTGCTACCGTAGACAGTATTATAGGAACGCAGGAACTGAATCTGCCTCCCTTTCTTAGAGAAGCAGTAGCGTCAATCGGCGGAGTTACATATTTGAGAAGTCACATCTGGGTAATTGGGATTTTGATTATTATAATTGCTTTTTTTACGGCGCTATTCCGCTATCTTTTTAACCTTTATAATACAAAAGGTGCGGAAGGTCTAGTAAGAACCATGCGAAACCGTCTGTTTTCCCACATTCAGAGACTGCCGTTTTCATGGCACATGAAGAATCAAACTGGAGATATTATTCAGCGCTGCACATCTGATGTTGAAATGATTAAAAATTTTATCTCAGAACAATTAACCAGTGTATTCCGAATTGTGATTTTGATTGTGATGTCCCTGTTTTTTATGTTTTCTATGAACGTGAAATTAGCGATGGTGGCAGCAGTGTTCATTCCAGTTATTATTAGTTACTCATTATATTTTCATTCACATATCCGGGATAACTTTACGAAATGTGATGAGAATGAAGGCGTGCTATCTACGATTGCACAGGAAAATCTAACAGGTGTGAGAGTAGTCCGTGCCTTCGGACGTGAAAAATACGAAAAAGATCGTTTTGAAAAACAGAATCAGATTTATACAAATACATGGATGCGTTTGTGTAAATTCTTAGCATTGTTCTGGGGTGCAGGAGATTTGTTTTCCGGACTTCAACTGATGTTGATTGTAATTTTGGGAGCTGTATTAAGTGTAAATGGAGAGATGACTGCCGGTGAGTTCATTGCGTTTATCTCATACAATACGATGCTGACTTGGCCGGTTCGTCAAATGGGACGTATGATTTCGGAGATGAGTAAGGCCGGTGTTTCGGTGGAACGTCTTTGTTACATTATGAATTCAGAAGCAGAGAAGGATAAGGAACATGCGGTTACACCGGATATGCATGGAGATATTGTGTTTCAAAATGTATCTTTTGGATATGGAGAAACTCCAGTACTGAAAGATGTGAGCTTTACAATTCCAAAGGGAAGCACTTTTGGTATTTTGGGAAGTACCGGTTCCGGAAAATCAACACTGATGTATCTGCTAAATCGCCTGTATGATTTGCCGCCTGAAAATGGAAGAATAACGATTGGCGGTATTGATGTGGCAGATATGAAAGGAGAATGGGTCCGTTCTAATATCGGAATGGTACTGCAGGAACCATTTTTATTTTCACGAACAATTGGGGAAAATATTGGAATCACGAAAAAAGAAATTAGTTTAGGCGATATCCGTAAAGCGGCAGCGATTGCCTGTGTAGATGACTCTGTGATGGAGTTTACACAAGGTTATGATACGATTGTTGGTGAGAGGGGGGTTACTCTGTCGGGCGGACAGAAACAGCGGACAGCGATTGCAAGAATGTTGACACAAGAGACACCGATTATGGTATTTGATGATTCATTGTCAGCAGTAGATGCAGAGACAGATGTAAAGATTCGTCAGGAGCTTCGAAAGAATCTTGGTGAGTCAACCGTGATTTTGATTGCACACCGTGTTACAACACTGATGCAGGCAGACTGTATTATGGTTATGGACAAGGGGCAGATTGCGGAGATTGGCACGCACGAAGAGCTGATGCAGAAGAACGGGATTTATCGGAAAATCTACGATATGCAGATGGCTTTAGAAGAGGAAGGTAAGGCAGATGAGTAATAGAAAAGAAGAACAGAAAGAGCATGTCTCGCTCCCTTGGTTTGGTGTACCGAAATTATTTCCATATTTAAAACCATATCGTTTTACCGTAATCAGCATGGTTGTGTTAACACTTCTGGGTGGTACGGTGGATATTGTTTTGCCACTGTTCCAGCGATATGCCTTGAATCATTTTATTGAAGGCAATACACCGGATACTATGAAATTGTTTATTATATGTTATGCTGGTGTCCTTGCATTTCAGGTAATTACCAATACGGTTTCAGCTTATCAGGCATGCCAGATTGAAATGTACGTAGGGCGTGATATGAAAAGGGAAAGCTTTAATCATCTGCAGACATTGGCATTTTCATACTACAATCAGAACAGTGTAGGTTATATTCATGCGAGAGTTATGAGTGATACCAATCGTATTGGTTCGTTGGTTTCCTGGGCATTGCTGGATGGTGTGTGGAATCTTGCGTATATTGTAGGTGCTATTATTGTCATGCTAGGTATTAATTATAAGCTGGCCTTGTGGGTAATTGCGATTGTACCGGTTACGGCACTCACAGCTGCGTTCTTCCAGAAGAAGCTGGTGACTTTAAACAGAAGCATCCGGGAAGTGAATTCGAAGATAACAGGAAAGTTTAATGAAGGCATTACCGGAGCAAAGACTACCAAAACTTTGGTAATTGAAAAGAAAATGGAGGAAAATTTTGAGGAAACGACTGATGAAATGTATGAAATTTCTGTCCATGCCTCTCATTATCGCTCCATGTTTGCGTCTATGATTTCATTTGCTGCATCACTGGCATTGGCGCTGGTGCTTTGGCAAGGCGGCATCATTACGATAGAGGGTGTGATGGAGCTTGGAACATTGTCAGTATTTATGTCTTACGCACTCGGCATGATGGAACCGGTGCAGTGGGTTGTGCGCTGTATTTCAAACCTGATTACGATACAGGTAAATATTGAACGTTTCACACGTCTTATGGAGACGCAATCGGATGTGCACGATACACAAGAAGTAATTGCAAAATATGGAGATGCTTTCGAACCAAAGAAAGAAAATTGGGAACCACTGCATGGTGATATTACGTTTGAAGATGTTTCATTCATGTATCCGGATGGAGATGAATATGTTCTAGAACACTTCAATCTACATGTCCCACAGGGGACGAATGTAGCAATTGTCGGCGAGACAGGGGCAGGAAAATCCACACTTGTAAATCTGGTCTGTCGTTTTTTTGAACCCACTTCAGGGAGAATACTGATTGATGGAAAGGATGCCAGAGAGCGCTCGCAGTTATGGCTTCACAGTAACATCGGTTATGTATTGCAGACACCACATTTGTTTTCGGGAAGTGTGGTGGAAAACCTGAAATATGGTAACCCGGATGCGACAATGGAACAAATTGAAGCGGCAGTAAAGAGTGTATCTGCCGATGGCGTCATTGCCCGCATGGACAAAGGGTATGACAGTGATGTTGGAGAAGGTGGGGATTTGCTTTCTACCGGCGAAAAACAGCTTTTATCATTTGCAAGAGCAATTCTGGCAGATCCGCGTATTTTTGTGTTGGATGAAGCAACTTCCTCGATTGACACAGTAACAGAAAAACTGATTCAGGATGCAATTGCAAATCTAATGAAGGGAAGGACCTCGTTTGTCATTGCGCACAGACTTTCTACAATCCGACAGGCAGATGTTATTTTGGTAGTAAAAGATGGAAAGATTATTGAGCAGGGAACACATAAAGAGCTGATTGATAAGCAGGGTTCATACTACAATCTTTATACAAAACAGTTTCAGGAAGAAGCTATGAATTATTCCATGAAATCTGCATTTGGACAGGAATAAGGGAGGTAATAAAAGCTATGAAAATGAAAAAGGCACGTGAGGGAAAGCTGTGGCTCTGTAGGCTGTATTGCAGAATATGATGTCAAGATTTCGCAAATTAATACTTTAAAAAAGTAAAGTGTTGTGATATATTAGTGACATACTAGAACGGAAAGGAAGAACTTGAAATGTCAAATACAGGAAAAAAAGTAATTATGCTTGGAAATGAGGCAATTGCCCGTGGCGCATATGAAGCTGGAGTAAAAGTATCAGCTGCGTATCCGGGAACACCAAGCACAGAGATTAGTGAACAGATTGTAAAATATAAGGATAATATTTATGCGGAATGGTCTCCGAATGAGAAAGTTGCGACAGAAGTTGCAATCGGAGCAAGTGTATCCGGTGTACGTGCAATGGCATGTATGAAGCATGTAGGACTTAATGTGGCATCAGACCCACTCTATACGGTATCTTACATGGGAGTAAATGGTGGATTGGTTCTGGTAGTTGCAGATGACCCGGGACTTTATAGTTCACAGAATGAACAAGATACACGTATGGTCGCAAGAGCAGCTCAGGTACCGGTATTAGAACCATCTGACAGTATGGAAGCTAAAGAATTCATGAAGGCAGCATACGAAATCAGTGAGGCATTTGATAGGCCGGTCATTTTTAGAATAACAACAAGACTTGCGCATTCACAAGGGTTAGTAGAACTTTGTGACCGTGAAGAAGTAGAGGATAAGCCTTACATAAAAGACATTCGAAAAACTGTTATGATGCCGGGAAATGCAAAGCTTCGCCATGTGGAAATCGAAAAGCGAAACTTAGAACTGGCAGAGGCAGCAAATACACTGGCAATTAACACTGTAGAAATAAATGATACAAAAATCGGTGTGATAACAAGTGGTATTCCATACCAATATGTAAAAGAAGCATTGCCAAATGCGTCCGTATTAAAGCTTGGAATGGTAAATCCTCTCCCGAGGAAACTTATTACAGAGTTTGCAGAAAAAGTTGATACGCTCTATATCGTTGAAGAATTGGATCCTGTGATTGAGGAACAAGTGAAATCCTGGGGGATTAAAGCAATAGGAAAAGAAATCTTCACAGTACAGGGTGAATATAGCGCAAATATGATTCGTAAAGCAATTGCAAAAGAAGAGTTAGACGTGAAGACACCGGCTGCAGCACCTTTAAGACCTCCGATTCTTTGTCCGGGCTGTCCGCACAGAAGTGTTTACTATGTATTGAATAAATTGAAACTGCATGCAGCAGGTGATATTGGATGTTATACATTAGGCGCAGTTGCACCGTTAAGTGTTGTAGACACAACAATTTGTATGGGAGCGAGCATTTCCAGCCTTCACGGTATGGAAAAGGCGAAAGGAAAAGAATATATTAAGGACTGGGTAGCAGTAATTGGAGATTCTACATTTTTACATACAGGCGTAAATTCTCTGATGAATATGGTGTACAACAAGGCAACTGGAACAGTTATGATTCTTGATAACTCAACAACCGGCATGACAGGTCATCAGGATCATGCGGCAACAGGTAAAACATTGCTTGGAGAACCAACGTACGCAATCGATATTCCTGTACTTTGCAGAACTATGGGTGTAAAACATGTGATTGAAGTCAACGCATTTGATATTGCGACACTAGAGAAGGTTGTAAAAGAAGAAGTTGCAAGAGACGAAGTATCGGTAATTATTACGAAAACTCCTTGCGTACTGCTTGATAAGTCAAAAAAACCAGTATATATTGCACATTCAGACAAATGTAAAAAGTGTGGTATGTGCATGAAACCGGGATGTCCGGCAATGACGAAAAATGCAGATGGAACCATTCATATTGACGATACAATGTGTACCGGTTGTGGATTATGTAAAACATTGTGTAAATTTGATGCAATCGGATTAGTAAAGGCAGGTGACAAATAATGGCAGCAAAAAATATTATGATTGTAGGTGTAGGAGGACAGGGAACACTTCTTACAAGTAGAATTCTAGGAGGTCTGGCCATTGCAGCCGGATATGATGTGAAGCTTTCCGAAGTGCACGGTATGGCACAGCGAGGCGGAAGTGTGGTTACATTCGTTCGTTACGGTGAAAAGGTTGCGGAGCCAATCGTAGAAGAGGGACAGGCAGATGTCATTATTGCATTTGAAAAACTGGAAGCTTTAAGATATTCCCATTTTCTGAAGAAAGAAGGAGCACTGATTATCAATGACTGGAGAATCGATCCGATGCCGGTTGTAATCGGAGCGGCAGAGTATCCAGAAAACATTATTGAAAATCTTGCCAAAGAGCATAAAGTTTATACAGTTAATGCCACAGAGGAAGCAAAGGCACTTGGTAATTCCAGAGTATTTAATATGGTCGTGTTGGGAATTGCGGCACAGCATATGGATTTTGAAAAAGAATTATGGTACGAAGTAATTGAAAATACCGTTCCGCCAAAGACAATTGAAATTAACAAGAAAGCTTTTGACGTAGGGTATGGATTAAAAAATTAGGAGGAGTTGTAACATGGAATGGGTAGAAAGATACAAAGATCCTGCAAAGGAATGTATGAGCAGGGATGAGATGACAGCCCTGCAGAGCGAGAGTTTGGTAAAGCAGGTAAAAAATGTTTATCAAAATGTAACATTTTACAATAGAAAAATGAAAGAACTCGGTGTGGAACCGGGCGATATCAAAGGCATTGAAGATATTCATAAATTACCATTTACAACAAAAGAAGATTTGAGAGATAATTATCCATTTGGGCTTCTTGCAGTCCCGAAATCAAAGATTGCCAGGGTACAGGGAACTTCAGGAACAACCGGAAAACTGACACTCGCTTCGTATACAAAGAAAGATGCAGAACTCTGGGGGGAATGTGTAGCAAGATGTCTTGTTATGGCGGGTCTCACAGAGGAAGATGTTATCCATACATGTTACGGCTATGGACTATTTTCAGGTGGTTTGGGAATTGACTTCGGTGCAAGACAGATGGGGGCGATGGTAGTTCCTATGTCAGCAGGAAACACACAGAGACAGATGATGTGTATGGAGGATTTTGGAGCGACAGCCATTGCATGTACACCTTCTTATGCACTGCATCTTGCAGAAGCACTCCGCGATGCAGGTGTTGTCGAGAGACTGAAATTAAAAGCAGGTATTCTCGGAGCAGAACCTTGGACGGTAGAGATGAGAAAGCAGATTGAAAGTATCCTCGGAATCAATTGTTTTGATATCTATGGTCTGTGTGAAATCTTAGGACCGGGGGTTGCATGTGAATGCATCCACCATGAAGGTTTACACGTACATGAAGATTATTTTTATCCTGAAATTCTGAATCCTCAGACAAATGCAGCATGTGCTGATGGAGAAAAGGGAGAACTTGTATTTACAACACTTACAAAAGAAGGTATGCCATTAATCCGCTACCGCACAAAGGACTTGACAAGTATCGACCACAGTACCTGTAAATGTGGAAGAACACTTCCTCGTATTTCGAAATTCAAAGGACGTACAGATGACATGAAGGTTATCCGTGGTGTCAATGTATTCCCGACACAGGTTGAAACAGCGCTTCTCAGTATGGGCGGTGATGTAGCACCTCACTACTTAATGATTGTAGACCGTGAAAATAACATGGATAAACTCACTGTTATGGTAGAAGTAGATGAACGTTACTTCTCAGACGAAATTCGTGAATTAGAAGGACTCCGTAATAAAATTGCAGGTGTACTCAAACAGGCACTTGGTATCGCTGTAAATGTAAAATTGGTAGAGCCTAAGACGATTGCACGTAGTGAAGGAAAAGCAAAACGTGTAATCGATAATAGAAATCTGTAAGAGGGAGGAACAGAAAATGACAATTAAACAATTATCCGTATTTTTGGAAAATAGAGAAGGACGTCTTGATGAAGTGTTAAACACACTTGGTGCAAACAATGTAAATATTGTTGCCCTCAGTCTTGCAGATACAGCAGATTATGGGATGCTTCGTATGATTGTTTCTGATCCGCAAAAGGGAAGAGCTGTATTAAAAGAGGCAGGAATTACTTCCATGCTTACTGATGTAGTGGCTCTGCGCGTTCCTCATGCGGCAGGTTCACTTAGTAAAGCAATGCATGAACTGATGTCGGGAGGGGTAAATGTAGAGTATATGTATGCATTTGCAAACGGAGCGGATGCTTCGGCAGTTTTAAAATCAGATGCTCCGGAAAAAGTTGTTGCAATCTTAAGAAAAAATGGATTTGATGTCTGGGGAGCAGACGAAGCATATCATGCAAACTGCTAATAAAGGAAGACAAAAAGAATGGAGCTGCCGTATGGCAACTCCATTTTTAATCTCATTCAAATACTGCTTTTTAAATATAAAAATTAATCTATCAAATTTACATACATAAAAGGCACATCTAAAAATCTGATTAAAGTCTTACTACGTTGATAGCCTGTGGTCCTTTAGCGCCTTCAGTGATTTCAAACTCTACTGCCTGGCCTTCTTCTAAAGTTTTGAATCCTTCCATATTTAAGCCTGTGAAGTGAACGAATACATCGTTTCCTGCTTCATCAGAGATGAATCCATAACCTTTTTGGTTGTTAAACCACTTTACTGTACCTTTGTTCATGTTGATACCTCCATAAAATATAAATAATAAATTAAGTATTTTCCTATCGAAAATACTCTGTCAGAGTAGCATAGTTGGTTATAAATGTCAATGAGTAAAAAACTCTGAAAAATTAAAAAAATGCATAAATTCTATTGAAAAACGAACAAAAGTATTAGATAATGTGTAGATAGAGAGATTCTCAAAAAAAGCTTAGGGAAAGAAAAGGAGAAGTACAATGAAAGAATTTAATTTTGTAGTAAAAGATGAGTTAGGAATTCACGCAAGACCAGCAGGATTACTGGTAAAAGAAGCAGCTAAATTCCAATCAACAATTAAGATCAATAAAGGAGAAAAAGCAGCTGACGCAAAAAGACTTTTTGCAGTTATGGGATTGGCTGTAAAACAGAACGACGAAGTCGTGATTTCAGCAGAAGGTGCTGATGAAGCAGAAGCAATCGCAGCTATGGAAGTATTCTTCAATGAAAATTTATAAGATTTGCAAAATAAATGAAGGAATGGTAAAACTATGATTACATTGACAGGTAAAAGCGTATTTGGTGGTGTATCAATTGGTAAGATTGCTTTTTATAAGAGAGAAGATCAGCAGATTAAAAGATGGCGTGTAGAGGATACTGCAAGCGAAGTAAAGCGTTTTGAAGATGCGAGAGAGACTGCTGTAAATGAATTACATGCATTATATGAAAAAGCGATTGCAGATGTTGGTGAAGCAAATGCCATGATTTTTGAAATCCATCAGATGATGCTTGAAGATTTAGATTATATCGAATCGATTAATAACATCATCACAGGGGAAGAAGTAAACGCAGAATATGCCGTCTTAACAACTGCAGATAATTTTGCAGCAATGTTCTCTGCAATGGACGATGCTTATATGCAGGGACGCGCAGCCGATGTTAAAGATGTCTCTGAACGTATTCTTAATATTTTAACAGGTGTAGACAGAACAGGATTTTCAACAGACGAACCAGTGATTATTGCAGCAGACGATTTGGTACCAAGTGAAACAGTTCAGCTTGACAAGGACAAAGTATTGGGATTTGCAACAATGTATGGTTCTGCAAACTCACATACAGCAATTCTTGCAAGAACAATGAATATTCCGGCAATTATTGGTCTTGGTGAGGAATTAAAACAGGAATATGATAATGCATTTGCAATCATTGACGGTTTTGATGGGAAGATTTACATTGATCCAGACGAAGAGACCCTGGAAGCAATGATGAAGAAAAAAGCGGAAGACCGTGAAAGAAAGCTCTTATTGGAGCAATTAAAAGGAAAAGAGAACGTAACCTTAAGCGGACAAAAGATTAATATTTATGCGAATATTGGCAATAGTTCTGATGTAGGTGCAGTTCTTAAGAATGATGCCGGTGGAATTGGTTTATTCCGAAGCGAATTCTTATACTTAGAGAATGATACATATCCAACAGAAGAGCAGCAGTTTGCTGTATATAAAACGGTTGCACAGAACATGGCTGGCAAAAGAGTTATTATCAGAACGTTGGATATTGGTGCAGATAAACAGGCAGATTACTTTAATCTTCCACACGAGGAGAACCCGGCACTCGGTTACAGAGCGATTCGTATTTGCCTAACACAGCCGGATATCTTTAAGACACAGTTACGTGCTTTATATCGTGCATCTGCATATGGACAGATTGCCATCATGTTCCCTATGATTATTTCTGTTCAAGAAGTAAAACGTATTAAGGAAATTTTGAAAGAAGTTGAAGCAGAATTACGTGCAGAGGGTATTCCTTTCCGTGAGAACATTGAAATAGGTGTTATGATTGAGACACCGGCAGCAGTTATGGTAAGCCGTGAACTTGCAAAAGAGGTAGATTTCTTTAGCGTTGGTACAAATGATTTGACTCAATATACATTGGCAATCGACAGACAAAATCCAAAATTGGATGATTTTTACGATCCACATCATCCTGCAGTACTTTCTATGATAAAAATGGCAGCAGACAACGCACATGCCGAAGGAAAATGGATTGGAATTTGTGGAGAATTAGGAGCTGATTTAGAGCTCACAGAAACATTCCTTGAAATGGGAATTGATGAACTTTCTGTATCTCCATCTATGATTCTGCCACTTCGTAAGAAGGTTAGAGAAACAAAATAGATAAGGTATAAAAGGAGAATAGGATGTTAGAAAAATTGTTTAAACTGAAACAGAACAATACGGATGTCAAGACAGAAGTTTTGGCTGGTATTACATCATTTATGACGATGGCTTATATTTTGGCGGTAAATCCAAGTATCCTGTCTGCAACAGGCATGGATCAAGGAGCTGTGTTTACAGCGACAGCACTTGCAGCTTGTCTGGGTACTCTGCTGATGGCACTATTTGCAAACTATCCTTTTGCACTTGCACCAGGTATGGGACTGAATGCGTATTTTGCATATACAGTTGTGTTGAAAATGGGATATTCATGGCAGGTAGCTCTGGCAGCAGTATTCGTGGAAGGACTTGTTTTTATTCTTTTATCAGTGACAAATGTAAGAGAAGCAATTTTCAATGCCATTCCGTTGAATCTGAAATCAGCAGTTAGTGTCGGAATTGGACTTTTCATTGCATTTATTGGTTTACAGAATGCTAAGATTGTAATTGGCGGGTCTACACTGGTTGGACTGTTTTCACTCGACGGATACAATGAGATATTGGGGGCAGATGCTGCTGTAAAGGCAACCATGAATGATGTTGGAATTACGGTAATACTTGCAATTATAGGTGTACTCATCACAGCAATTATGGTTGTGAAGAATGTAAAAGGTAATATACTCTGGGGAATTTTGATTACATGGATTCTTGGAATCATCTGCGAATTGACAGGACTTTATGTACCGAGTCCAGAACTTGGAATGTATAGTCTTCTTCCGAACTTCAGCAATGGTATTTCGGTACCGTCATTGAGTCCGATTTTTGCAAAAATGAGCTTTTCGGGTGTTAAAATTGGAGAATTTGTTGTAGTAGTATTTGCATTTTTATTTGTCGATATTTTTGATACACTCGGAACACTTATTGGTGTTTCAACAAAAGCAGGAATGCTTGATAAAGATGGAAAACTTCCACGTATCAAAGGTGCTTTGATGGCAGATGCAGTTGCAACGACAGCAGGTGCTGTTCTTGGAACATCAACAGTTACAACGTTTGTAGAGAGTGCATCAGGCGTATCAGAAGGCGGACGTACTGGTCTTACTTCTGTAACGACAGCAATTTTATTTGCATTATCACTGTTATTATCACCAATATTCTTGGCTATTCCGTCTTTTGCGACTGCACCGGCTTTGATTATTGTTGGTTTCTACATGGTAACAAATGTAGTGCGTATCAACTTTGAAGATTATGCAGAAGGAATTCCATGTTTTATCTGTATAGTAGCTATGGCATTCTTCTATAGTATTTCAGAAGGAATTGCAATGGGAGTAATCTCATATGTAGTGATTTGTACAGTGACAGGAAAAGCAAAAGAGAAAAAGCTGAGTCCATTGATGTACGTGTTAGCAGTTCTATTCGTACTAAAATATTTCTTGTTATAAGATGAAATAGAAACATATAAGAAGGAGTGAGAGTTTTTGTATCTCACTCCTTTTACTAACTTAAAAGATACTATTTCCCTGCCGCTTTCTTGGCAAATTCAGTCGTTACAAGATCTTTATATGGAGCACGTTTCGTAAGTTCTCCGGCCGTCTCTAAGATGTCTTGCAGTAACTCGAAACTTTCAGGTTGAAAAATTAAGTCAGTTTTCCAGGTATCCTGATCATAATAGCGAGTTACAATAGTTGTAATCGTCTGCAAATCTGTTTCAGAAAACTGTGGTGCAATCACTTTGGCAATCTCTGCTGGTGTATGTGACTGCACGTAATCCATACCTTTTTGTAAGGCATTTGTAAAGCCCTGAATTACATCAGAATTCTTTTCGATATAACTTTTCTTTGCAGAAAATGCTGTGTATGGGACATAGCCACTGTCTGTTCCAAGTGAAGCAGCTACGTAACCCTTTCCTGCAAGCTCGAGAGTTGTGGCGTGTGGCTCGAATTCTACGGTAAAGTCCCCCTGCCCCTCGGAAAAGGCCGCGGCCGTAGAACCAAAATCGATATTCTGGTTAATGGTTAAGTCTTTGGCTGGGTCAATTCCATTTTGTTTTAAGATATATTCAAAAACCATCTGTGGCATACCACCTGTCACCACTACAATAATGTAAATAATCGTTCGATAATTGTTCAGAAGTCATTTGAGACGGTAAATCCGGCAGATATTGATGCATCAATACAGTAATCTCTTCTTTTGATTTCACAATATTGTAGGGTTTCAGCAGATTATCCGTATCTTCCAAAATCCCCAATTCTTTCATCAGATTGATATAAGGCAAGATACTTTGTTTCGTTTTCTTAAATCCCAATGCTGTAATATGCTCTGACAAGTATTTTGCAGATGTATATCCACGTTCATCCTCTATAATCAACTTCATTACAAGAGCGATTACGGTATTTTCCCGACGATTCATCTCATCAGCAGGACTGTAATTGATTAAATCAGACAAACCATATTTTAAAGTGATTTCCGGCATTCCCTCTTTATCTACATCAATTCTCTCAATCAACAGTTCAATATCTCTTCGGTCAAGAGTTCCACCTGCAATGATTTTATCAACTACATCCAATGCGTTTTTCAATTTGTCCTTTACATCCGGCGTTTCTATAGTAGTTTCGTTCAGTTCTTTTTCCTGTATCTCCAAACCATGAATCTGCGCCAGTAGATCCTTTTGCATGGAATCATAGGTTTCATGGATCAAATCCTCATTTTCAGATGCTATGGATAAATCTTTTATTTTTTGTGTTAAAAGTACCTTTAGTTGATTTTTTCTGTTTTGAATTTCTTCCTGAATGTCCTGTCGTTTTTCTGCCAGCGTTTTCTTTTCTGCCTCAAAGTCCCTCATATCATATGTGGAAATCATTTCACAAAGTGCTTCTCTGCACAGTTTAATATAATTCAGCACATCTTCCATCAAATCATTTTCCTCAATCAGATGCGCTTTCTCACAATACCGCCTGCCTTTCGTATTATAGGTAGTACAAATATAATATTTTCTTTCTCTGCTGGATGTTTGACGCTTAATCGGTGTCAAACGACTTCCACAATCTTTACAAAACAAACAGCTTCCAAAAGGATTGGGAATTTCTGAACCGATCCATTCTCCCCTGCTTCCACGATAATTCGTGCGATTACGCTTTTCCTTTAATTCCTGCACAAGAGAAAAAGTGGCTTTATCAATAATTGCAGGATGATGATCTTCAAAAATACACTGTTCTTCTTTTGGAACACGTTTATCCTTTCCATGTACTGTATTTCTAGCACGTTTTCTCAAACGAAAAGTTCCAATGTAAAAATCATTATCTAATAATTCTTTCACCATGCTGTCAGACCAAATGGTTGCGACTTTCTTTTTACTTATGTGACCTTCCTCAATTTCTCGTTCTCGCTGTACCATAGAGGGTGTTGGGATGCCCCGATCGGTCAAATAATTTGCTATTTTGCGATAACCGGATCCGGAGATATAAAGATCGTAAACCATTTTGACAAATTCAGCTTCTTTGGGAACGATTTTGATGATACTTTTGTCTTTCGTATCCCGACAATATCCGAAAGGCGGTTTTGTCATAAGAGTACCTTCTTTTTGTCTGGCTCCGATCGCTCTTTTGATTTTCTTACTGGTATCTTTTACATAACGCTCATTGAACCATGTTTTAATTCCAATGGTGTCGTCGCTGGAATCGAAAGAATCGTAATTATCATCAATGACAATGAGATGTTTTCCCCGTTCCTGAAATTCATCCAAAAGCAAAAGGACCTTCGCATTATGTCTGCCAAGACGAGAGAAATCCTTCACATATACGGTATCAATATCTTTATCCAAATCAGCCATCATTTGTTGAAATCCCAGTCTGTCAAAAATATAACCTGATACTCCGTCATCTTCATACCATCGGTCAATAACCATTCCATGGTCGGCTGCATACTGATTGATAATTAACTTCTGATTTTCTATAGAAACATAATTTCGCTTATCGTCATCTCTGGAAAGACGCACATATCCAGCATTCATATTCTCATCCTTTCTGAAATATTATTTATGGAATAATGTAATATAATTATATATTGAAAAATCCTTTTCGTAAACGGATTCTCACATAATTTTACAATGAATTATATTACTGGCAGTAATATAATAAGGGCGAGAGAATGTCTCCCGCCCATAGAAATTACTGATTGATTTCTTTTATATGGTTTCGAATCAACGCTTTTATTCCATTATGTATATTTTTATCCGGCTGCCCATCCGCAAATGTGACAACCCGAAAACCTATTTTTCTATATTTCTCCTTATCTGCCTCAAAGTCTTCTGAAGATGTATAATCTGTTCGCCACAGGTAATATGTAGGTTTCTGCAGAGCTATCACACGCTTTCTATTTCTGATGTCTATACTAAGATATAAACATCAGATTGTTTTTGTGCCTGTCTGCTCTATAATATTTTCAGTCTGACTCGATTCGGCAGTAGCGAAAAAGGTTTTCATTTTTCCCATTTTTTCATGGGCAATATCACTCCGATAGCTAGAACTGCCAACATATAATGGAACACACATTTCTAAAATACAATCATAAATTCGTTTCTTTTCAATGTTCGTTTCTTCTTTTAATTGTTTTATCGGAAGATTGGTAGTTACGATCAATGGTCTGCCAGAGCGATATCTTCGGTCAATTACGCTGAATACAATTCCAAGAGCATGGGGAGGCGACAGTTCCCCAGCAAGATAAAACTCCGAAAATATTACTTATATGGCAGAGTGGCGATATGGTAATACCGGGGTGGATCTTGCTTTTGATAATTTGAAAAAGAAAAAATGCAGAGAATACTATTTTTTTAGATAAATGATATTCAGAGTGTCTCAGATTTTTTATGATACTTTTACAATATGATTCTGATAATTCTCATTATGAGAAGTTGGACGGTATCGAGCGTTGCATCGACGATGAGATACCGTTTGAGATTCCTGATACATGGGAATGGTCAAGATTGGGACAAGTTATTTCTTTGCTTTCAGGAACAGATTTTAAGCCTGAAGAATATAACGACACCCAAAAGGGAACGCCTTATATTACGGGTGCCAGCAGCTTATCAGAGAACGGTGTTTTACTAAACCGTTGGACAGAAACACCAAGGGTAATTGCTAATCGTGGAGATGTGTTGTTAGTTTGCAAGGGTTCAAGCTACGGAAAAACTGTGATTTGTGATATTGAAGAAGCTCATATCGCAAGGCAAATCATGGCAATAAAAAAGTTTATAACATTGGATATGCACTATGTCCGTTTGTTCCTACAAGCAAACTTCGATAAAATCAAATCTAAGGGACAGGGGGTTATTCCTGGAATAGATCGTAATAGCGTTATGAACCTCTTGTTCCCTATTCCACCGCTATTAGAGCAATGCCGCATCATTGAAAAACAGCAAGAATTGTTCAATAAGATTACGCTGATTTAGCGTAGAATTGTATAATATTTGGTGAAAGGAGGTCTTTCGCCATGATAGAAAAACAAAAATTCGAAAGACATTTGAGGGGCACAAACCTCTCGGAAAACACGATTTCATCGTATCTATTCGCCATCAAACAGTATGGGGAGCAATACGATGATGTTACCCAGAAAAAGCTGCGTGAGTACAAGGTATGGCTGATCGAGAATTATAAGCCAAAGACGGTTAATCTCAGACTTAGAGCCATCAACTGCTACTTAGAGTGCATTGGCAAAGAAAAATGGAAACTGCCTTTTATCCGTGTGCAGCAGAAAACTTTTCTGGAAAATGTCATTAGTGAAGCAGACTACAAATACTTCAAATCTTGTCTGAACAATGACAACGAAATGTTTTGGTATTTTGTAATTCGATTCCTTGCTGCCACTGGAGCCAGAGTCAGCGAACTGATTCAGATTAAAACTGAACATGTTAAGTTAGGGCATCTTGACCTGTACTCCAAAGGTGGTAAATTACGCAGAATTTATATCCCCAAAGAATTACAAAATGAAGCCCTTTCTTGGTTGGCTGAAAAGCAACAAGAAAGCGGCTTCATTTTTTTGAACAAATATGGGGAACGTATTACTACTCGTGGTATATCCGGGCAGCTGAAAAAGTTAGCGGTAAAATACGGCATCAATCCTGCGGTTGTGTATCCGCACTCGTTCCGTCATAGATTTGCTAAGAGCTTCCTTGATCGTTGCAATGATATAGCCTTCTTGGCTGATCTCATGGGGCATGAAAGCATTGAAACTACCCGTATCTACCTCAGAAAAACAGCTACAGAACAGAGAGAAATCGTTGATACAATCGTAGATTGGTAAAAGAAAAGGCATACACTTCGGAGCATTGAAGTGTATGCCTTATTTCACATATTTGAGATCACAGAAAAAATTTGATTGATCTTCTGGACAATACGAAACTGTTCACCTGTTGGTGGAATAGAAATAAGGATAGAATTCATTTTTTCTTGATTCATTTTGGGCTGAGCTGTTCCAGTTACATAAGGTGCAAGGTTGATTGCGTTGATATATACGGCAACATACTCCAAGAGTAATCCGTCTGATGAATCAAGGACATGAGCGTGGTTGTTAACCCAATATTGGCCTCTTGCAATAAAAGCGATTGGTTTGTTACGTGTAAGTAGATTTGCTCCATCCTCACCTATTAGAAGTAATGGTTTTGAAAACAGATACCGATCAACTTTGTCAATAACGCCAGATGCGCCATAGTAATCGTATATTTTCTGTAACTTCTCTCGTTTATTAACAGAAAGGGGAATTCGTTCAGCATCACGGTTAATCATTGCTGTTCCAAATCTTGCCCATACCCAATTTTCAGGAATCTCAAACGGTATCTCATCGTCGATGCAACGCTCGATACCGTCCAACTTCTCATAATGAGAACTTTACAAACCAGATAGCCTATTTGAAATAATGGCATAAAGTTCAAGTATCTGTTTTTGTTCACGAATTGGAGGAATTGGAATAAGAAAATTCATCAGTTTTGTAGCGCTTAGACCTTCTCTTGAAACACCAACTTGAACATCCATGATTAGATTTTGGATATAATTTGAAATTAAAATGGTGTGTATCCATTGACGTATTACAGGATCCACCAATCTGATGATCATGACGTGCTGATTAACATTTGCTATGTCAAAATCATCTGGAACAATCGCACAACGACCTATAGATCCACCAGTAATATTTAGCAGAATGTCTTTTGCTCGAACGATGCTTCCTGACTTTTTTAGGTTGGTTTCTTCTGTAATATAAGCAATGTCAATCAATCTTAGACCGTCATTATAAACATTTTGAGAACGAATAAATTTGATACCATCGGACACATATACCGCTTTACCTCCTGTTGGGGTACTGCCAGCTCCAATTTTTACGCATAATTCATTGAGTCTGCACCATGTCCAACTTTCAGGAATGTCAAACGGAATTTCATCATCAATGCAAACTTCCTCAGAACCTCGCTTTTCATAATGAGAATTATCCCTTCTGAAAATGACGGATTCGTGCTTGTCTTTCTTGATTTTGCCTTCAGCAATTAACTTTCGCTTCTCCGCACGAATACGTTCCAAAAGAACAGAGGCTGGTTCATCAGAAGGATCTTGTGGAACAAGTTTTCCTTGCACTACTTCCTGTAGAATCGACTTTTTAAGCAGATCAGGAAAAGTCCCATTCAATTTAACTGCTTCTGAATATACTACACCATATTTTTCGATGTAAGGCATGAGTTTTTCCAGTTTTTCATTTATGCGGATTTGTTCTGTAAGCGGAGGAATCGGAATCAACTGTTCCTTAAGCATATCTTGAGTTATTTGATTGATAGTCTCAGTTTTAACTCCATCCAGTTGACCTCTAAATACTGGAGATTCAATGAATGTCAGAATATATGGATTTAGTATTCCAGAGAGCAAGCTGGTGTATTTTGCCATAAACGCACCAAATGCCATTCCGTCCACATCTACTATGGCAGACTTTCCTACCAATGCCCTGCTTCCATTTCTGGCGCATATAAGAATGTCACCTTTACCTATCCTTGCTCGTTCAGGAACACTACAAGAAACATAGACCATATCACCATAGTCCATTTTCCCTTTTTGAATGTTATTGGAGCGCAGAACTGCCGTTCCATTTTTTTCGTTCACTTTATCGCTGGGTTTATAAGTAAGTCCAATGTTTGTTTCACCAATACTTCCCAATCGCACCCATTCCCAACTATCCGGAATTACAAACGGAATCTCATCCGCAATGCACACTGGCTCATTCTTTCCGACTTTCTCATAAGGCAAATTATCAGCACCACGAAAAATATAAGAAGGATTTTTCTCTTTCTTAATTTTTCCTGCTTTGATAAGTTCTTCTTTTTCTTTTCTTATTCGTGCAAGTAATACAGAAGCTGGTTCATCATTTGGATCTTGCGGAACAAGTTTTCCCTGAACAGCCATCTGCAATATTGAGTTTTTCAATTGTTGTCCGGTCATTATTGTTCCTCCAGATCAATACCTAATATTTCTGTAATCTGAGCTAAAATACGGTCAATATCAGCATTTAAGCTAGCTCGTTTTTCTTGGTATTGTTGAATCAATTCCTTTGGTGGCAAAATTTCTTCTTCCTCATGAGGATAACCACAAAGATCAATATTATAATTTTTTGCAATGATTTCTTCTACCGAAAACTTCTTTGCCTTATCGAAACCATCTTCATTGATTTCTTCTCTATCATTCCACCACTTCATAACTGGTTCAAAATGTTTGAGTTCCATTGGTTTTGTCTTAGAAAAATTTTTATATCCCTTCGGCATATCCAAACGATAAAACCATGTTTCTTCTGTTGTTTTTGTATGATCAAAGAACAAAATATTTGTGGTAATAGAAGTATAAGGTGCAAACACACTATGTGGCAAACGAATTACAGTATGCAAATTGAATTCAGAGAATAATTTCTTCTTAATTGCAACTTTAGCATTATCAGTACCAAATAAGAAACCATCTGGCAGAATTACAGCAGCACGACCATTTTTCTTTAACCGATACATAATAACTGACATAAACAAATCTGCTGTTTCACTACTTGCTAAATCTGCCGGAAAATGATTTTTTACTTCCATTTTTTCATTTCCGCCATATGGTGGATTCATCAAAATAACATCAAATTGATCGCTTTCCGTATAATCTAAAACATCCTTTAGAAGAGAATTATCATGATAAATCTTTGGCACATCAATTCCATGTAACAACATATTGGTAATACATAGCATATACGGAAACTGTTTCTTTTCTATTCCGTATATCGAAGTATCATAGGCTGCCTGATCCTCTGTGGTTACTATTTTTGTTGATAATTCTTTTAGCCAGCTCGTAAGAAATCCTCCGGTACCGCAAGCAAAATCAGCTGCCTGTTCACCAATCTGTGGATTAATCATTTTTGCCATAAAATCCGTTACTGCACGAGGAGTATAAAATTCACCGGAAGAGCCTGCACTTTGTAGCTCTTTTAAAATAGTTTCATAAATCTCACCAAAAGCATGACTCTCTTCATAATCTCCTAAATCAAGGTCAGCAATGACATTGATAACTTGCCGAAGAAGTACACCGTCTTTCATATATTGATTTGCATCTGCAAATGTAGTTTGAACAATAGCTTTTTTTATTGGAGTAGATGCATCAACAGGAAGTTTTTTCAATGTTGGAAATAATGTATTATTTACAAAATCCAACAATCTTTCTCCTGTCATAGCTGTACCTGTACGATCATCAACCGCCCAATTTTTCCAACGACATTTTGCAGGAATAATGGAAACGTAATCTTCATCGTCCCATTCCCAATCCTGCTCCTTCGCATCGTATACTTTCAAAAAGAGCATCCATGCAATTTGCTCTATACGCTGTGCGTCTCAATTGATGCCAGCATCATTCCGCATAATATCACGAAGTCTTTTTACAAATCCTGCTAAATTACTCATATTTATACCGCCTCTTCTGTGTAAATTGCTTTTTCAAGTTCTTTTACCGCTTGCATATAACCAGCCTTTCCGCCAAAATATCCTGCAATTTTTGCTGGTTTTCCCAGTTTCAAGAACGGATCAAGTTTTAAAATTTCAGTTTTCTCGATTTCATATATACCGGTATTCATGTATTTATCCAAAAGTGCTTCCAGCACGTCTCTGGCAATACCGCTATATTTACTGAGAAAATCACGTTTTTTTACATTATTAGCTCTTTCTTTCCGAGTTAAAGGCTTTTTATCAAAGGCTACATGGCAAATAAAATCAAAATCATCTACATCTACCATATTTTGCTCTTTTTTCATCGTTTCAAGATCAATTCCCCGTTCCAAAAGCATTTCTTTGATTTTCTCTTTTTTCTCTTCTTGCGACCATTGTCTTATAAAATTATCTAACGATGCGTATTCACCAATAATATTTTCTTTCGTATAATCCACAATACTTTCTTGTCTTAAAAGTTTTCCGTTGGTATCATAGACGGAAACTGTTTTATGAATAATTTGAACTTTGCATCCATCTCGGTTAATAATTGGTTTTGGATTTCCGTAAGGAACTTTTGGATCTTTGATAACATTAGTCTGATCAGATCCTTCTCCATAAGTAGTTTCTTTCTTAGGAGTGAAATTTTCATTAATTTCAATTGGTCCATCCCAATCAGGATCCGCAAATAATCTGGTTACATTCCGAAAATCCATAACAACAAAATGAGTTTTCCCTTCTTTTTCTCGAAGTCTGGTTCCACGACCAATAATTTGTTTAAATTCTGTCATAGATCCAATCATTTCATCCAAAACAATCAGCTTTGTCATTTTGCAGTCTGCTCCCGTCGACAATAGTTTGGAAGTTGTTGCGATAACAGGATATGGAGATGCAACAGAAATAAAATAATCGAGCTTCTTTTTTCCATAATCATCACTTCCGGTAATTCTCACAACATAATCTGGATTTTTTCTGACCATATCAGCATTTAAGTTTACTAAAGCCTGACGCATACGTTCTGCAGCATCTTCTGTTGCACAAAATACGATTGTTTTCGCCATCCTGTCAGTTGCTTTTAAGTATCGTGTTATTTCTAAAGCTACCTGCTGAATACGGTCTTCTATAATGATGTTATAATCATAATCACTGTTTGTATAAATTCTATCTTCAATTTCATTCCCAGAAATATCTCTTTGTCCCTTTCGAGGCCGCCATCCATCGCCAATATCAGTCATAATATTAATCGCTCTAAATGGCGCAAGAAATCCATCCTCAATGCCTTCTTTCAAGCTGTAAGAGTATACAGGGTCATGAAAGTATGAAAGATTAGAAATATACTTCGTTTCTTTTGGTGTTGCTGTCATTCCTATTTGAGTTGCGGAACTAAAATATTCCAAAATTTTTCGCCAGCGACTTTCTTCTTTCGCACTCCCACGGTGACATTCATCTACTATGATAAGATCAAAAAAATCAGGAGTAAACAATTCACTAAAATGTTCTTTGTCGTCATCACCGACTAATTGTTGATATAGCGAAAAATAAACCTCATGAGAAGTAATCGTATTTTTATCATCCTTTGCAACATTAATTTTATGAATTACTTTCTCTAATGGTGCAAAATCCTGTTGTATCGATTGATCCACAAGAATATTGCGGTCAGCCAGATAAAGAATTTTCCGTTTCATTCCACTTCGAAGCATACGATAGACTATCTGAAAGGCAGTATAAGTCTTACCTGTACCAGTTGCCATAACAAGTAACAACCGCTTTTGTCCTCTTGCAATCGCATCTACGGTTCTATTGATTGCAATACGCTGATAATAGCGTGGAGGATATGTATTCTGACTACTATAATATGGTTGTTGAATAATTGCCTCCTGCGCAGAAGTCATTCCTGATTCCTGTTTAAAGCGTTCAATCAGTTCTGATTCACTTGGGAATTCATCCAATCCAATCACTCGTTCTTTTCCAGTAAGAAAATCATGTTCTGCAAATCCGTCTCCGTTAGAACTGTATGCAAATGGAAGATCGAGCATCTGCGCATACGTCATAGCCTGTTGCAAACCATGTGAAATACTATGTTTATTGTCCTTAGCCTCAATAACGGCGATCGGATTATTTGCACTCATATACAGGATATAATCTGCTCGTTTTGGCTTTTCACGAAAAACAAAATTTCCTTTTAAATTGATTTTGCCATCTGTAACCTGCGTTTCCATTGTAATTTTTCTAACATCCCATTTAGAAATAATGGCAGGTGTAATATACTGTAATTTGATATCTTCTTCGGTCATTTGTTTTTTTGCTAAAACAGTACTCATCTGTATCCCCTCCCTCATTCTATTTCTTTTGGAATAATCTCCATAATATCGTCTATTGAACAGTTAAGAACTCCACATATTTTTACCAGTACTTCTACACGAACATCTTCATTTTTACCTAACTTTGCCATAGCATTTGTGCTTATTTTTGCAGCTTTGATAAGTTGTGTTTTGCTCATTCCTCTATCTATCAGTATCTTCCATAACTTATTGTAACAGACAGCCATCTTAAACCCTCCAACGATACAACTTCTCATAATTTTTAATTATAAGAAGATTATAGCATTCGGTGTTTTAAAATTCAATTTTGAATTGTAATTCTCAATCATACAAAATCGAAAATCAAATGTATTTTTTCTAAATACAAGTATTGTGAAACTAAAATGCTTATACTATAATTTACTTATGCCAAAGTGGAGGAATATGACAATGTCGGAATACGGATTTACTAAAAAGGATTGGTCTTTGTTCAGAGAGAAAATTGCAGATTGGCAAGAAACCTATATGGATAAATTGAATAAAGAATATATTGAGTTACTGAGTGGTGAAAGAAACAATACATTTCATCACAAGATAAAATTCCTATCTATTCAGAACAGAGCATTCACAATTTATAGCTAAAGAGATTATTTGGCAGGCATCGTAATTCTTATGTATTGTTGATAATAAAATTGATGTATAATATTTATACATTGTAACAAAGTTAAGGAGGGAGTGAATGAATTTAGAAATATATCAGAAATTGTGTTCAGAATCAAAAATTCTCTGGACACAGCATTGTCTGCAACGAATGCAGGAAAGAGATATCAGTCGTGCTGATGTAAAAAATGGAATTGCAACTGGTGAAATTATAGAAGATTACCCTGAAGATTATCCTAATCCAAGTTGCCTGATTTTTGGATATAACGTAAATGGACCAATTTTGCATATTGTTGCCCGGTGTGATAATATAAATATATATATCATAACGGCATATTACCCAGATACAAAGAAATTTGAAGATAATTTAAAGACTCGAAGAAAGAGGTGATGGATATGTGTATGTATTGTAAGAATAGTACAACTGTCAATAGCACAACAACACACGTCGTAAATTATAAAAATTGTATTATTGTAATTAAAAATGTTCCATGCCTTGAATGTGATCAGTGTGGAGAAAAATATTATACAGACGAAGTTGCTGAACGCCTTGAATTGATTGTTGATATGGCGAAAAAATTAATGCAGGAAATTGCAGTTATCGATTATCCACAGGTAGCTTAATAATTTCGGCGGAAATATCATTGTTGGTATTTCCGCCACTTTTTTATATACCCTCCACACTATTCATTCCATCCACCCAATTACACAAAATTACAATACTCTCTAAATTTACATTGATGTATGCACAGCAGATCTGGTACGTTTGCGTAGACGTAGCGTACCAATATAGAAGTCATTGCCGAGTATATCTTTTACCATAGAATCAGACCATTCTGTAGTAATGTGGCGTTTGGAAATCCTACCTTTTTCTAATTCTCGTTCATGATGAACCATGGAAGGTGTAGGAATGCCTTCGCCCGTCAGATAGTTGGCAATTTTGCGATAACCAGAACCTTACAGATATAAGTCATAAACAAGCTTTACATATTCCGCTTCTTTTGGTGCGATTTCAAGACCCTCTTTTTTGCCTTGCTCCAAGAGCACGGCGGATTTTTTTACTTGTATCTTTCACATATCGTTCATTGTACCATGTTTTGATGCCTATGGTGTCGTCATCTGCCTGCATAGAGTCGTAATTATCATCAATAACAATCAGCCTTTTACCACGTTCCCGGAAATCATCGAGAAGAAGGAGCACTTTGGCATTGTGACGACCAAGACGGGAAAAATCCTTGACAAACACTCGCTCAAGGTCTTTATCTAAATCATTCATTAATTGATTGAAGCCCGAGCGGTCAAATTTATAACCGGAAACTCCATCGTCTTCATACCAGCGGTCGATTACTAGATTATTCTCAGTCGCGAATTGGTTAATAATTAATTTCTGATTTTCGATAGAAACATAATTTCGTTTGTCATCATCTTTTGATAGGCGTACGTATCCAGCATTCATAGACTCATTTCCTTTGCTGTTTCAAATTCTTCTAGTGTGGAGAAATCATTTTTCCAAAGATAATAGGTTGATCTTTTCAAATTTTTTCACATCCCATTTGCCTTATAGTTATTGTATGAATTTGAGCCTGTTTTCGTGCAAGTCTCATTTGCACTTATGGATAATTAGAATTAGATAGTGATAAAGTCCGAAAACGACAATCATATGAAGCTTGACATTGCAGTACAGTAATAGTAAAATTGTATCAGGATTATTTTAAGAAAGATTGTGAGGTGAGTTTATGGACGGCAGTAGTAGTGGTCGAAGTACAGACAAGGTAATCATATGTTGTCAGGAGTTATATGGCCATGAGTCGTCTATATTCTGACTTTATTTTTATGACAGTATATGATTACCATTGTCCGTTTCTGAAGCTGCACTATATCGATTCAAGGCGAGTGTAGAGCAGGATGATTGATAAGTGGCAATGGTATTTTTATGCCCTTTTTACTTATGAGGCAACAATCTATGCCCGTCTTTACAATGACGAATTATCATAATTCGCTCAATATTGATGTGTAAAGGAGGCAAAAGACAATGGATAAAATGAAAAATTTGACAAATGAAAATATTGCAATCACACAGCATCCTGATTATAAAAGAGAGATTGCTGAAATTATCAGGGGAAATCTGACTCCAAAGTTGATGCAAGAACGTATTCTTGATTATCATGAAAATGATATTGCCGCTGCTATGGAGCTCATGGATAAAGGTGAGAGAAATAAACTCTATAGTATACTGGATGCCGTATCTTTGGCGAATATTCTTGAATATTCAGAGGGGCTCCAAGAATATATTGGGGAATTGAGCATCAGAAAACGAGTCGAAATCCTTGAACACCTTGAAGTTCCGACTGTTGTTGAGTATCTTCAACAGCTTGAAAAATCTGAGCGAAATATGCTTATTGATTTAATGGCAGAGGAATTAAAAAGCGAAATCACTCTTCTTAGTTCATATGATGAAGACGAAATAGGAAGTAAAATGACTACAAATTACATTGCTATTCGTCACAATATCAGTATACGGCAAGCTATGAAGGAACTAGTAGAGCAAGCAGCAGATAATGATAATATCACTACGATTTATGTTATTGATGAAATGGAAACGCTGGTTGGTGCCATTGATTTGAAAGATTTGATTATTGCAAGGGAAAACTCAGAACTTGAAACGATCATCATGACTTCCTATCCTTATGTTTATGCCAGTGAGCAAATTGAGGATTGTATAGAACGAATAAAGGGGTATTCCGAAGATTCTATTCCTGTATTGGATTCAGATAACAAGTTAAGAGGCGTTTTGACGTCTCAGGACATTACACAGCTTGTGGATGATGAAATGGGTGATGATTATGCAAAACTTGCCGGTTTGTCTGCTGAAGAGGATTTGCAGGAACCTCTGAAAAGGAGTATTAGTAAACGCTTACCTTGGCTTGTTGTTCTTCTCGGTTTAGGCTTGGTAGTTTCCAGCGTTGTAGGAATTTTTGAAAATGTGGTGGCACATTTGGCAATTATTGTAAGTTTTCAGTCGCTTATTCTGGATATGGCAGGTAACGTTGGTACGCAGTCCCTTGCTGTAACCATTCGTGTTTTAATGGACGAGCAGATTAGCGGCAGGCAAAAAGTTTACCTCATCGGAAAAGAAGCACGTGTTGGCTTGATCAATGGTGGTATCTTAGGCACATTATCCTTTATTTTTATTGGTTTGTACCTTGTCGTTCTCAAGGGACAACCTGCTATGTTTGCATTCTCAGTGTCGCTTTGTACCGGTATTGCATTGGTGGTTTCCATACTGCTTTCAAGTATTTCCGGAACTGTTGTACCGATCTTTTTCAAGAAGCTGAACATCGATCCAGCAGTTGCTTCCGGTCCATTGATTACGACCATCAACGATCTTGTTGCAGTGATAACATATTACGGTTTGGCATGGATTTTGTTAATTAATTTCTTGCACCTTTAATTACATTGATTGGTGAACGACACCTTTGCGTCCACCAAGAACAGTAGCACCTTTTAACATATCCCACGAGAAATCAGTTATTCGTTCTTTTGATACGAGGAAATTTCCGGCACGCTGCGTCAACTGTGCAAAGTTTACGACATAGTCCTTTGCACCCTCATTGTAAGCGTAGATAGAGGCCTCTGAACCCATGAAGCCGATGTCAGCTTCGCCGGAAAGAACTGCAGTCATTGTTTTATCGGCTCCATACCCCGTGACAAGCTCCAGTTCAATT
The DNA here is from genome assembly GCA_937896665.1 of uncultured Clostridia bacterium. Lineage (GTDB taxonomy): Bacteria > Bacillota > Clostridia > Lachnospirales > Lachnospiraceae > Faecalimonas. The sequence goes on from CALBNS010000051.1 coordinate 41,347, forward strand.
CCTTCATCTTCAAAATATCCTTCCTCAATTGCAACATACATTGGTGCATAAAAGATTGAGTGTGCAACTTCATTTAAAACTACCTTTGTAACACCTGTTTTTTTGTCTGAAGAACAGGCAGCTAATGCACTGGCAGATAAGATTAATGCCAGTATACTTGCCAATAAACGCTTTTTCATATTAACTCCCTAAAAATAAATTCTTTTACATTATATGAAAAAGGCATCAAAGTGTGAAAAAAGCTATTTGGGAGGCTGCTTGGCAGAGGGATTTTTGACTTTTAGCCTTGGTGGCTGGTATTGATAAATATTTTCATATGATTCTAATTCAGCATCATTGTATGGCAGAGAAGGAATTAAGCCTGTACAGTCCTGAGTAGATGCTGCGTTTGTCAAATAATCATAAGCATCTATGATATCTTCATTTTTTGTTTGTTTTTTCATAAGAAAATTCTCCTTTTTGTGAAAATGTGGTATGATAACAATAATTAAGTTCAAATATAGAATGTGTAAATAAAAAAAACATATACAGAAAGAAGGATATTCGTGCAGATAAAAGTAGATACACATGCGCATACACTTGTGAGTGGACATGCGTACAGTACAATTAAAGAGATGGCGGAGATGGCGCGAGAGAATGGAATGGAAGCATTGGCTCTTACAGAACATGCGCCGGAGATGCCGGGGACCTGTGGAGAATTTTATTTTCGTAATCTAAAAATACTTCCAAGACAACGTTACGGCATGGAATTACTGTTTGGTTCGGAGTTAAATATTTTGGATGGAGAAGGAAGAGTGGATTTGAGTAATGGCGTGCTGAAAAGGCTGGATATTACCGTTGCAAGTATTCATATGCCATGTTTTCGTGGGGAGAAGACAAAAGAAAAGGTTACACAGGCCTACTTGAATGCCATGAAAAATCCTTATATTAATATTATTGGACATCCGGACGACGAGCGGTTTCCAATTGATTATGAGGTGCTTGTAAAAGCAGCAAAGGAAACGGGTACATTGCTTGAAGTTAACAATTCTTCGATGAGAAGTTTCAGCAGCAGACAGAATGCGGATGATAATATCCGGGAAATGTTAAAATACTGCCGTCAGTACAATGTATCGGTGACGACAGGAAGTGACGCACATTTGGATTTGGAAGCCGGGAACTTAGAACTTGCGGAAGGAATTTTAAAGGAATGTGATTTTCCAAAAGAATTGGTTGTAACAACCTCGTTTGAAAAACTAAAACCATATATAAATCGGTATAAAAAAGACTAGACTTTAGGAATTTACTGTGTTAAAATACTTGAGTAGTATTATGACTAGCAGAGGAGATTTTGACATGGGAAAGACAATTAGGACAGAAGCGGTTGACTGGCTGTTCGAAGCCATTCTTAGTTTAGAGGATAAAGAAGAATGTTATACATTTTTTGAGGATATATGCACGATTAATGAGTTGTTATCTTTGTCGCAGCGCTTTGAAGTTGCTAAGATGCTGAGAGAGAAGAAAACTTATTTAGATATCGCAGAAAAGACAGGCGCATCAACAGCGACAATCAGCCGAGTAAACCGTTCTTTGAATTATGGTAATGACGGATATGATATGGTGTTTGAAAGAATGAAAAAATAGGCATCAAAAAGGAAGTACTTCATAGCGAGTACTTCCTTTTTAATAGTTAGTGTTTCTTTTTATGTTTTGGATCTTCCGGTTCCGGAAAGGTATCAATTAATTTCTCAATAATCTGCTTTTTCACATACACATCCAGACTTAAGGCACAGATAAATGCGAACTTCTGCAAATCATTCTTTGATTGCTCAGGTGCCTGCTCAAATGTTTCCATGGAAGAAGCATATATGGCTTTGATGTCTTCCTGCAGGGTGCGAGTACGTTCTATTTCAAATGAACAAACTTCATCATAGATTGTTGATAAGTCGAAATCCTCTTTTGAATGGAAATACTCATCTATAATTGGTTTTAACAATTTTTCAATATCCTTAATTGAAAGGAGATTTTTAAAATAGTATATAAATGTAAGGACGATTAAGTGTTCTTTAGAATACTTTTTCTTTTCCGGTGGTGGAAGAAGATTGTTCTTCGCATAATTATTAATCATAGTTTTGGTAAGAATCTTGTCATCTTCATAGCGTTTTGAAGCTTTCAATTGCTCTTCCATAAAAGTAGTCACCTGATCCATGTACAAATCAATATTTGGAATGTCTGCAGATTTCACGTAATCAATGCGTGAAATACTTTCTAATATGCTAGTTAATAAATCATTTGTATCAATTGTCATTTTATCACCTCAATACTAAGATTATATAGTAATTAAAACTAGATGACAAGTGTTTTGGACAAAACTTCTTGTAAAATTGCTGAGTATTTTAATGACAGAAGGTCCGATTTGTAATATAATGAAAGGCACTGAAAAGAGTGAGTTGAGTGAAAAAGGAGCAGATATAAATGAGTATTTATGATACATTAAATCCGAAGCAGCAGGAAGCAGTATATCATACAGAAGGTCCTCTTTTGATACTTGCCGGAGCGGGTTCGGGAAAGACAAGAGTGCTGACACATCGGATTGCATATTTGATTGACGAAAAGGGAATTAATCCATGGAATATTCTTGCAATTACGTTTACAAATAAAGCGGCAGGTGAGATGCGCGAGCGTGTAGACCGGCTGGTGGGATTTGGCTCAGAAAGCATATGGGTCAGCACGTTTCATTCTATGTGTGTAAGAATTTTGAGACGTTATATTGACCGGTTGGGTTACGATACAAACTTCACAATTTACGATGCAGACGATCAGAAGACATTGATGAAGGATGTGTGTAAACGATTGCAGATTGACACGAAAGTAACGAAAGAACGCGTTTTTCTAAGTGCAATTTCTGCTGCAAAAGATGAAATGATTATGCCGAGTGAGTATGAACTGAATGCGGCAGGCGATTATAATCAACAAAAGATTGCAAAAGTCTATCACGAATATGAGAGACAGATGCGGGAAAATAATGCATTGGATTTTGATGATTTGCTGGTAAAGACAGTTCAGTTGTTTCAGACACAGCCTGACGTTCTGGATTATTATCAGGAACGTTTCCGATACATTATGGTAGACGAATATCAGGATACTAATACAGTACAATTTAAGTTGATTAGTATTTTAGCGAAAAAATACAGGAATCTTTGTGTAGTAGGTGATGATGACCAATCTATTTATAAATTCCGTGGTGCCAATATTAAGAACATTCTAAATTTTGAGGATGTATTTGAGGATGCCTATGTAATTAAACTTGAGCAAAATTATCGCTCAACCAGTAATATCTTAGATGCAGCCAATGGCGTAATCCACAATAATCGTGGGCGAAAAGCTAAGAGCCTCTGGACTGACAATGGGGAGGGAGATAAGATACAGTTCCGTCAATTTGACAATGCGTATGATGAAGCAGAATATGTGGCAAGTGATATTCGTAAACATGTAAGAGAGGGAGAACGAGCATATAATGACCATGCTGTTTTATACCGTACGAATGCACAGTCACGTATGTTTGAAGAAAAATTCATTGCATTGAACATTCCATACAAGATTGTGGGCGGTATTAATTTCTATGCAAGAAAAGAAATCAAAGATGTCCTTTCCTATTTGAAAACGATTGGTAATGGAAGAGATGATTTGGCAGTAAAACGTATTATCAATATTCCAAAACGAGGAATTGGTCTGACGACCATCAATCGTGTACAGGAAAACGCAATGGAGCGCGGAATTGGTTTCTACGAAGCACTACAGACAGCATATATGATTCCGGGTATCGGAAGAAGTGTCAGTAAGCTGGATTCCTTCACGTCATTGATTGAACATTTGAAGGACAAGGCAAAGTCTATGTCTATTTCCGATTTGTTGCAGGAAATTCTTGACATGACAGGATACATAGAGGACCTGAAAGCAGAAGGAGAAATCGAGTCAGCAGCACGTATAGAAAATATTGATGAATTGATGAATAAGATTGTCGCTTATGAAGAAAACTGTGAAGAGGAACCGACTTTGAGTGGATTTCTTGAGGAGGTTGCATTAGTCGCGGACATTGACAGTCTGGAGGAAGATAGTGACTATGTGGTGCTCATGACACTGCATAGTGCAAAAGGACTGGAATTCCCGGAAGTATATCTGACCGGTCTGGAGGATGGATTATTCCCAAGTTATATGTCGATTGATTCAGATGATCCGACAGAAATAGAAGAGGAACGCCGGCTTTGCTATGTGGGAATCACAAGAGCAAGAGAAAATCTGACACTGACTTGTGCACGAAGAAGGATGGTGCGCGGTGAAACCAGGTACAATCAGATGTCACGTTTCTTAAGGGAAGTACCGATGCAGTTACTTTCAACTGGAGGTACTGTTATGAAGGACGAAAAGGAAGTTCCAAAACAGATGGCGTATATGCAGGCTAAGCAGGCATTTAAAGCACAGGCCTTTGCAACTGTAAAACCGACGCAGTCTTTTGGCGTCAAGGCAGGCCAAGGGCTCAGTTATGATGTAGGAGACCGTGTCAGACATGTGAAATTTGGAGAAGGTCTGGTTACGCAGATTGTAGAAGGTGGACGTGATTACGAGGTGACGGTTGAGTTTGATACGGCCGGAGTAAAAAAGATGTTTGCGACATTTGCAAAATTGAGCCGCGTAGACGAATAGTCACAAAATCTGAAATTTGCATAAAATCACAAAATCTACATATGGTAATATTAGATTGAGTGTGGTAAGATAAGGGAAATGAGAATTTGGAAAGGACGTGGCATCATGAACAAGATCGAAGATATGATATCTGCAACAAAATTGCATGATTTATTACACAAAAAGGAAGATGACAAAGCAAAGAAGATTGTACTTTGGGTACTGGCAATTGTAGGAGCAGTTGCAGCAGTAGCGGGCATTGCTTATGTTGTATACCGTTTCTTCGTACCGGATTATCTTGAGGATTTCGAAGAAGAATTCGAAGATGACTTTGAAGATGATTTCTTTGATGACGAAGAGAACTAGAGAATGTAATAAAGATTTCGGAGAATAAGAACTGTCGTGGATTCAGAAGATGGAAAAACGACAGTTTTTTATTCCATTTTCTTTTTAATAAACATAAATTTGAAGGAGAAAGCTGAATGAAAAAAGGACAGGTTTATGAAGGAACAATAGAAAAGATAGAATTTCCAAATAAAGGTCTGGTTTCCGTTGAAGGTGAGGAAAAAAAAGTAATCGTGAAAAATGGAATTCCCGGGCAGAAGATTCGCTTTTGTATTAACAAAATGAGAAAGGGAAAAGCGGAAGGAAGACTCTTGGAAGTACTGGAAAAATCGGCACTTGAGACAAGAGAGCCAGTTTGTAGTATTTTCCCTGCCTGCGGTGGATGTATGTATCAGACCATGTCATACGAAGAGCAGACGAAGATGAAAGGGGAGCAGGTCAAAGAGATTTTGGATGCCGTAATCGAAGGTGAGTATATATTTGAAGGTGTCAAAGCAAGCCCGAAAGAATTTGCATACCGCAATAAGATGGAATTTTCATTTGGTGATGAATATAAGGAAGGTCCGCTCTCACTGGGACTACATAAGAAAGGCAGCACATATGATGTGCTCACAGCATATGACTGTAAACTGGTGCATGAAGATTTGACCAAGATTCTTGTATGTGTCTTAGACTATTTCAAAGAACGGGATGTGAGTTATTATAAAAAAATGCAGCACACAGGATATCTGCGTCACTTACTCTTAAGAAGAGGAGATATTACAGGTGAGATTTTGGTGAATCTGGTGACGACCACTCAGGAAGAACATGATATCCAGCCGCTTGTTCAGGCATTGCTTGCACTAGAATTGGGAGGAAAGATTGTGGGCATTCTGCACATTTTAAATGATTCGTTGTCTGATGTGGTGCAGAGTGACGAGACAAGGATTCTTTATGGCCAGGATTATTTTTACGAAAAATTGCTTGGCATGGAATTTAAGATCACTCCATTTTCTTTCTTTCAGCCAAACTCAAGGGCAGCTGAAGTGCTCTATAGTACCGTAAGGGACTATCTGGGAGATATGAAGGGAAAGACACTGTATGACTTGTTTAGCGGAACCGGAACGATTGGGCAGATTCTGTCGCCGGTTGTAGAAAATGTAATAGGTGTCGAGATTGTTGAGGAGGCTGTAAAAGCGGCGAATGAGAACGCTGCACATAATGAAATTACCAATTGCAAGTTCCTTGCTGGAGATGTTTTTAAGGTATTGGATGAGATTCGGGAAAAACCGGACGTGATAGTACTAGACCCGCCGAGAGATGGTATTCATCCGAAGGCACTTCCGAAGATTCTGGATTATGGTGTGGATACAATTGTGTATATTTCATGTAAGGTGACGAGTCTTGCGAGGGATTTGGAGATGATTCAGGCAAGAGGGTACAGAGTGGTAAGGGCGGTGGCCGTTGACCAGTTTGTGCATACGGTGCACGTTGAGAGCGTGGTTCTGTTGACTAAAGTACATAATTGATAGTGTGAAAATGCTTGAAATATAAGGCTTTTTCGGTGTTTTGATAGTTGAAAATCATGTGCTGAAAAAGTAGGAAAAACCCAGATAAATCTATCTGAATTTTATAGTTGGGTAGATAAGAATATTGAGATTAGGTTGGGCAGACAAAAATATTGAACTTAGAAGGAGGTTATTATAATGGCAGGTTGTACGTGCGAAAACTGGTCGCTGCAAGATTTGTCTTCAGCACTTCAAGATATGCACAAAGATAATAAAAAGATAGTTGTCCCAATGTTTCAGAGAGGAAAACGATGGAATAAAAATCAAGAGAAGACATTTATTGATTCTCTGATTAAAGGATATCCTGTCGGCACCATGCTGTTTTATGAAACCTTCGAAGATAACAAGAGAACTTACATATTGGTAGATGGCCTTCAAAGAGGAAACAGCATCAAAAAGTACATGACAAATCCTACAGAGTTTTTCTACGATGATAGCATTTCGGATGAATTTTGTGCCGAGATTTTAAAGATTGTGGGTCAAGAAGATGAGGAGTTCTATTCTTCTATAAGAACGATATTGACATCTTTTATCAAAGAGCAGAAGACATTCAAAAACCTTCAGTACTATTCTGTAGCAAAACTCATAGCTGATGAGTTTAAGGTCGGATATGAACCGATTGAGAAACTTATTGATACCATCAAGAATTTCTTTGAAGAGCGCCAGGATTTATATGACCGTATTGCTAGTACTGTAATCCCGGTTATTGTATACACTGGAGAGGAAAGTAATCTGCCGGATATCTTTGATAGAATCAATTCAAAAGGTACTCCGTTAGATCAATATGAAGTGTATGCAGCTGCTTGGCCAGTTAATGAAAAATATGCTATCAGCAACTTGGATGTGATAGAACATATTGTTAAGAAGTATGATTCCTTTGTTGAGGACGGTTATTTTATTCATGGCTACAGCCGTGAAGAAATGCGTACCACAAGAAAAGTAAATGCGTTTGAGTATCTGTTTGGATTAGGAAAGTACCTTGTTGAGAAGTATGAGATATTAGGATTTAATAAGAATCTTGCAGATGATACGGTAAATCCTATTGCTTTTGAATTGGTAAATGCCTGCTTAAATGATGCAGATAAAATTCGCATTCTTTATAAAAATTTACAAACCATCGACTTGAATGTCTTAGAGAAAGCTATTTATAAAGCTATTGATTTTGTAAATGATTCTATTTCTGTTGTTACAAAGTTCAAAGGCAATTCAAGAAATGCAAATAAGATTTTCCATTCTAAATATCAGATACTATCTATGATTTCCACAACATTTAAGGAAATGTATGCGAATGGAGATTATACTCATTTTTCTGATGGATGGCAGGATAGGAAATCAACAATTGCTAAGAACCTGGTTCATTATTATGTGTATGACATCATAACGAATTATTGGAGTGAAGGTGGAACTGGTAAGATTCATGCAGCAGCAAAGCCAAATCGTTATATGAATGAAATCTCAAGCCGTGCATGGATGGTTGCACTTGATGGGTTCTTTGAACGTTCGATGTTGAGAGCAGAGAGTAAAAAGGTTGCGAATCCAAAGAGTGAAGAGTTCGTAGTTCTTAATTGTATCTACCTTAAGACTTTTACTGCTATGGATCAACTTTCTATTGAACGTTTTGATGTAGAGCATATTGCTCCAAAAGAACAAATGAGAAAGCTTATTGAAGCTTGTAAGGGAGAAGGCTTACCAATTAGTTGTATTGCTAATTTGTGTTATTTGCCAGAGTATGTTAACCGTAGCAAAAAAGATAAGAATTTCTATCAAGACAAAAAATATCTTCAGTATGTTAAGTTGGAAGAGGTTGAAACTAAATACAGCTTCACTGAAGAGGAAGATTTGGACTGGATGGATATGCCTTATGAGAAACCAGAAGATTTTGCTGTATTAAAAGAATACTATACTGATTACTGTACAAAACGATTTGCAAAGATTAAACATCTCTTCTGTGATGCTCTTGGAATTACTTATGAAGAGGTTGAAGAAGCCCAGGAAGAGGTAATCACTGTTGTGTCTCCGAAGGCGAAATCTACGGAAAGTAAGAAGGTCAAATTTGCTGATAAATGCGTGGTAAGATTGGCCCAGGAGGTCGGTAGCGAATTGATAAAAATGGGACGAAGCACTTATATGACATCTGATGGAAAGAAAGGCTTTGTTCTTACAACATCAAAAGCCTATAAGCAAGGCAACCGTGATAAATATTGGTTTGCATACAGAAGAAATCCATTAGAGGATTTGAAAAAATGTGAAGAAGTCTTCGTTGTATATGGATGCAAAGATGAGTCGACTATGGTAAGTCTACCAGTTTCACTTATAGAAGAGCATATCGATGCTCTGAACATTTCAAAAGATGATGATGGAAAAATCACTCATTGGCATATGGTATTTTTCAAGGACGTGTCTGGAAATATGACATGGCTCTTATCGAAACCTGATTTACAAGAAATCAGTATAGACAAGTATATAATGTAACTGCTAGAGGCGGAGCCACAGTTATGGCTTCGCCTTTTTGTAAGAAATTTATGTTCCGATTGTAAACTTTTCACTCAGAGATTGAAAAAAAGCTATCGGTATGATATACTGATAATACCCTGATAAAAAAGGTATAAAAACAGGCTAAAAACAAGGTGTGAGGTTATTATGAGCGAAAAAACATATGGAAGACCAGCCGGAAGAGTAAAAACAGCAAAAATTGAAATTGCAATTGAACCGGATATTAAAGAAGAGTTTATGGAACTCTTGAGACAAGAAGGAAAAAAAGCATCCAGTGAAATAGGGGTTTGGATACGAGAATATATTAAAAACCGAAAGGAGCAAAACTAACCATGAGAATTTTATCCTTGTTTAGTGGGTGCGGAGGATTGGATAAAGGGTTTGTTGATGCCGGATACGAAGTGGTATGGGCAAACGATTTTGATAAATATGCAGTTCAGACATATCAAGCCAATTTTGGAGATCATATTGTTCTGGGAGATATCAATAAAATTGAAATCACAGATTTACCTGCTTTTGATATGTTAATTGGTGGATTTCCGTGTCAGCCATTCAGCATGATGGGAGAAGAAAGAGGATTCGAAGATGCTAGAGGTACATTATTCTTTCGAATCGCAGAGATATTAAAGTATAAAATTGAGCAGAACGAAAAGCCACGTGTAGTGGTTTTAGAAAATGTTCGTTCTTTAAAAACACATAATAAAGGTAAGACATTCAAAACTATATTGAGTATTTTAGAGAATGACTTAGGATATAAGGTCTTTTATGACATCTTAAATACTGCAGACTATGGAATTCCACAGACTCGAAACAGAACATATATTGTGTGCTTTGCAAATGAGGCTGCTGATTTTTCTTTCCCAGAAAAGCTACCATTGAATAGTACATTGCAGGACTTATTGGAAACAGATGTAGATGATAAGTATTTTCTTTCTGACAAAATTTTACCGACTATTTTATCTGATGGTACAGGTGGATATAAAGCAAAATCAGAAATAGATTTAAAAATCGCAAGACCTTTGTGCGCTACTATGGCTAAAATGCATAGGGCTTGCCAGGATAATTACGTAACTCAAAATGGTAGAGTTAGAAGATTAACACCGAGAGAATGTGCTAGATTACAAGGTTTTAATGATGATTTTGTAATTCCTGTTTCTGATTCACAAGCATATAAACAGTTTGGAAATGCAGTAACTGTGAATGTCTCACGTGCTGTTGCACAGGCTGTTCGTATTCAATTAGAAGAGTTAGGAGAGTGGGAATAATGGGTAAATATGACATAGATATTTCAGAGGTATCTGAAATACTCAAATTGATATACACTCCTAACGGAGATGGAGATAATTCTGATTATGTAATAAATAGGATGTCGGAAAAAACAGGCAATGAATTCCTTGATGGCAGAGGAATAGCTTATGCAGAGGAATTAACTTCAAAGCAACTGAAACTGTTGTTATCAGCGTTATACATTGATTGTTGTGGTTCGAGTAATTGTTCAAGGTGCCCTGTTTCAAAGTACTGCAACAGCTACATCAACAATAGAATTGAAAACTATGATGTGAATGCACCTAAGATGATTGACTTATTTTGTGGTGCGGGAGGATTATCGTTAGGCTTTACTCAAAATGGTTTCATTACAAGTTTGGCAAATGATATTGAGCCTTGTTGTGTAGATACCTATGCTCATAATCATCCTGATACACCTAGAGAGAATATAGTTCTTGGTGATATTAATGATGTGATAGCTAATATTGATTCACTTATGAGATTTAAAGATGTGGATGTTGTTATTGGTGGACCTCCTTGCCAAGGATTTAGTATGGCAAATAGGCAGCGCTTAATTGATGATCCAAGAAATAAGCTGTATAAAAGCTACGTAAAGGTATTAACTATTGTAAAGCCGAAATTCTTTGTAATGGAAAATGTAAAAGGAATGCTATCGGCCGCATCACAGGTGTTAGAAGACTTCCAAAGAATAGGATATAGCGTTTCTTGTAGAGTATTAAATGCCAAAGACTTTGGTGTTCCGCAGAACAGGGAGAGATTGATATTTATAGGAAATAGGGTCGGTGTGGATAATGAAACAATATTTGATGAGATTATTGCACAGTCACAATCCATTCAATCCCATGTTTTAGCAGATGCACTTTTTGGATTACGTCCGCTTTTAGCATCAAGAAAGAGAAACTCAACTGAGGTAGATACAGAAGAATCTGGTCGCAAGATAGATATTAGTACCTTTGTAGATAGTGAGTATTTGAATCTTATTAATATGGGTTCGGGTTCAAAGCTAGTATTTAATCATAAGGCGAGATATAACAACGATAGGGATATAGAAATCTATCGCAGGTTGAATCCTGGAGATAAGTCAGACGATCCGAAAATTGCTGATATTATGCCTTATGCAAGACGAAATGATATTTTCAAAGATAAGTATTACAAACTTGAGCCGGACAAGGTATGTAAGACAATTACAGCACATATGAAATTCGATTGTAATATGTATATACATCCTACTCAAGCACGTGGACTAACTCCGAGGGAAGCAGCTAGAGTTCAATCTTATCCAGATGATTATTTCTTTAGGGGGGCATATACAAAGACATATATGCAGATTGGAAATTCTGTGCCGCCATTACTTGGTAGGGCAATAGCAAATATAATTAAGAAATATGTTGAAAAAGAGGTAGATTAATATGGTTTTTACTCAAGCAATAGAAACCGTAGCTTCAGCATTATTAAAAACTGGTACTACAATAGACCCTGATAATTATGATGGAGTTATAGTGAAAAAATTAGAGGCATCAAACACATTGGATGATGGTCGAACTACGAATCAAACGCACATTGCAATTACTGGTTCGCAGATGGATATTTTTCCTTATCTTAGATCAGATGGTTATTTTAACGATGCCGCTTCGGATACTGATTTGAAGAAATATTATATTACACAGATACCTTTAGCGTTGCATAAGAGCAATGTGGAATATCTAGATGATTCACAGACAGAGATTCACTTTGATTCAGAGAAAAAGAGCAGCTATACATCTGTAGTAAGAAGTAAAAGGAAATCACAAGCTGACCAGATACAAGTGTCATTGATTAACTTTGATGGACCTGACTTTGTGGCATTTAGAAAGATGTTACATTCGGGATCTTACTTGGTAATTCTTAAACTGAAACAAAAATTCGAATATGAAGCTTATGGACTTGTACCTAATAGGGGAATTGAAAGTGATGGTGGACTTCAAGCACTTAACAATCAATTCTCTAAATTAGCTACAAATACAACCGTTAATGTAAGTTCTCTTCTTGGTGTGGCTAATACATCAAATAATATTGAATCAAGCAGACTTACAACAGGAGAAAATGTCCTTCTTTACGGTGTTCCTGGTTCTGGTAAGAGTTGGACTATTGAGCATGAATATTGCAAGCCGGGAAGTGTTGTTGAAAGATTGGTTTTCCATCCTGACTATACTTACTCAGATTTCATCGGTCAGATTCTTCCTGCAGTTGCAGAAGACGGACAGGTAAGCTATAAGTTTACACCAGGACCATTTACGAACATTCTTCGTGAGGCATATAACAATCCTGGAAAAGAATACATCCTCATTATCGAAGAGATTAACCGCGGTAATGCTCCGGCTATCTTTGGTGAGGTGTTCCAGTTACTTGACCGTAAAGTTGAAATCCGTGATATTGATGATGATGGTTTCCCTGTTGGAACAAGTGAGTACGGCATTACAAATACGAATATTGCTGAGGAGATGTATGGTAAGGAAAGAAAGACTGATAAGGTTCGTATTCCATCTAATCTTTCTATCATCGGTACAATGAATACATCGGATCAGAACGTTTTCACATTAGATACAGCTTTCCAGCGTAGATGGGATATGCGCCTTATCGAAAATGATTTTGCTAATGTTGATAGTTCGCTTGCTGATGCAGAAATCCTTGATACTACAGTAACTTGGAGAAATTTCTGCGTTGAGATTAACAGAATTGTTGTTGGCAACAGTGCAAGAATGACTTCTGCAGAAGATAAGAGACTTGGTGCATACTTTGTTCATCTTCGTGACCTTAAGTTTAATGATGCTATGGGTGATTTAAAAGAATACGATGCTCTTCGTAAGAAGGAAAGCAAAGGTACTCTTACCACAGAAGAAAAGACACAGATTGCTGTTATCCGTGATGCCATGAGACAGAACAGAAAGTTCCCTGAAAAGGTAATCAAGTATCTCTGGGATGATGCATTCAAGTTTAATCGTGAAGTAATCTTTGAGGTTACCGAATATCAGAGCCTTGAGCAGGTAATTCGTGCATTTATGTATGCCCAGGGATTAGATCGATTTAAGGTTTTCAAAGACAATGTGAAGAGCGCATTTACAGGAGCAGAAGAAGAATAAGGTGGTGAGGATAGATGGATTTAGGCTCAGCTTTAAATTCAATAATGGAATTTGATATCAAAAAGCACTGCCATATTAATACAAATGAAGATGGTGACCGTTTTGTTGGTATCAAGGCTGATTCCGATAATGCTATGGTCTATTTCCCTATCGGATATGAACTGCCGGAAACCGATGCTGAAATCAGAACGGACATTAAGCATTTGATACAAGTGTTGTCTGAATTTACAACAAAGGATGACCGATTACTTGCTATCAATAAGTTTGCAGCACCACAGACAGTCGATTTTCCTATCAACGCATATAAGAGTGTCATCGAATACTATTTTTCAATTGGTGGTACATATTATGTTGAGAAAGAACAAGTGTATATTACGGCACCAACTGGAAAGCAGGACTGGGCGAGAACCGCAAGAAAGCAGATGCCACTTGTTCAGAGTAGAAATGGTGTAAGTTCGTTTGTATTTACTCAATTTGAGGTTCGTTCTTCGACACCAAATGACACAAAGGAAATAACTCAGATAAATCGTTTCTGTGTTTATGAGGCATTCAAGAGGCTTGGCTGGTTGTATGTTCCATATATGCCGGAAGAACCGGGACCACACCCAGATGTTAAGACATCAATCAGAATTGTACAGAGCAAGCTTGCTGCTACAAATGATGACAAGAAGAAGTCTTTATTCCGTGGTATGAAGGATATGCTTGAGTATATGGATGAGCAGACCTCTGATAAGCAGTTCTACTTTGGCACTGATGATTTCGACCATGTATGGGAGAAACTTGTTGATAGAGCCTTCGGAGAAAAAGATAAGGATAAGTATTTCCCTCGTTCAAGATGGTTACTTGATTACGGCAAGTACAAGGAAAAGAGACCTTTGATGCCGGATACCATTATGATTTACAATGGCAAGTATTACATTCTCGATGCCAAGTGTTATAAGTATGGTTGGACAGGTATTCCTGATCATCTGCCAAATGGTTCATCAATCAATAAGCAGATTACATACGGTGAGTATCTGGAAAAATATAAAGGTGTAGATACTAACTCACTATTTAATGCGTTTATCATGCCATACAATATGGCCAAGAACCATTTCAAGCTTACATCAGTTGTTGGAAACATTGGTGAGGCAGTTGGTGACTGGAGATACAACAAAAAGTATTACGAACGAATCCAAGGAATCGTTATGGATACAAGATATCTTATGTATCATTATTCCGGCAAGCCGACAAAGGAAAAGATTGCTCTTGCTGAATGCATCGAGGCAGTTTTGGGAAGAGATGAAATAAAATCTACTGGAGAAGCACCAATTCCGAAACCAGTATCTTATGTAGGCATCAAGCCTGTTGATTCTATGGTTGCAGAAGACAGTGGTTCCTACAATGTAGACTAATATAAAAATAGCATAATATTATAAAACCTCTGTTTGCAGATGATTGCAGACAGAGGTTCTTTTCTTATAAGCCTTCTTTTTCTCTTTTTCGTTTTCTGTATCGGTCTTGTGTGACTCTGTTGCAGCATTCCTGGCTACAGAAACGGTTTCTCGTTGAAGTAGTCTTTACAAGGAAGTAGCGGCCACATCTAGGATTATCGCAAGGACGATACAATTCAAGGTCTGGTTTTAAGTAGAAGATGGAGAAGTAAGCAGCACAAAGGAGTGAATCCACTTTCCATGATGGGGTCATTGTTTCTGAATTATAAACAGGATGGATGCCATCAAGGTTAGCATTGATTTCTTCTCCGATGATGTATTTTGCGATTTCGATTAGTGCAGCCTTCATTTCATCGGAGAACTCCCTTGAACTGTCTCCGTTCATTTCATAAAGGAAATGGAAGAGGAAGTCGGAGATTTTTTTGGTCATATCTCGCTTTTCATAATTAACAAACATCGAAGTGATATTTTGATAGAATCCATTCTGATATCCTGGAACAGAAGCATAGCCACCAATAATATTATTGAAGTCCTGGATATTCAGTGCATAAGAACCGTACACACAGTCGGTGATATTATAAGTGTCTCCATCGAATGCTTCTTGTTGTCTGATGTAAGATAACTGTGCAGGTGGATTCATAAGTGTATCAACATATTTATGGTGACAGCTGGAGTAGCTGTTTTTCATTGAGTCTGTTTTTATAGTAAGATCTTCAGAAAAGAGCAAAGATATTGTTAAGTCGCAAATCTTCTTATAATTCTTTCTGATCTCATTGGCAGCAGTCATTAACTCAACTGTCATTTTCAGTCTGTCGATTATACCGTATAAAGATATCTCATCAAATACTTCATAGGTGCCTGCACAAACTGGAAATAGAAAACCATTGTCTTTCAAAAAGGATACGAGTTCTTTGGTAGGCTTATTTGCAAGAGACATCAGAGTACCGAGAATGTTTCTTTCTTCTATTGTTCCGTTGGGTGCAATACGAACCAATCCATCTTTAGCTGCATAGCCAAAAAGAATAGGGTGTTCCGGCATAGCCTGTAACTTGAATTTGCTGATAGGTTCTTCTCCGGGAGCAACGTGTTCTATATCTTCAACGCAGTCACAGCTGCAACTTTCAAACCTAAATAAAATATTTTCAAAAAAATTTTCTTTAATCTGGGGCATTTTTGGCTCCTTTCTATGGTCGAAAAGTCATGGCATATGTCATGGCTTTATTTTTTTGCTTAAAAATAGTAATGGCAAATTATATCTATTGTGCTAATTATACTCGGTTACGACCTAAAATACAACACTTCTAACATTACTATTCCGTAAAAGTTATGTGAAAACTTGCTATCTTCAATTACTTTTTGCCACTGATTATACTTATTACAGAGTTAAGCAATAACTCCGATGTGATCCCAGTTAACGAAATCAAGAATCGTTATATAAGGTGAGAACATCACTCAGTAATTAATATCACAAGGCCTGATTAGCTATAAGGGCATTGGGATACAGATATCGACATCAACCACAGGACAACCTGTGGAAGGTGTGATAGAGGTACCCTTATTTCCTTATGCCCTTTTTCAGGCTTCATGGGTCGGTACTTCTATAAGCACCGGCCTTTATTTGTTCCCATTGCCCTTCTGCGAGAACCAGGCAGAAAGGCAGGAACTTTATGAAAATCAAGATTCGTTACGAGAACGAGTATCAGACCCTTGAGGTCGAAAACGTGGAATTGGAGAGATGGCTTAATATCTCCATTTCAGAAAATGAAAGCCAGGAAGACTACGAACAGAGAATCCAGGATGTAATCGAAGAGAGATTCAACAGACCCGATTACAACAGCTGGCACAAGCATGACCGTCACACTGGCAATGCTTATATGAAAAGCAAGGACGGAACAGTTGAGTATAAAGTTATAATTAAGAATGTACAAAAAGTGTGGAATAAAAATGTACAAATGTTATGATACATGAGCTATTAGGAGGAGCTCATAATGATATTAAGAAATCAGATCATAACAGACCTTGAGATACATAGTGTCAAGGATTTATATAAGTTAAAACCTTTTTTGGAGGATTCAACATTGAAGATTAATAAAAGTCAGATTGCCAGAGAGTTAGAAGTGGATCG
>CALBNS010000052.1 GCA_937896665.1 uncultured Clostridia bacterium
TGGCCAGCAATCCATAAACCAAGCGAACGAATTTACGTGAAGTCAGCGCGAGTGCTCTTTTGTGTTGATGTTTCGGAACTTCGTTGTACTTCTTTCGATAGTACGCTCCGTATTCAACGTTGTGTTTTCTCATACTGTTGGCAGCTTCGCCAAGATAGTATCTAAGATAACGGTTGCCGGCTTTACTCATTGGAGTGTCTTCTCCATCGAAATCACCTGATTGGTTTGACTTCCACATGAGCCCGGCATACTTAGCAAGAGCATCAGATGAATGGAAAGCAGAAATGTCGCCTATTTCAGCTACAATGCCACCTGCAAATACAGGGCCAATTCCATCTATGGATTGAAGAATAATAAAAGCATTCGGATTTAGGCCTTTGATTTCTCTTTCGATGGCAGTATCTATAAGCTTGATTTCTTTCTTAAAAGTTTCAATACAGTTGAAAGAGCTGGAGATAGATACATTTAATGGCTCATAAAGGGACTTATCTAAGCGATAAGAATCTCTGGCAGCTTTCTTAAGTAATTCTGCAGTCTTGCTAATATCTTTAATACGATTGCGACTTTTCTCTGCGAGAAAACTTATGAGATCTTCCTCAGATGAATCGATAATCTCCTCAGGAGATAAGTATTCCGTCAATACACTGGAAGAGGTTGCTCCGTAAATGTCGCAGAAAGGCTGGTCATCACCTTCTAACATCTGTAGTTCACTGAACTTCAGATACAAGTTAGAAACCAGGTAGGTTTTCTCTCTGGTCATACATTCAACAAGATGCAGACGATGCCTTGTAAGGCGTTTAAGAGCCAAGAACTGGCTTCCACGCCAAGGCTCTGTTTCAATGTTCCCTGCACGTGCATAATCAGCAATAACAAAGGCATCAATGGGATCAGACTTACCTAATCCGATATAAGACTTTTTGTAATTAGCAGTGCACTTGGGATTGAGCACAAAAACATAAGGTTTGAAATGCATCAGTTCCTCACAGGAAGAGAGAAAATTTGCAATGTGAATGCTGTAAACAGAGGTAGACTCTAGAGCAGCAACAATCGTATTAAGATCAGGGTGTTCTTTCAAACACTCAAGAATCTTCGTGGCTAGTTCTTCAGCACCAGGCTGATTGTTAGCAAAAGAAGAGTTTATGTATTTATTTTTGTAAAAATCCAAAGCGCAAACATAGTTGGATTTTGAACTGACGTCAATACCGACATAAAGCGTAGATAATGGGTTAATCTTTAACATGATATCACCCGCCTTTCCGATTAAGTATTCTTGGAACCTGAAGTAAAAGGTTTATCCTGGGAATCATATGCTGACCGAAACCTCGCGTAATAAGCATGCACCCTGGCAGCTCTATTGCTGGCGCTGTACGCCAGGGGATGAAACATCTGTGTAAGCGGAATGTGACATATGAATCAGGCTGCAAGCTTTCCAAAGCAGGCACCGGAGACCGGGCTGAAAGGAGAAAAAGCAGTGCCTCTAGACATCAGACTCTGCTGATATCATACCACAGAATAACCAATGTAACTAATAACCAATGTAGATGAGATGGAAAGGATTTATCCAAGGTGTCTCAGATCATCTATAAGTCTATAGAAAGAATAAGTGCATAACCATCATTTCTACTGGCTATACACTTATTATACGAGG
>CALBNS010000053.1 GCA_937896665.1 uncultured Clostridia bacterium
TTTTTTGAATTTCGTCACTTTGACTAAAGTAATTTACATACCCGTGAAAAGTAACCAAAGGTCTGTATAATGCAAAATATAACAGAGCAAGAAATGCTCTATATAAAAGAGGAGGTGGTAGAGATGCCAGAAGTTATCTATCAGGGTGATTTACCAGCTTTTACAGGGAGAAATGTACCAATAAAAGAAATTGCAAGTGCAATAGGGAAGGACGCACAGTATGTAAGGCTGGGAATACAACAAGGATTACTCAAATTTGGAACGGCAATAAAGGTAGGGAGTTCAAATGAGTTCAGCTATTATTGTCCGGATAAAAAAGTTTGGGAAGAAACAGGATATTTTAACAAAGAAGCAGTATAGCAAGGAGGATAAACATGGTTGAAAAACAGAATGTTGAACTGAAACTTATCCATATGGAGGATGTGGTTTCAAAAGAAGTGGAATGGTTATGGTATCCATATATACCATACGGAAAGATAACCATAGTAGAAGGAGATCCGGGAGAAGGAAAGACAACTCTGGTTCTCAAATTAGCGGCAGCTCTTAGCATGGGCTTGCCGCTTCCATGTGACGATTATAAGGAATATGAACCTATTCATATCATATATCAGACAGCAGAAGATGGAATTGAAGATACGATTAAGCCCAGATTGGAAAAAGCAGGAGCAGATTGTTCCATGATTCGGGTTATTGATGAGACAGATAAGGAATTATCAATGACAGATGATAGGCTGGAGCAGGCAATAATCGAGACTGGGGCAAGGTTAATCATTCTTGATCCGATTCAGGCATATATCGGAGCTACAGTTGATATGCACAGAGCAAATGAAATAAGACCGGTGCTAAAGCATCTTGGAATAATAGCAGAAAAGCATAATTGTGCAATTATTCTTATTGGTCATATGAATAAGGCATCTGGCAGCAAATCAACATACAGAGGACTTGGTTCTATTGATATACAGGCAACTGCCAGAAGTGTTCTGCTGGTGGCAAGGCTCCGTGATAAACCTAATATAAGAATAATGGCACATGATAAATCTTCATTAGCTCCGGCAGGGGATGCGATAGGATTTGAAATGACTGAGGATAATGGAATGGTCTGCATAGGACCATATGACATCACAATAGATGAGCTGTTATCCGGTAATGAAGGAAGAGGAAAAAAGAAGCTCGACATTGCGGAGAATTTTATCAAAGAATACTTTGGTATCAATAAGGTAATTCCGTCTAATGAAATAATGATGGAAGCTGCAAAAAGGAGCATTAAGAGAAATACTCTTCTATCGGCAAAGAAAAAGCTGGGAATAACGTCAGATAAAGAAAAGGCAGAAGATGGAACAATTTACTGGACTTGGATAATGCCAGAATAAAGAGTTTAACAATCTGGATGTTTGGAAAAACAGATTCTAAATTCTAGGAAGAGTTTAGAGTCTGCAACTATAAAAAGTACAGATTATTAAACTCTTGGTAATAGTAAAGATAATATATAAAACCCTCGGAGAGCCCACTGCAATTTTGGCTTGCCAAAACTGCTAGGGGGTTATCATCTGTGGCAGAGCCAAGATGATAACTGCACTGATCCGATAGATTTAACAGATAAAAAGGTAGTACAGATAAGGAGATGCGAATGGGAAATATTTCATATACAGCTCATGTGAGCAATAAGAAAAGTGCCATTACATCGAAATCTAAGCTTGCAGCTGTTGCAAAGCATAACCTGAGAAAATACAAATCATCAGATTATAGCAAAGACAACATCTGCATCATATATGGTACATCAAATCTGATTGATGATGTGAAAACAGTATATCATAAAGAATTCGATGAGGCATTAGAAGAATATAATAAAAAGCAGACACGACAAGACCGGAAAATCGAAGATTATTTTGAACATGTGGCAGATAAGGAACAGGATATGGCAGTTGAAATAATCATTCAGATAGGTGACAGGGAGTTCTGGAAGCAATTTGATGATATGAAGTCATATATGAAATTGTCATATCAGATAATACTGGATGAGCTTAGAAAGAGACTACCACAGTTTGTAGTAGCAAATGCTGTGGTTCATCTTGATGAGGACAGTCCGCATATGCACATTGTTGGAGTGCCTGTGGCAGATGGATATAAGAAAGGTCTTAGCAAGCAGGTATCTAAGAGAAAAGTGTTTACAAAAGAACTGCTTTCGCGAGTGCTGCAGGACGAGCTAAGAGAGGTAGCCAATAAAGAGGTCAATGATTGGTTTGGAGAACAAATAAAGGAAAAGTCGAAAGGACGTAATCATGATTTGACAGTTGCGGAATATAAAGTAGCACAGGAAACAGAGCATTTGGAGCAGATACAGGAACAGGTGAATGATGCGGATATTAAGTTATTTGCTTCACAAATTGCTTATAAGGAATTGGAGCGAAGTCAGACTAAGGAACTTAATGAAAAACGTTCAGAACTGCAATCGGTAAGACAAGAGATTGCAAGCGTGACGGACAAAGCAAATGAAGCAGTAGAATTGCTTGATAAGATCAATGCTTTTGTATCATCATTCAGATTATTTGCACCGACAATAGAAGAATATGCTAATCATGTTGAAACAGATAAGATTATAGAAGCAGGAAACTCATTCAGAGGAATATTGTATGAGATAGGAAAGTTGTTGGAGACATTCAAGGAACTGATAAAAGAAGGGGTATGCTGGTTTCCAAGGCTTATGAGGTGGAAAACTTCTAATGGCGAAGTGGCTCCGATATTCTTAGAGAAAAGTGATGGATATTCATATTCGCTGTATGGATATATGAATGTGGCGACTAGGGAATATTATAGCAAAGAGTCAATGCAGTGGGAGATAAAGGCAGGTAATAGGACAGGGACAGTAGAGCAGATGGATGCTAATGTTGAGGCTATGGCTAGGGATTTGCAGGAGATATTGAGAATTGGTGCGGAGCAGAAGAGGTTGTGGGAGGTGTATGAGGGGAGATAGCTAAGAAAATGAAATACAAAAATCCAAATAGAAATTGTAAGGATTACAATTAGTTGAAATATGCTAAAACATGAGAAATAGATGAGAATCTTTTATTGAAAACAGTTTTAAAACATGATAGTATGTAAGTATGTAAACTTACATACTATCATAGAAATGGTGGTGATTAATTGAACAGTAAAAATTCTATAAAATTTTGTGATTTACTTGGACAAATGATAAAAGAGGCAAATTTATCAAATGTCAAATTTTACACCTCCCTTGGTATAAAGAAACCGTATTTTTACGACATTTTAAGTGGTAAAGTCAATCCACCTCCACCGGATAGACAATTTGCGATGCTAAACTTGTTGAATCCAACAGAAGAGCAAAGAAATTTATTTTTTGACTTGGCTGCACAGGAGCGAGACGAAGTGCCTGCTGATATTGCTGAAACATTAAAAGATAAAGAATTGTGCAGTAAATTGCGAAAAGGCATAAATTACAAAAAATTACTTAAGAATGGAGAACGCAAAAAATGAATAATAATAAAAGAGAACAAGAAAGAAATGAACTTTATCGTACAATATGGACACTTGCTAATGAGCTTAGGGGTAGCGTTGATGGCTGGGATTTTAAACAATATGTTTTAGGTATGTTGTTTTATAGATATATATCTGAAAATCTTACAAGTTACATAAATAAAGGAGAATGGGATTCAGGAAATAATGAGTTTGATTATGCCAAGATTGATGATGATATAGCAGAAAGCATTAGAAATGAAATGGTGCAAGAAAAAGGATTCTTTATCAAACCAACTGAATTGTTTAATAATTTATTATTAAAAATCAAAAAAGAAGATAAAGATGTTAAAGAAAAGTCGGGGAAAAATGGCAAAGAAATTGAAATTAGTGACTTGGACGAAAATCTAAATGAAAAACTACAAGAGATTTTTAAGAACATTGAAGCCTCTGCTATTGGAAGCCCAAGCGAAGAAAATTTTAAAGGACTGTTTGATGATATAGATGTGAACAGCAATAAACTTGGTCCTACTGTTATTAAAAGAAATAAAAGACTAAAAAAGTTAATTACTGTTATTGGTGATATGAATCTTGGAGATTTTCAAGATAATTCCATCGATGCATTTGGTGACACATATGAGTATTTGATGGCGATGTATGCTTCTAATGCTGGGAAAAGTGGTGGTGAATTCTTTACTCCACAAGAGGTATCTGAGTTGTTAACAAGAATTGCACTTCTTGATAACAATGGCAATATCAAATCAGAAGTGAATAAAGTGTATGATCCTGCTGTCGGAAGTGGCTCTTTGCTTTTGAAGTTCGCTAAAATTCTAGGTAAAGATAATGTTCGTAATGGTTTCTTCGGTCAAGAGATTAATATTACAACCTATAATCTTTGTCGTATCAATATGTTTTTGCATGATATAGATTATGATAAATTTAGCATTGAATACGGTGATACGTTAGTTGATCCTAAGCATTGGGACGAGGAACCGTTTGAGGCTATTGTTTCAAATCCACCTTACTCTATTAAATGGGAAGGCTCTGATAATGGGCTATTAATAAATGACCCGCGTTTTGCACCAGCCGGTGTGCTTGCGCCTAAATCGAAAGCGGATTTTGCATTTATCATGCATTGTTTACATTGGCTTGCTACAAATGGTACGGCTGCTATTGTATGTTTTCCAGGCATTATGTATCGCGGTGGAGCAGAGAAAAAAATTAGAAAATATCTGATTGAAAATAACTATATTGAAAGTATTATACAGTTACCGGATAATCTTTTTTATGGAACAAACATTGCAACTTGCATTATGGTGCTCAAAAAGTCTAAAATTGATAATAAGACTTTGTTTATAGATGCTTCGAAAGAATCGATTAAAGCTACAAATAGTAATAGATTAGATTCGAAAAATATTGAAAATATTTTGAATGTCTATAAAAATAGAAAAACAGAAGCTCATCTTGCTACACTTGTTAAACAGGAAGATATTGAAAAAGAAGATTATAATCTTTCTGTATCAACTTATGTGCAAACTGAGGATATAAGTGAAGTAATTGACATATCTGCACTTAATGTCGAAATATCTAAGATTGTTGAACAAGAAAATGCTTTGCGTATAGAGATTGATGAAATTATTGCTGAAATTGAGGAGGCATAGCATATGAGACTTAGTAGCAGATTGTCGGATAAGGACAAGAATCATGGTGAAGTAGAATCTTTTATTGATTTCGAGAAGTATACATTTGTAAAGGAAGAAGCTACAGACGAAATAGCTTATATTTCTGCCGGTGATTTCATAGAAATACAAATAGGAACAATTAATCTTCCGTTTTATTCAACAATATGTGCAGACAGTAATTCTTTTGTCTCACCTAAAAAACTGCATTGCTTAATAATAAATGAAAAAATGATTAGCATTGATTGCCAATTAAAATGTACAGATTATGATATAGGAAATCCAAAATGTCAAAAGTGCAATCCGTTTATACAGGCTTGGTTTTTAGTTGAAGTAGATGATATATTTGCGAATGCCCCCAATGTAAAGGTAATTAGGCAGAGCTTTAAACTACCTGAGCAGATCAGGCTACCAATTGAAATGGAAGACAAGTTTTCAGAATGGTTGGGCAAAGCTGAAATTGCATATAGAGAGAGGCTCGGAGCTGGTGCAGTAATATACTTGAGGTCTATTTTTGAAAAAGTTACACACGAAGTTGGTTTGAATGCAGGAGTAGAAATTTATAAAAATAACGGAAAAGCAAAACCATTTGAACAAGTATTAAAAGCTGTTGATGCTCAATGTTCTATTATTCCAGCGATATATTCTCAAAATGGATATGATTTGTTCAGTAAACTGAGTGAAATAGCTCATGGCAATTCAGATGAGGCTACAGCATTAAAAGAATATGAGTCTTTGAGAAGATTGGTTGTTGGAATTATTGAAAATGTCAAAAGAAAAAATGAAGAATTAAAAAATAATACAGAAATTCAAAGAGCATTAAATGAAATAGGATTTAATAATGGGGGTGAAGAAGATGTATAAATTAGAACGACTTATAAATGAACTTTGCCCTAATGGGGTTGAATATGTTAAATTAAACACTATTTGTAAAATTTATGATGGAACACACAGTACACCTCAGTATACTGATGAGGGGGTAAAGTTTGTTAGTGTGCAAAATATAAATGATTTGTATGCAACAGACAAATATATATCCCAAGATGACTTTGAAAAGTATAAAGTAACACCACAAGTCGGAGATGTTCTTATGACGAGAATAGGATCTATTGGTGTGTGTGCTATTGTTGACAGGGATGAACCGCTTGCCTATTATGTTTCACTAGCATTATTACATCCAGATGCAAAAGTTATAAATAGCAAGTACTTGAAATATGCAGTTGAAAGTCTTCACGGACGCAAAGAATTAAGAAAAAGGACATTAGTTAATGCCGTTCCAATAAAAATAAATAAAGAGGATATAGGGAAAATAACAATTCCAATTCCTCCGCTTCCGGTTCAAAAAGAAATTGTAAAAATATTGGACAATTTTACAGAACTTACTTCAAAACTTATAGCAGAGCTTACAGCAGAGCTTGCAGCAAGGGAAAAACAATATGAGTATTATAGAAATAGATTGCTGAATTTTGGCGATAATGTGGAATGGAAGACATTAGGAAATATAGGTCGAGTAGCAATGTGCAAACGAATACTGAAAAGTCAAACTACGTCAACTGGAGATGTTCCATTTTATAAAATTGGCACTTTCGGGAAAAAAGCAGATGCATTTATATCTAAAGAACTATTTCTTGAATATAAAGAAAAGTACTCATATCCTAAAAAGGGCTCAATATTAATTTCTGCGGCTGGAACTATTGGCAGGACTGTTATATATGATGGCAAACCAGCGTATTATCAGGATTCTAATATCGTTTGGCTTGAACACGATGAGACTGTTGTTTTAAATAAATATTTATTATACTGTTATCAACTGAAACCATGGAGCGTTTCTTATGGGGGAACAATATCAAGATTATATAATGATGATATTCAAAAGGCAAAAATCCCTGTACCATCACTTTCAGAACAACAACGTATTGTAGATATTCTTGATTGTTTTGATAAGATATGTAATGACATTAGAGAGAAGTTGCTTGCTGAAATTAATGCAAAGCAAAAACAATATGGATATTACAGAGATAGACTCTTAACTTTCAGAAAAAAGGAGGCAACGAAAAATGAATAGTTTTGAAATTGTAGCAAGTTCTACAGAAAGTACAGTTGTTGCAGAGTACACTCCTGAAAAAAGAAAAAGCACAGACTATCAAAGCGAGGCTGAGCTAGAAAATGACTTTATAAATCGTCTTGAAGATCAGGGATACAAGTATATTACCATAAAAAATGAGCAAGATTTAATCGACAATCTTCGTAAACAACTTGAAAAACTGAATAACTATACATTTTTAGATAAGGAATGGAATGATTTTTACAGTAGCGTTATTTCAAATGGTAATGATGGAATTATTGAAAAAACACGAAAAATACAGGAAGAACATATACAAAATCTTATTATGGATAATGGTTATGTTAAAAATATCAAGCTCATAGATAAAACAAACATTCATAATAATTATTTGCAGGTAATAAATCAGTATGAAGAAGATGAGGGTAAACATGGTACTCGTTATGATGTGACCATTTTGGTAAATGGATTACCATTAGTGCATATCGAACTTAAAAAGCGTGGGAATTCTATTAGAGAGGCTTTCAATCAAATTAACAGATATCAGCGAGATAGCTTTTGGGCAGGTAGCGGATTATTTCAATTTGTGCAGCTGTTTGTGATTTCTAACGGAACACATACAAAATATTATTCTAATACAACAAGATTTCAGCATATTAAAGATAATGCCGAGAAAAATGTTGCAAAAAAGAAAAAAACTTCCAACAGTTTTGAATTCACGAGTTATTGGGCAGATGAGAAAAATCAAACAATTCCTGACATTGTGGACTTTACTAAAACATTTTTTGCAAAACATACGCTTTTAAATATATTGACTCATTATTGTGTATTTACCTCAGAAAAGTTATTATTGGTAATGCGCCCTTATCAAATTGCAGCAACAGAAAAAATTCTAAATCGTATTATCGTTTCTACTAACCTAAAGAAAACTGGCAAAAAAGAAGCTGGTGGTTACATTTGGCATACCACAGGAAGTGGTAAAACTTTAACTAGTTTTAAAACTGCTCAACTTGCGAAGAACTTGAATTTTATTGATAAAGTATTGTTTGTTGTAGATAGAAAAGATCTTGATTATCAAACAATGAAAGAATATGATAGATTTGAAAAAGGTGCCGCCAATAGCAACACTTCTACGAAAATTTTACAAAAACAAATGGAGGATGATAATGCAAAAATTATTATCACAACCATTCAAAAGTTAGATAAATTCATATCTAAGAACAAAGAGCATGAAGTTTATAAAAAACATGTTGTCATGATTTTCGATGAATGTCATCGTTCTCAATTTGGAGATATGCATAAGTCGATTACGAAGCATTTTAAGAATTACCATATATTCGGTTTTACTGGTACTCCTATTTTTGCAATAAACTCTAATAGTTCTAATGCTTCAAACATGCGTACAACAGCACAGGTTTTCGGAGGTGAACCGGATGAAAGTGGTAATAAAGTAAGACCGCTGCATTCATATACAATTGTAGATGCTATTCATGATGGAAATGTGTTGCCTTTTAGAATTGATTATATTAACACGATTAAGAATCCTGAGCGTTTATATGACAAGCAGGTAAAGGCAATTGACCGAGAAAATGCTTTGCTTGATTCAAAAAGGGTATCAGAGATTACACAATATATCCTTGAGCATTTTGAACAAAAAACTTATCGTAATCAAAGTTCTTCTTATTATGATCATAAAATTATTACAAATGTTGAAAAAATGGCTAGAGCAAAGAACAATACGGTATCAGAGGAAAGAATGACTGCAAAAGTAAATGGATTTAATTCGATTTTTGCAGTTGCATCTATTCCAGCAGCGATTGTATATTATAATGAACTAAAAAAACAAATGGAAGAAACAGGACATAAATTAAATATTGCCACAATATTCAGCTACAATCCAAATGAAGAAGATCCAGATGATATTTTACAAGATGAGAATTTTGACACAAGCGGTCTTGATCAAACTTCAAGGGATTTTCTTGACAAAGCTATAGATGATTATAATGAGTTGTTCAATGTTAGCTATGATACATCTGCTGATAAATTTCCTAACTATTATAAAGATGTTTCATTACGAATGAAAAATCGTGAGATTGATTTGTTGATTGTAGTCAATATGTTTTTAACAGGATTTGATGCAACTACACTTAATACTTTGTGGGTAGATAAGAATTTAAAAGATCACGGTTTGATACAAGCGTTTTCACGTACTAATCGTATTTTAAATTCTGTTAAAACATTTGGAAATATTGTTTGTTTTAGAAATCTTGAGTCTAATACTAATTCTGCATTAGCTCTTTTTGGAGACGAAAATGCCAGAAGTATGGTTGTTTTAAAGACTTACAGTGAATATATGAATGGATATGAAGATGAGCATGGAAAACGTGTTGAAGGCTATAACGAGCTTGTAAATAGGCTTTTAAATGAATATCCAATAAGCAATGAAATTTTTGGCGAAGATAACGAAAAAGAATTTATTAAACTATTTGGTCGTATTTTGAAGTTAAGAAATATTTTGAGATGTTTTGATGATTTCGAGAGTGATAGTTCTGTATCAGTCAGAGATTTACAGGATTATCAGAGTGTTTACATTGACCTATATCAAGAATATGCTAAAAAAAGTGACATTGAAAAAGAACGAATTAATGATGATATTGTTTTTGAAATAGAACTTATAAAGCAGGTTGAGGTCAATATAGATTACATATTGATGCTTGTTGCCAAATATCATGAATCAAACTGTGAGGATAAAACGATTCTTGCTAATATTAACAAATCAATAGATGCAAGCGTTGAGTTACGTAGCAAAAAAGCTTTAATTGAAGGTTTTGTCGCCCAAATGACAGTAAAAACAGATGTTGAAAAGGATTGGCAAGATTTTGTTAAAAAACAAAAAGAGCAAGATTTAGAAAAAATTATTCAAGATGAAAAACTAAAATATGATGAAGCTCAAAAATTTATAGAGAATTCATTCAGAGATGGAGAAATAAAAACAACAGGAACAGCTATTGATAAAATTTTACCTCCAATTTCAAGATTCTCTGGTGGCTCAAATCGAGCTTTTAAAAAACAGACAGTAATTGATAAGTTAAAGGTATTCTTTGAAAAATATTTCGGAGTTATATAGTTAAAGATGTTTAGAATTATGGACTCCAATCCTCATCCATAGCATCAGCCCAAGCCAGCAACTCACAATCAAGAGCAAGTGCAGCATACATAAGCGGATTATCAATTGCAAGGTTATCAATTAGCCTTTGAGAGTTAGGTGTAGTATGGAGATTCTTTTCAGCTTCAGCACAGGATAAGAATAGAAGTGTATTATCAGCCCAAGCAATATCAATTCCGTTCTTGTATTGGTTATAGTAAGCAAAATGTATTTTCATAGTATTAGTCCTTTCTTTGTCAAAATGATGAGTAGTTCTGGAAATGTGTGAGTAGTCAACCGCATACAACACATATGCAACACTACTATGCACAAATTCCTTATTTATGGGCTTTTCAGGATATCCAAACGTTAACTAAGAGATAGGAAAAGCAGAATATCAAATGTGGTTTCCAATCCCCAAAACATATACGTTTTGGGGATTTATCATAAATTTGTATAAAGTGCCAGTAGATTTTTAATCAAAAGTGAGTATAATATAAGTAAGAAGTTCTGAAGAACTTCTTACTATTCTGCCGGAACTGCATATCGGCATTATAAAAAGGTGCAGATACAAATATTTTTCGCTACCCAGCAAGCGACTAATAAATGGCTGGGATGCAAATATTTTGCCCCACTATACAGTGGGGCATTTTGTACATAGGAGAAAAGTTGAATACAGGTAGTTTTTATTTTATTAAGGATGAATATTATAAGAGATTTCCTGACTGTGGATTGATGGGAAATAAAGATAGTGATGAAGAAGGCGTGCATGGAAGACCTTGTTTCTATTGTTTTGAAATGGATGGATATTTTTGGATGGTTCCTATTTCGTCTAAAACAGAAAAGTATAAGGCTCTATATGAGGAAAAGAAAAAAAGATACAAAGAATATGATGGTTTACGATTTGGGTATGTGAATGGAAAATACAGAGCCTTTCTGATTCAGAATGTTTGTCCGGTAAGTGAAAGCTATATTGATTGCCAGTATATGATTGAGAACAATACTGTTCCGGTATCCATAAATGACAAGTTGGCTGCAGAGATTAATGGAATCATCAGAAAAGTAATCAGATTAAATAAAAGAGGTATTAAAATAGTTTTAACGAATATAAATTATATTTTAAAGGACTTGAACAAGAGAGCATGAGGAAGTAAAAGTGCATACGGGTAAGTGACAGGTAACTTACAAATCCCTATGAAGCATTGAAAAATAAGACTTTTAAGTTATGCAAGAGATAATCTTAAGAATTTTCAAAGAATTTACAAACCTCGGAAATCCAGTATTTCCGGGGTTTTTCTTTATCTACAAATTGTAGTAGATAGTACTGAAAAGTAGATAATTTAACTGGGTAAGGTACAAGTAGGACACAGGTAGGCAACAAATTTCTCACCTTTATATTTCATTTATTGCTTCTACAAGAGCTTTGATATCAAGATGTGTATAAAACGTGAGAAATATACGAAGTCCAAAACAGTATTAACAGAGGAAGAACGAGAAAAGGCACGACAGGAATATTTGGATATAGTTGGAATGCATCCGATCTTTCGATGGTAAATTTCTTCCTTGATTAAAATATACGAGCGTGTGCAACACGCACGTTATTAAGCACCTTGACAACAGAAAAGCCTGCGGCAGGGCTTACCGATTATGTGGGGCGAAGAACCACTGACATAATCGATAACCCGCTAGGGATAATGACACAAGCATCATTATCCGAGGGATCTGCGAGGCTTTCTTGCTGTCCATATTGTAATTCAAATTTATCATGAAAGGAGATACGCATGATATTATATTCATTACACATTTCCAGCAAGAAGCATGCTCTTACCACAACGAGAAAAGTTGCAGGCGCGAGCAAGCATAATCTCCGCCAATATGAGAGTGAGCAGTACTGCGAGGAAATATATTTGTACTTATTGGTGGAGATAATATTCTTGATGATGTAAAAACGTGCTTTCATCAAGAATTTGACGAATGCCTTGCTAGGTATAACGAAGGCAAACGTTCTGATCGTCAGATAGACGATTATATAAAATATGTCTCTGAAAGCGGAAAGAATGACGTAGCAGTTGAAATGATAATACAACTGGGAGACGAAGAATTTTGGAAGGATAAATCGCTTACTATGAAACAAAGCATGGTGCCAATATTTGAGCATCAGATTGAACATCTTAAGGAACTAGTACCAGACTTCAAAATTGTATCTGCAGTGGTTCACCTTGATGAGAAGTCACCACATTGTCATATTGTTGGAGTTCCTATAGGACGAGGCTATAAGCGAGGTATGGAGAAACAAGCTGCTAAAACGAAAGTATTTACTCAGGAATCACTAAAGGAACTACAGGAGCAAATGCACTTACACGCAGAGCAAGATATTGCTGAACATCCTGAAATCTTTCACGGTGAGAGCCTTAAGGAAATTGAAAAGGGAAGAAATAGCGATTGGTCAAAGGAATATTATATTAGACAAAAAGCAGAAAAGCAGAAAAGCTTGAAGCTATGACTATGGAACTTGTAGCGGTATCGGCATCTGTAGAGGCTCAGGAAGAGGTCCTAGATACCTTGAATGAGCAGACAGAAGAATGTATTCAGAGGCTGGTCGATAACAAAGCTCAGAAAGAGTTTATGAGGTATGCATTGCTGCAAGAACCTAAATCAGCTCTTGGTAAGCTTGTATCAGAGGCATGGAAGAAATTCAAAAAATGGTGGGATGAGAAGCAAAGACCCGAGGTTGAAGCTGAGGTTAGAGAAAGTGTCATGGGTAAGCTTCAGGAACTGAAAAAGAAAACTGAAGTAAGCAAGAAATTAAGGATTGAACCAGTAAAGAATAAAGGTGTAGAAAGATAATTAGTTTTTCATTGACCACTATAGACGGGGGCGTGACACACTCCCGTATTTAATAGACAAAAAATGGACAAATGTGAAAAAGCGTCCTTTATGTGATTGCATTTTAGTGATAAGATAGACATATGTTTTTCGCTTGTTAGAGCGAAAAATCCCAGTTTTATTTTTGATGCAGAGATAGTAGGTAATTTTATCAGAGAAAACAAAACTTGTTGCATGTTCAATGGAGATATCTTTGATGGATACAAATTGTGGCTTGCCACTATAGTGGAACTGTTGAAGGAAATTACAGAAATAGATTGGGCTATTAAAGTGAGGTGTATATAATTAGATGAATTATCAAGGCTATATCATTTATCGTGAGAGGCTGCGGAGAAATTGGAGCCAGGCAGGACTGTGTAAAGGAATTTGCACAGTATCGTATCTTTCAAAAATTGAAACTGGCAAAGCAGAACCGTCAGAGGAAGTATTGAGCCTTCTTTTAGAACGGCTTGAGTTAATAACTAATGAAGACATAAAACAAGAAGCCAGTGAATTGGCAAAACAAGGTTGGGAATTGCTGTTTGATGACAGATATGACCAGTTGAATGATTTGCTAAAGACAAAGGATATAGAACGCTATCGAGCTACAACTGCATGGTTGGATTTGACTTTGCTTTCTTTTGAAGGACCGTTGGATACAGCAATAGAATGTTGTATGGACACGCGGCAACTGACTTTGCAACGAATACTACAAGGGCAAGAGACCGAGGCGGTGCGACTTATGCCAAACGCATATACATATTTGATGTTAGGAATTAAAGACTACGAGATTGGTAACTATTCATCGTCGGTGGACGCTCTTCAGACGTCATATGATTTAGCGAGCAGGGAAGGTCGGGCAAAGATTATGCTGAAAGCAAAGCTTTTTCTCGGCAATGTTTACTGTAATCAGCAGGATATCCCTAATATGGAGCGACATTATATGGTTGGGCAAAGATTGGCAGAGGCTTTGCAGGACAAGAGTGCTCTATATGTTATAGGATATAACACAGCATCAGCATGGATTGAAAGTGGACGCTATGAGGATGCCTATATGTGGTTTTCTAACGAGGAGAACCCTACATTGATATCGCTGCACAAATTGGCAATTTGCTGTGAAAAAACCGGGCGAAGTAAGGAGGCTATCAACGCTTTGGATCAGGCTGAAAGCATGCATGCCGATGAAATTGATCAGTCTCTTGCATTACAGTTGCTTCGCCTGGTTCGGTATCGATTGGATTATCCGGACTATCTTACTCATGATGAATATGGTTCGTTGCTTTTGGAATGCTTTAGCCGCATACAAAGAGAGTTACCGTTCGGTTATGCAATTTTCCATCTTCCGTGGGTGTTAGAATGGTATAAGGCAACCAGACAATATAAGAAGGTATGCGAATTAATGGAAGAGTTTCCTGGAAGAATGCTGTAATGTGTAATTAGACCCGTATATTTGGTGCAATTTTCCCAAATGTACGGGCTTTTTTTCTCTTAATCGTAGGGTTACACTATATACGGAGGTGAAAAATATGAAAAAAACAAAACTTTGGACACGAAACTTTCGCCTAATAATTCTTGCTTCAGCAATTGGAGCAATTGGTTCAATTGCAGGTGGTTTTGCATTGGCATTCCTGGTGTTTGATGAAACCGGAAGCACACTAGCTTCAGCTCTGATTGTGGCAATTCAGCTTATTCCACACCTGTTACTCCCGGTTGTAGTTGCTCCTTTTATGGATCGGCTGCCACGCAAATCTTTTCTAGTAGCAGGGGATGCTGCGAATGCTATTTTGCTGGTAGGAATGGGCTTGTGGTTGATGTGTTTCGATTTTTCATATGTTGGTTATTTGGCAGTGTCGTTGTTGTTGGCTTGTCTTGGTGCGGTGGATGAGTTGGCTTATACTAGTATCTATCCGGAGCTGATTCCGGAAGGAGCTGAGCAAGAAGGCTATGCAGTATCATCTATGCTTTATCCTGTACTGACGGTCGTTATGACACCACTGGCTGCAGTTCTTTTGGATACATTGGGAGTAGCATGGATTCTGATTGTACAGAGTGGATTATCATTGGCTGCCGCCATCACAGAGAGCTTTATTGATTTAGATGAAACTCATCGATATAATCGTACCCCATATTCTCTCAAGGCATGGGCAAAGGATATACGTGAGGCCGTTTTGTATCTGAAGGAAGAACGTGGTCTTCGCGGCATCTACAATTATATGGCAGTTACCAATGGAGTGGCCAGTGGCCTGTCTCCTGTTCTGGTGGCTTTTTTTCGGACATGTCCAGGATTCTCTGCTACCATGTACTCAGCTTTTTCTGTAGTAGAGTTTGCAGGGAGGACAATTGGTAGTGCACTACAATATCGGATAAAGATTCCTAAAAAGAAGAAGTTCGGTTTTGTGTTTTTGGTTTATCAAGTATATGAAACTATGGATATGTGTTTGCTTTGGCTTCCATATCCGTTGATGTTGGTTAACAGGGGAATTTGTGGTTTTCTCGGTAGTAATAGCGCAATTATGCGAAGCGTAGCTGTGCAAAGTTATATTCCGGAGAGGCTCAGGTCTCGTATCAATGCTTTTGAAGGTGTACTGATTACTGCTGGGGCCAGTGTTTTTTCTCTGTTGATGGGTTTGCTTGGAGAGATTCTTGATTATCGATGGTGTGTTACAATTGGTGGTACTATCGCTTTGCTAGCGAGTTGGATCCTTATTGGAGGCAGGTGTAAAGATGTTAGGATGATATATGAAGCAGACGATGAGGCAGTGGCATAAATGTAGACTAGCTTTTAGGCATTAATGGAGCAATAAATAAGGATGCCTCGTCACCAGTGTCGCCTCACAGTCCTGAGCCGCAGTAGGTACGACACACGTAGGCAACAAAACACCCTTCAAATGCCTTAAAATAGGCATTATGATATTCTCAAAGAGATAATCTGCTGTTAAACAGTATCAAAATGGTTCAAAAACCCCGGAAAATCAAGGTTTTCCGGGGTTTTACTATATCTAAACGGGCTGATATAGTTTGACCAAATTTAGCAAAACGAGAGCCGTTTTCAACCAATTTTTAGTGGTCCCAAGTGGTTAACCGAGGCCCGATTTTGGGGGAGACTGTCCGAAAACTAAGTTTGAAGATGGACTAATCCAATAACTATAAGGTTAAAACACCTTTAACGGGTGTTTGACATAAATAAAAA
>CALBNS010000054.1 GCA_937896665.1 uncultured Clostridia bacterium
GGGCAATGTCAAGCTCATATCCTTGCTTTTTAATTGCAAAGGACAATCCATTTATTAAACTTAGGTCATCTTCGACCAATAATATTCGTTTCATTA
The DNA here is from genome assembly GCA_937896665.1 of uncultured Clostridia bacterium. Classification (GTDB taxonomy): domain Bacteria; phylum Bacillota; class Clostridia; order Lachnospirales; family Lachnospiraceae; genus Faecalimonas. The sequence continues at coordinate 97 of CALBNS010000054.1, forward strand.
TTATTCACTCCATTCAAACTTGGATTTTGTTACTTCCTTTTCCTTACTTTTGATACGGGTAATTCTTCATACATTGCATTAAGCAAGTCGGCTAAAAACGCTTTATTATCTACATCATCAACCAACAGCATTTCCTTTGCTCCTTCGTATGGCAATTCATATTCTGCATTTGGCATATATTCTATTGCAGACTTTACTGGCTTAACAAGAAATCTGTCGTCGTAGATTCCACCAATAATTTTACCGCGATAATAAATGATGTATTCTCCCATCATTGCCTTATATGTAATTTCCTCTAACTCGGATAATTGCTCAATAATAAAATCTAAATATTCTTTACTCGAAGCCATACTATACCTTCCTAAATCCGCATAATCGTAGTTATTTAAGTTCCATGACCATACTCGTATCTGATGCAGTAAAGCCAAGTGCTTCATATAAAGGGCTTTCCATTTCTGTTGCATCTAGACTAATTTCTGTTGCGCCCATTTCTCTTGCCTCATCAATAAGTATCTCAACCATCTTCTTTGAAATGCCCATTCGCCTATGGTCTGCTCTTGTATAAACATTCATCAAATGTGCTCTATTGCCTATCGGATGAGAAAATGTAGGCGTAATCCAAATATAAGACAAGCTGGCGCACCCTACCACATCTTCTTCATCATAGGCTAAAACAGTCGTCTGGTCTCCTTCTTCAAAATACTTTCTACTTGTATTAATCAACAACTTGTCGTACTCATATGTATCAGACAAATTGTTAACCTCTCGAAGCATTTCCAGCCGAACTTTCATCAAGTTTTATAAGAATTTACAACTCTGTTCAACATCGCTATTGTTGGCAATACTGACATCACAGAATATACATTTGGAAGTCTAATAAACAACTTATTAGAAAAAACTTCTGATAACACTCCTCCCAAAGCCCCCAACAGTATGGCAATAATGATTTTTGCAATAATAACAATCAGTAAATCTTTTTTACTGGATTTCCCCTTATAATTAAATATATTCTTCCAATAACCTATGAACGTTCCCATATCCAATATCTCCTTAACTCATTTTCTTAAAGATAATAATTTACCAGTCTCATTCAGATATTCATAATCTCTACTCATCAGTTCCACTTTTTCGCATATGAGCGAATATGCAGCCGCCAACCAGCGCAGCTACTACCAAAAGAAGAACTACAATCAAAATTGATGTTGTTAATTCAATATTATCCTGATATATAAACACAAAGAGTATAATAGAAAATACTGCTCCACAGCCGCCACTTATAAGGGACTTTTTTCTTTTGGTACTCATCTTTGGGTTCTTCCAAAAACCGTTTTTTACTAACATTTTTAGATATGCAATCACGCCTATAATCAAAACAATTATCTCACCGGCTATCTTAGAGATGTCTCTAGCAACAAATAACTGACTAAAAATCGAAATAATACACACTATAAGTGTTAATCCAAATGCAACATTTGCAGTTTGTGAAATTTTATTTTTTTCCATATCACTATAATCTGCTACTTTATTTAGGGTTTCTTTTAATTCATTGTCCATATTCTCGCTTTTCCTTTCTCCATCAATAATTTCCTTGATATCAACATCATAAAAATCCGCCAGTCCAACAAGCGTTCCCAGATCTGGAAGGCTATTTCCTGTCTCCCATCGAGAAATCGTACGATTAGAAACATTAAATTTTTCTGCCAGCTGTTCCTGGGTAATCCCTTTTTCTTTTCTAAGTTCTCTTAATAGAACTCCTATTTTAATTTGTTCCATCTTACATCCTCCTTTCTACTGACAGAGTATTCCATGTATGTGCGAAAATCCACGACATAAAGCGAGAACTATCATGATTTTCGCAACCAGACACGAGATGTCTACCACAAAATCAAATATTCATAGTGTCATCAATCTCTTTTAATAAGCTATGATATACATTTTCGGTTCGCGATTTTTAATGCCTTACATAATCCTTGATTAAGTCCTTTATCATCTTCAACTATCAAAATTTGTTCTATAGAAATTAACCCCTTCTTTGCTCCTCTTTATAGATGATTCCACATTATTCGTAATAAAAAATAGGATTCGCCTATTCAACTCCCCTCCCCCTCAATCATGAGGTTCGCCACATGAGCGAAGATGAAGTTCTGGATATGGATTATTTCTTAAATGACGATGAACTTGATGATGATTTTGGTAAAGAAGGCTTCTATATCTTCTAAAACCAATATCATCTATTTGTTATGCCCGCCTTCCGGCGGGCTCTTTTCAATTCATGGAAGCTCCATAGGCGGTCTTTCCTATAAAGTAAAAAACTCCTGGCTCTTACCAGAAGCTTTTTTAGCAACAAAATAATATTTTAGAAAAACTGTCTATGTTTTTCAAATGTTATTCTAACGTATATCCCATGAATTGTCAAATGATAATTTGTTCCGCAAAAGCAAGCCGTTTAATGTGCCGCCCGTCTGGATGGTGAGCCGGTCACATCCATACTGCACCTTTAGCTGTCGCAGCATATCCGCAGGATCAAAGTGATCTTGGCAGATAATTGATAAATTCGGCTCGTCCACCATAAACGCCGGATGATCCTTATTCGTCGTTACCAGCACAAAGCGGACAGAACGCGCACAGAAGTATCTTACCCCATGTTCCGTCAAGTGGTGATTGTCGTTCAGCACAAAGGACACCGGGGACTTGGCAGGAAAGGCTTTTGTATTGACGCCCATTTTCTCTTGCACCCTGCCGGAGTTCAATGCCCATAGATCGGTAGTCTGCTCAATATCGTAATACTGCTGCAAGCCCTCTTTTAAGCCGACGATATTGGGGAAATCCTTGTCAAAATCCAGCGCGTCCGTCGCGCCCGTGCTGATCTTGCCGTCCAATGACATCAGCATAAATAATGTTGTGATTGGTCTTTCTCTTTTCATATGATATGTACCTCGTCAAACTGTAGTATTCTCTACTGTGCATCACGAACGCAGCAATTCCATTGCCCGTTCAAGGGAAATGCATTCCGCATATCTTCCAGCCCAAATAAAGTCGTTATAATACTTATATGTCTTTTCTGCGGTCATGAAATCGTTGTCGAAGGTGCTATTTGAACCAGCCGGTACAATCATCTTAAAACCGTGTTCAAATCCACTTTTAATCGTAGCATCAATACAATAATCCGTTTGTAAGCCAACAATCATAACCTCATTTTCTTTTTTCTCTTTCAAGTATTCCAGCAACCCTGTTCCGCAAAAAGAACTGTTTACTGTCTTGTCAAAAATACGATCATTTTCTTGGGGGTTAAATCCCACAAATATATCAAAGCCACTTGCGCCCTTCGTCAGTTCAGATCCGACACCATCATCATGTCTGACATAGATCACTTCGATTTTATTATTCCGGGCTTGACCTATCAGTTTTTTAATGCTATCCACTAATAACTCAAATCGATATAATTGACTATTCGTTATCAAGGTTTGTGTATCAACAACCAAAAGTACCATCTTTTACTTTCTCCTGAAATTCTCTATGCTTATTTATCACACAGTTTTAATAGCTTTCATATTGAAGTGCCTTACTCAAATCTGCAACAAACTGTTTCTGCTGCTTTTTCAAAAACGCCTTTACAAACGGCTTCATAATGAATTTTTTGGCAGTCACATACTCCGTGAAATCCACTTCCGTTTCGTTGCCTTTGGATGTAAAAACGCCGATCCAATGTCCTTTCATATTGCCGTTATCCATATCAAATTCCCAGCGTTTCTTCGGCTCTATTTTGGTAACGGTAAAGGTGGTAGGATAGCCGTCTTTGGTATACTCAATAAACCGTGTTTCGTCTATCCGTTCCGTTCTGCTCAAATCGCTTCGCCAGTTGCCATAGCTTTCAATATCCAAAACCATTTCCCAAACTTTGTCTATGTCATAAGGGAGAATCACTTTTACATTTGCGGTTGTCATAGTCTTATATTCCTTTCGTTGATTATATATAGCTGTCCCTCGCCTTGAAATGTAGGCTGCCCATAATGACAGCAGCAAGACCGAACACCACCCAGCCCCATATCGGATCATGCTCTGATAGGAAATATGCCAGCACACCAAAGGCCGCCGACCATAGCAGGGACATCATGCCGCCAATCGTCCAGAAGCCGACGCCCGTATGCTGCAACCAAAACAACAGCAGGAATACGGCAATGCCGATCAGCAGGCAGAACGCCGGGTGTATCGTCCATATCGTATGACAGAGCAGCCCGGACAGGGCGGCAAGCAATATGCTGTCAAAGAAAATG
>CALBNS010000055.1 GCA_937896665.1 uncultured Clostridia bacterium
ACGGACAGCCGGGTCCACTGCCGATTGGCGGCTTGCCGCCTTATTGATTGAGTTAAAAGCTCAGTTTTATAAGTTGGTTACTTTATAACGGAAATGCGTATTTACGCAAACTTGTGAAATGGTCAATAAGAGTAGTAAAAGTATTTTGCTGTATAGACTCTGTATGCCGAATATGATGATATTCTATCATTTGGAAGGGTGGTTTCATTTTATTGAACTATGTAAGATTCCAGATGTGTTCAGTTAACGAATATTTGGATATTTAACGCAAGTTGTGTATTTACAACTTGCGTTTTTTTTTGAGAAGGAGGATAATATGCGAAATAGAGAGGTACATAATAGTGCGCCTATTTATGAAGCGCTTAAAAAATTTAGAGAAATGAGAGTTGTTCCATTTGATGTACCAGGCCATAAACATGGGCGAGGAAATCCGGAATTAGTAGATTTTCTTGGCGAAAAATGTGTCGGTATTGACGTTAACAGTATGAAGCCATTGGATAATCTTTGCCATCCGGTATCTGTGATTCGAGAAGCGGAATTATTAGCGGCAGATGCTTTTGGTGCGGCACATGCATTTCTGATGGTTGGAGGGACGACAAGTTCTGTTCAGAGTATGATTCTTTCATGCTGTAAACGAGGAGATAAGATTATTCTTCCAAGAAATGTACATAGGAGTGTGATTAATGCGTTGGTTCTTTGTGGTGCGGTTCCCGTGTATGTAAATCCGGAAGTGGATCAGCATCTCGGAATATCCCTTGGTATGAGTAGAGAGCAAGTAAAACGTGCGATTTCTTCACACCCAGAAGCAGTTGCAATCTTGGTAAACAATCCAACTTACTATGGAATATGTAGTGATTTACGTGCCATAGTTAAAATGGCACACGATGCAGGAATGCTATGTCTTGCAGATGAAGCCCATGGGACTCATTTCTATTTTGGGGAAAGTATGCCTGTTTCAGCTATGGAAGCAGGATGTGATATGAGTGCTGTTTCTATGCATAAAAGTGGTGGGAGTTTAACACAGTCCAGTATTCTTTTATGTGGCGAATGCATGAATTCTGACTATGTGAGACAGATTATTAATCTGACGCAAACGACATCAGGCAGTTATCTTTTGATGTCTAGTCTTGACATTAGTCGACGCAATTTGGTACTGCGTGGAAAGGAAGCTTTTCGAAAAGTAGTGGAGATGGCAGAGTACGCAAGAAAAGAAATTAACGAAATTGGAGGGTATTATGCTTTCGGAAAAGAAGTTATAAATGGAAATTCTGTTTTTGATTTCGACTCTACAAAGCTTAGCATACATACAAGAGATATTGGACTTGCAGGAATTGAAGTATATGACATTTTGCGCGATGAATATGACATACAAATTGAGTTTGGTGATATTGGAAATATCCTTGCATATCTCTCTATCGGAGATAGAGTCCAAGAATTAGAACGTCTTGTCAGTGCCCTTGCAGAAATTAGACGGAGATATCAAAAAAGTCCAAATGGTTTACTTAGCCAAGAATATATTGAACCTGAGGTGGTGATTAGTCCTCAGGAAGCATTCTATTCGAAGAAAAAAAGTGTGTTATTAAAGGAAAGCAGTGGAATGATATGCACAGAATTTGTTATGTGCTATCCACCAGGGATACCAATTCTCTCACCCGGTGAGCGTATTAACGACAATATATTAGATTACATTGCATTTGCAAAGGAAAAAGGATGCTCCATGACGGGGCCGGAAGATTTATTAATCGAACATATTAATGTAATTGACAAGGAGGAAGAGTGTAGTGGAGTTGTGGTTTAGTGAACGTCATACAGAAGATGTGAAACATAGCCTTAGGGTGAATAAACATTTATTTTCTAAGAAGACAGAATATCAGCAGATAGATATTTTTGATACATATGAATTTGGAAGAGTCCTTTCGCTAGATGGGAATGTAATGCTGACTGAACGGGATGAATTTATTTATGATGAAATGATCACGCATATCCCAATGGCTGTTCATAGAAATGCAAAGGATATTTTGGTGATTGGCGCTGGAGATGGTGGTGTTGTAAAAGAGTTGACCAGGTATGCAACAGTGGAACGCATTGATTTGGTTGAAATGGACGGAGAAGTGATTGACGCATGCAGAAAATATCTGCCGGAAAATGCAAGTAAACTGAACGATGATCGCGTTCATATTTATTTTGATAATGCACTTCGATTTATTCGACGTTGCAAAGAAGAATACGACTTGATTATTGTGGATTCCAATGATCCACATGGGCCTTCAGAATGTTTTTTTACCAGAGAATTTTATGGAATATGTTTTAATGCACTTCGGGAAGATGGGATTATGGTTAATCAGCAAGGGAGTCCGTTTTACAAGCATGATGCTGAGGCCATGCAGAGGAGTCATAAGCGGATTGTAAATACATTTCCAATCAGTCGTGTTTATCAGGCACATATTCCTACCTATGCTGCAGGATATTGGCTATTTGGGTTCGCGAGTAAAAAGTATCATCCAATTATCGACTTCGATGCGGAAAAATGGAAAGCACTTCATTTGCAAACAAAATATTACACGCCCAAACTTCATGAGGGTTCCTTTTACCTACCGGCTTATTTAGAAGGGATGTTAGAGGAGGTTGAGGAATGAAAAAGAATATAGAAACATTTATTGGATGTGATTCTGAATACAAAGAAGCAAAAATTGTACTATTCGGAGCACCGTTTGATTCGACAACAAGTTTCCGGCCAGGTGCCAGATTTGGTCCATCTGCAATCCGACATGAAAGTTTTGGGATTGAAACATATAGTCCCTATCAAGATGCAGATTTAGAGGATACCTTTGTATTTGATGGTGGAGATTTGGAACTTTGCTTTGGGTCTACAGAAACTGCTTTAATTGATATAGAAAATAAAGCAACTGAAATTCTTAAAGATAACAAATTTCCTCTTCTCTTAGGAGGCGAGCATCTTGTAACATTGGGAAGTGTTCGAGCTGTGTATCAAAAATATCCGGACTTGCACATTATTCATTTTGATGCACATGCAGATTTGAGAGATGATTATCTTGGGGCAACATTAAGTCATGCCTGTGTTATGAAAAGGTGTCATGATTTGGTGGGAGATGGACGGATTCATCAATTTTGTATTAGAAGTGGGGAAAAGACGGAATTTGAATTTGCAAAGGAACATACAGACCTTCATTTGTTTGGATTCGATGGTTTAGAAGAATTAGTCAAACAATTGAAAGAAAAGAATATACCAGTATATGTTACGATAGATTTAGATTGTCTTGACACTTCTGTTTTTCCGGGGACTGGGACTCCTGAAGTTGGAGGCATAAGCTTTCAGGCATTATTAAATGCTATTTTAAAGTTGTCAGATTTAAATGTTGTAGCTGCGGATCTCAATGAACTTGCGCCGATGCTAGATCAAAGTGG
>CALBNS010000056.1 GCA_937896665.1 uncultured Clostridia bacterium
AAACATTTGAGAGAAAAACAAAGAAAAAGTTGCCAACGTTTACTTGACACAAACAAGATTAAGCTTACATTTGACAAGGCGATTCCGGAAGAAGTACAGGTTAATCAACATGCAGTAGAAAACATTACATACACACCGAATGTGAAGATTCATGATAATATTTTTAAAGAAACCCCGACTCGTGGTGTACTTTGCACAACAAGGGGAAAAGTAGAGATTACTGATAATATGTTTGACAACATGGGGATGGCTGCGATTTATATTTCCAATGATGCACAGGGATGGTATGAATCAGGACGTACGACAGATGTAACGATCAAAGGAAATACATTTATTGTAAATCCACTTACGGCAGGAGCGGCCGGAATCTTTGTGCAGCCGACAAATAGAAATGTAGATGGAACGATCCATAAAAATATGCAAATTGAAGATAATACATTTTTCATGACACAGAGTCAAAATGTATTGAATGCAAAATGTGTGGAAAATCTGACGTTTAAAAATAACAAAGTGTATCGTCAAAATCCAGGTGTGACAGTAAGTGCGAAAGCGGATAAAACAAGTCTTGCACCAGGAGAATCTTCAAGTATCACTGTGACAGCAGATGGAACGGAGCTTGGTGCAAAAGCTTATCGTTTTGAAGGTTGCAAAAACGTTACAATCGAGGGTAATACATATGACGGAGGTTTAAATGTAGGTGTTGAGCTCGTAAGTACAGGCAAAAATCAAGTGACAGTGAAAAATGACGTTGCAAAAGTGGGAGTAGATAGCAAACTGAATAAAGTGGGAACGATTTTCTACAAATCATCTAATGATAAAGTAGTAAAAGTATCTGCATCAGGTGTTGTGACAGCAGTGGGAAGTGGAACAGCAGATGTAACGGCATATGCAGTCGCAGGAGGAAGAAAATTTGAGGCGGCGCCAATTGCATATACAGTAGAAGGGGAAGCAACGATTCAGTCGACTGAGATTAAGATTACGACAAATCGAGAAAAATTGACAGATCAAACATTGCAATATACAGCAGAGGTGACAGCGGAAGACGGAGCGGATAAAGCTGTAACATGGTCAGTTGTTGATCCGACAACAGGGCAAGCAACAGATAAAGCAACAATTGATGAAACTTCAGGACTTTTGACAGCAGAAAAAAGCGGTGCGGTGGAAGTCGTTGCGAAGACAAAGAATGGCTTAGAAGCAAGAAAATTACTTTCTATCCAAGTGGGAGAAGTGGCGCTTGCAGAGGGAATCGAAATTCAAGGAGAGAATAAAGAACGTTGGAATGTAGAAGGTGAAAATAGAATTCATGTAAAATCAACTCCGGGAGGAACATTTAACACACAGACACCGGCAAACTGGTTCAAAGTTCCGGTAGACAGCAATACAACAGAGGTATCTCTTAAGATTGAAGGGAAAACTGAAGTTGAATGGGAAGACGTAGGGCTTTATCTTGGAAAAGATGGAGACAACTATGTGGCGATTCAGAGAAAACATCGTGCAGGTACTTTAGAACAACTCGGAATGGTCAATGAGATGAATGGAAATGTTTCAAATGGCAATGAGCAGTTAGGCGGTATTGACGAACAGTCGTCTGAGAGTCTTTATTTCAAATTGACAAGAGATGGAAATAAAGTAAAATCTGCTTACAGTACAGATGGTCAGACATGGAAAGATTTTGGCAATGAAGTTACCAACACAACATTTATGCCAGACAGCAATGGCCAGTTGTATGTCGCATTCGGAGCTATGGGAAATGGAAATACAGAGTATGTATTCACAGACTTGAAAGTAAATAATAAGCCTGTTGCCTTGACTCAGTCAGTATCAGATAACCTTCCATCTGTATCTGAGGTATCTGTAGCTTACACAGAAGCAGAAAACAAATTGACAGCTTCTTACAAATTGGGCGAAGGATCGGATAAGATTGTGAAATGGGCAGTTTCCAGTGAAGAAAACGGATTCTATTCTGTTTTGGAAGCAAATACAGGTGATACATTGACTGCAACTCCGGATATGAAGAATAAATATGTCAAAGCAGTTGTTGTTCCGGTAAGAGATAGTGGAGTATCTGGAGATATCGTATGGTCATCTCAGGCAGTGAAAGTGACAGGAGAAGGACTGGATGCAGGAAACGCAAAATCTGCAAATGCACGGTTAGCTAAAGCAGACATTACAGGACTTACAAAAGGATTTGAATTCGACAAAAATACATTGACATATCTTACAATGGCAACAACAGAAGAGAAAGAACTCAATGTGGAATTTGCGGCAGAAGACAAAAATGCAAAAGTTGAGACTGTATTCAATGATAAAGTGGTACAAGGTAACAAAGGGGAATTGACACTCACAAGTGGACGTAACTTGATTGAAGTGAGAGTAACTGCAGAAGATGGTGTTACAAAGAAATATTATCGTTTCACTATTTTCCGTGATGGAGATGATAATGCACAATTGACTTCTCTGAAAGTAGACGGGCAAACAGTTGCATTAAAAGACGATGTATACGAATACAGAGTTGATGCGAACAAAGCAAAAGAAGTTGCATTAGAAGCAGTAGCAAACGCATCTGCAAAAGTAGCAATGTCATTCGATGGTAAAGTTGTAAAAGAAAACAAAGTAACTTTGCAGCCGGGCAGCAATATGGTGAATATTATCGTGACACCAGAAACGAGTGCAGAGCCAACACGTTACGCAGTAAATATTAAAGTTCCGGATCCGACAAATGCAAATCTGGAAAGTGTTATATTCAGTGACAATGTAAAATTAGATAAGAAGTTTGAAATAACAACGACAGAATATACTGGAATCGCAACTTCTTCTGCAACAACAGTAGATGTGACAGCCGAAGAAAAAGATGCGACGGTAAAAGTAACTGTCAATGGGAAAGAACAAAAAGATCTAAAGAAGGTTAAACTTGTAGAAGGAGACAATACAATTGTAATTGAAATGACTTCTCCGGACAAGAAAGAGAAAAAGACTTATACATTTAAGTTAGAAGGAAAGAGTGTTATCTATCTCTCTGATTTAGAGCATAAGAATAATTCGACAAATGGTTGGGGCAATAAACCGTTTGGAATGGATAAGACTTATGAAGGAAATCCAATTAGACTGGTAGAAGATGAAGAACAGAATATTCGTACATTTGAAAAAGGTGTATGGTCTCATGCTACTGCAAATATTTACTACGACTTGGAAAACAAAGGTTATAAAGAGTTTGAAACGTACGTGGGGGTAGACGCAGCACAGCTTGGAAAACCTGGCTCAGTAACATTTAAAGTGTTTATAGATGAGCAGGAAGTATTTACTTCAACAAAAGAGATGGTTCCAGAAGATATTATGCAACATGTTAAAGTTACGATTCCAGAGGGAGCGAAAGAACTTCATTTGCAGGCATTGATGGGAGCAAGTGATAGCAACGACCACGCTGACTGGGCGGATGCAAAATTTGTCACAGTATTTGATGGAGGAGAAGAGCCGAGCGTATCAGTAGAGAGTGTAGCAGTGACAGCTGACAAGAAAGAGTTGGAAGTTGGCGAGGCAGCACAGGCAACAGCGATCGTAACACCAGATAATGCAACAAATAAAGAAGTAACATGGTCTGTATCAGATGAAGAGGTACTTTCTGTGGATAACACTGGAAAAGTAACAGCGAAAGCAAAAGGAACAGCAGAAGTTATTGCAACAGCCGAAAATGGCGTGAGCGGGAAAGTTACAATTAAAGTAACAGAAAAAGATATTCCAGTAGAACCGGACAAAGCTGACAAATCAGGTTTACAAGAATTGGTAGATAAATACAGCGAACTGAAAGAGAAAGATTATACAGCAGATAGCTGGAAAGGCTACCAAGAAGCAATGGATACAGCAAAAAAAGTGCTGGCAGATGAGGATGCAACTCAGGAAGAAGTAGATGCAGCAAGCACAGCGTTGAAAAATGCGTTTGATAAGCTGGTAAAAGTGGATGAACAAAAGAAACCAGAACAAAAACCATCTGATTCAAATAAAGATAAGAATCAGGAAAAACCGGTTAAAACAGGAGATACAGTGACAGTATTACCAGTTGCGGTTCTCATGGCAGCATGTGCAGCGGTAGTTGCAGAATTTGTGCGTAAGAGGCGAGAGGGTCGTTCATAAGAAAAGAAAACGAGAGGTTTAAGACCTCTCGTTTTTTTATATTGTTTCCATAAGCCCTGCCACCGGGAGGCCTTAGAAGCGTATCCTGAAATATTTACAGAACAGAATTTCCGCGACTGGGTACAATTATGAAAAATTATATCATGAGGTGCTTGAAAACTACCTGAAAAATAAAGTGAATAACTGATTTTTTGGTAAATTTATGGAAAAGGGTTAGAAATGTGGAAAACATGATAAAGTAAAATTGTTGGACAAATCGAACCACGTAATAAAAAAAAGGTTGAAAAATCATATGATTTATTGTAAAATCATAAGAAGTGAAAGAAGAAATATTTATGCTTAAGGAGAGGATAGCTCATAAAGCACTGTTTTGTGAGTAATATAAGGAGGATAACAAATGATTTCAGCAGGCGATTTTAAAAATGGCGTAACACTCGAAATTGAAGGCAATATTTACCAGATTTTAGAATTCCAACATGTAAAACCAGGTAAAGGAGCAGCGTTCGTTAGAACAAAGTTAAAAAATATCATCAGTGGGGGAGTTGTGGAAAAGACTTTCAGACCTACAGAAAAATTCCCAAAAGCTCACATTGAAAGAAAAGATATGCAGTACTTATATTCTGATGGTGAATTATATCACTTCATGGATGTAGAAACATATGACCAGATTGCATTGAATGAAGACGCAATCGGTGATTCGCTTAAGTTTGTAAAGGAAAATGAGATGGTTAAGATTTGCTCACACAAAGGCAATGTATTTGCGGTAGAGCCACCATTGTTTGTTGAACTTGCAATCACGGATACAGAACCAGGTTTCAAAGGTGATACAGCACAAGGTGCTACAAAACCTGCTACAGTAGAGACAGGTGCAGTTGTATATGTACCATTATTTGTAGAGCAAGGTGATGTGCTTAAGATTGACACGCGTACAGGCGAATATCTTTCACGTGTATAAGAGTTATAAAAGTACAATATTTAATTAAAATGGTTTTAAGCATACACGCTTAAAACCATTTTTGGTTCTATATTAAAAAGATGTTTTTACAATAATAACCGATTTTCTTGTTGGCTGAAATAGTAAGCACGATTAGACAAAACTTCCTCAGGGGATACCTGCGTTTCGTTAATGTCTCTAATCATACAGTCCAAATCAGTCCGGCAGGGACTTTGGCTTTCGGGTACGATAATCACTTCATGGATGCTGCTTGGAAGGACGTAATAATTTTCTTTCAGTTTCCTTGCAATATTAGATAATACGTCTGGGTAAAGAATACATGCAGCACCGAAGTTTTGTGATTGATTTGTAAGGATATACATACAATCTTCTTCTGCATAATCTGAAAAACTGTCATTTCCTAACAATTCATTAATGACTGTGCGCATGGGTTTGAAATCAAAAGGCATTAGATGTGGCGTGTTTTGATGTGCTTGTTCACTTATAGTTTCTGTAGTTACTCCCCAAAGATTTAAAAGTGTGTTCGTAATTGGTATCGTGGCTGTTCCGGTTTCGGTCATTTCGTACAAAATCCCAAAAACGATTGCAAAATCAAGGTAAAGTACATGAGGGACAGTTTGAAGGTAGGCCTCATTCTCGCTCGCGTGGATAAGTTTGTGAAAAATTCTATCCTTGACAGAGTGATAACTCTGCAGGGGTGCTATGTCCCATGAATGTTCATATTTTAATTCTTTGTATAATTCGAGAATATTTTTTGCGATATCTTCTAATGGGGTATTTTTCAGAAATTCTTCATAGTATTCTTCCAGATAAATAGTAGGGGAAATATTAATTCCTTGTTCTGATACGGTGATGCCTATGCGTTGTCTCCCGTTATTTTTTAGTGTGGTATGGACGCAAACTGATATATTGCTTCCGAGTTGTTGTTTGATTTTGACTTCTACTGCACTCACAAATTGCTGATAATTCATTAAAAACTCCTTTCTAGTGTGGTGCATCTAAAAAAGATAAGTGAAAGAACCCTATCATGAATAATAGATTTGCTACATATTATGGTAACAATGATTATATAAGATTCCAAAATAAAAAGCAACACGAATTTCTTTACTTTTAAAAAAATATATGATAATATAACAGAAGCTTTTGAATTAAAAGCTATTTATACACCTATAGCTCAGGGGATAGAGCACCGCCCTCCGGAGGCGGGTGCGGCGGTTCGAATCCGCCTAGGTGTGTATTTTTATATGATAAAAAAGAGCTCTTTTAGAAATCTTTGTTATATTTTCAAGAAAGAAGTCTTTCCAGAACGTTCTGTTCTGTGTGAGAAAGTACATAAGAAGAGTATAAGAACAGAGGAAACGCGATGTCACAGTATAAGAAGGCTTTTCGAAAAGCATTTCCGTATACGATACCGGTACTGACCGGATATTTATTTATCGGAACAGCATTTGGAGTGATGTATGCAGAAAAGGGATATTCCGTTTTGTGGGCAATATTAATGAGCTTGCTGGTATATGCAGGCTCTGTACAGTACCTGGCGGTGAATTTTTTTGTGCCAGGTATTTCTTTTGTGCATGTCATATTTTTAACATTTATGGTTAACGTGAGACATGTTTTTTATGGAATATCTTTATTGGAAAAATTTAATAAATTTGGGAAATCGAGATGGTACATGATTTTCGGGCTTACGGATGAGACGTATTCACTGCTTTGTACAACGAATATCCCGGAAGATGTTGATGAAGGAAAGTTTTTGCTTGTAATTACACTTTTGGACCATTCTTATTGGATACTTGGGTCTGCAATTGGTGCAATGGCAGGAAATCTCCTTCCGATTAATTCGGAAGGAATTGATTTCGCGATGACAGCTCTGTTTATCGTAATCTTTATCGAACAATGGATGGAAAAGAAAAACCGGATTCCGGAGATGATAGGCGTAGTGGGAGCAGTCGTCTGTCTGACTTTGTTTGGAGCAGACAGTTTTGTGCTGCCGGCTATGTTTCTGATTATTCTGGTATTGTTCATGGGACGCAAGAGACTGGAGGTGGATAGGTATGCCGATTAGTGCAGGTTTATCTTTTTTAATCATATTGGTGGTTGCAGTGACGACATTTATGACGCGTGTGATTCCGTTTCTCCTGTTCCCGAAAGGAAGGGAGATACCGGGAAGTATGCGGTATCTGGGAAAAGTACTGACTCCGTCGATTATTGGTATGTTGGTAATTTATTGCCTGAAGGACACCACGGTACTCCAGGCACCTTATGGAGTGCCTGAGTTGATCTCGGTTCTCACAGTAGTGATTCTGCATGTATGGAGGAAAAACAATCTGCTCAGTATTGGTGCAGGCACGGTACTTTATATGTTTTTGATTCAGGTAATATTTTAATTGAAATAGTTGTTGGCAGGATGACCATATGATAAAATAAAAGGATAGGAAAAGATTTTCAGGAGGAAAAGATGAAAAGACTAGCAGATTTATTAACGTTAGAATTAGAAGCTGCTTTTGAAAAAGCAGGATATGAGAAGAAGTATGCCAAAGTAACACTTTCTAACAGACCGGATTTGTGCGAGTATCAGTGCAACGGAGCTATGGCCGCTGCGAAAGCTTACAAAAAAGCACCTATTATGATTGCAAATGATGTTGTTGCGCAGCTGCAGGATTGTGCATGTATTGAAAGCATTGAAGCAGTGAATCCGGGATTTATTAATATTGTATTAGATACGGAGTTTCTTTTGTCTTATCTCAGAGATATGACAAAAGAAGAAAAATTAGGTGTAGAAGAGCCAAAGAATCCAAAGACAATTATCGTAGATTATGGTGGTGCTAATGTTGCAAAACCACTTCATGTAGGACATTTACGCTCAGCGGTAATCGGTGAGTGTGTGAAGCGTCTTGGAAATTTTGTGGGACATAAGATGATTGGCGATGTACATCTCGGTGACTGGGGATATCAGATGGGTCTTGTCATTACAGAATTAAAGAAAAGAAAGCCGGATTTAGCATACTTTGATGAAAGTTTTGAAGGTGGATATCCGGAAGAATCACCATTTACAATTAGTGAATTGGAAGAAATTTATCCGACAGCAAGTGCTTATGCAAAAGAGCATGAAGATTATAAGGAAGAAGCATTGCAGGCCACATTCCTTTTACAGAATGGGCATAGAGGCTACACAGCAATCTGGAAACACATTATGAATGTTTCGGTTGCGGATTTGAAGAAAAATTATGGCGCGTTGAATGTAACTTTTGATTTGTGGAAGGGTGAAGCGGATGCGCAAGCCTATATCCCGGATATGGTTGAATATATGAAAAAAGAAGGCTATGCTTACGTTGACCAGGGAGCATTAGTTGTCGATGTCAAAGAAGAGACAGATACAAAAGAGATTCCGCCATGTATGATTCTGAAGTCAGACGGAGCAGCGCTTTATGATACGACAGACCTTGCAACTTTGATTGAACGAGAAAAGCTGTATCAGCCTGATGAAGTAGTTTATGTTGTGGACAAGCGGCAGGAACTTCATTTTATTCAGGTATTTCGTTGTGCGAAAAAGACAAAGATTATCAATGAAAATACAGAATTGAAGTTTATTGGTTTTGGAACGATGAATGGAAAAGACGGCAAGCCGTTTAAGACAAGGGACGGTGGGGTCATGCGTCTGGAACATTTGATCAATGATATTAATGAAGAAATGTACCAGAAGATTGCTCAGAATCGTACGATTATAGATGAAGAAGCAAGAAGGACAGCGCGGCAGGTAGGATTATCAGCATTGAAATATGGTGATTTGTCAAATCAGGCAGCGAAAGATTATGTGTTTGATATTGAACGTTTCAGCTCATTTGAAGGAAATACAGGGCCGTATATTTTATATACGATTGTACGTATTAAATCGATTCTGACAAAATATGCAGAGACGGGAAAAACGGTTGATATTTGTGAATTACAGAAAGCAGAGTCGGCTAGTGAGAAGGCATTAATGCTTGAGATATCGAAATTCAATAGTGTAATCGAAAATGCGTTTGAAGAACTTGCACCACATAAGATTTGTGCATATATTTATGATTTGGCAAATGCATTTAACCGTTTTTATCATGAAACAAAAATTTTGTCAGAGGAAAATGAAGTAAGACGTGAAGGCTTTATTGCTCTGCTTTGTATTACGAAAAAAGTGTTAGAGAAATGTATAGATGTGCTTGGATTTGAGGCACCAGAAAGGATGTAGACATGATACAGAAGTTGTTTTATGAGGACAGCCATATGGTATCATTTGAAGCAAATGTACAATCATGTCGTAAAACAGGGGATTTTTATGAGGTAGTTCTTGATAGAACTGCCTTTTTTCCTGAGGGCGGCGGTCAATATGCTGACACGGGTGTGATAGATGGTGTCCGTGTTGTGGATGTGCAGGAAAAAGACGGAGTGATTTATCATAAGGTATGTCAGGAACTAGAAACTGGCAAAGCTGTGACAGGAACAATTGACTGGCAAGAACGATTTGCGAAGATGCAGCATCATTCAGGAGAACATATTGTATCGGGTCTTGTTCACAGTACGTTTGGTTACAGCAATGTGGGATTTCATATGGGAAAAGATGCCGTGACAATGGATTTTGACGGTGTGCTTTCGAAAGAACAGTTGAGAGAGATTGAGCGCAAAGCAAATGAAGCAGTAGTGGAGAACCTGCACATTGAAGTGTTATATCCTTCCAGAGAGGAACTCCTTGCAATTGAATATAGAAGTAAGATTGAAATTGAAGGTCAGGTAAGAATTGTTAGAATTCCGGGGGTTGACACCTGCGCATGCTGTGCACCACACGTAAAAAAGACAGGAGAGATTGGTTTGATCAAGCTGATCAACATGCAACATTATAAGGGTGGTGTCCGTATCTCGATGTTATGTGGCTTTGATGCACTTAGGGATTACACGGAGAAGTCAGAAAGTGTAAGAAATATTTCTATGTTATTATCTGCAAAAGAAAATGAAATTTACGAGGAGGTTCAGCGATTAAAAGAGGAATTGACAGCGAAGAAAAATCAGATCTCTGAATTACAAGGGAAGCTGCTTTTGGCGAAGGTGGAAAGGCTTCCGATGGGCGAAGAGCTGCTCGTTCTGTTTGAAGAGGAGTTGGACGGCAATGGGTCACGTGAATTGGTTAATCTCTTGCTGAAAAAGGGAAGTACAGTTGGAGCAGTATTTGCTGGAAATGATACAGACGGATACCGGTATGTGATTGGAAGCAGGCAGATGGATACAAGAATGTTTGCAAAGAAACTAAATGAGAGATTTCAAGGCCGCGGAGGCGGTAAACCGGAGATGGTGCAGGGCTCGCTTTATGGGGAAGAGGAATCCATTAGAAAGGAAGTAGAAATATGCAGAAAAGAGCTTTTGGACAAATGTTCTGGAGATATTTAAGTCCCTTGATTGTACGGGAAGTGGTTGGATTTATAGTACAGGTTCTGGTTATTGCAATCTATGCGAGTATTAAGACACCGGAATTAGTGCATAACGTTACTACAATGGAAGATATGATGAATCAATCCATTCAAATGACAAATGATGTTTTGATTAAGTACATGACGGAGATTACTGCCATCGTTTCGATGGCATCATTACCAGTCTTTGTATGGATGATGCGAAAAGACCGAAAAGAAGAGTTGACTATAGGATTTTCCATGGATTGGAAAGTGTCATGGAAAAAATATTTTTTAGTGGCGGGAATTAGTATCCCTCTGGCAATTGGACTAAATAATATCCTGATTCTCAGCGAAATTGGTGCACAGAGTGAGGCATATCAGCAGACAACAGCAATTTTATATTCCCCACCATTTCCAATGCAGTTACTGTGTGTGGGAATTATAATTCCGATTGTGGAGGAAATGATGTTTCGAGGACTGATTTACCGAAGGAAAAGGGTGGAGTCGTCTATGAAGCGTGCGATGCTGTTTTCGGCTGTATTCTTTGGAATTTATCACGGAAACGTGGTACAGATGATTTATGGGTTTATCTCTGGTTTGATGCTAGCATATCTCTATGAAAAATTCGGTTCATTGAAAGCACCGATATTAGCTCATATTTTTATGAATGTGACAGCTTGTATACTCACAGAAATTGATGGTTTTACCTGGATGTTTGCGCATCCGATGCGGATGGGTATTATCACTGTAGTGTGCGCAGCACTTGCTTCGTCTATGTTTGTATTGATTCACGGAATAAGATATAGTGCGGTGGAATAATGTCAATGAGATTACAACATAATTGTTACAAATATGTTAAAAAATATTGCAAATAGAGGTGCGTTCTTGTATAATAGTTCTAAGTACGTATTATACAAATTGAGATTGGGTTAGGTGACTTATGAAAATAATTAGAAAGACACTGATTGTATCGTTATTGGTAAGTTCTACAATTGCAACCTCCGTATTTGCCGCACCTTCGGTAAATGAATTGAAAGATGGGAAAGCTGTGGCACAGCAGGAGATGCAGGAATTAGAAAATCAGTTGGACAGCCTTGTAAAAAAGATTAATAATTTAGAGATAGAGATGGTAGAGACAGGTAAGGCTGTCATTGAAGCAACAGAAGATTTGGAACAAGCAGAGATAAAAGAAAAAGAACAATACGAAGCAGCGAAGAGATGTATTATTGCGATGTATGAGAATGGCAGTAATGCTTTGATGAGATCTGTTTTTGAAACGGGAAGTATTGCCGATATGCTAAAGAGAGCAGAAACAGTACAGGCAATTCATACATATGAGAAAGAACAGTTACAAGCATATATAGAAACAAAGCAAAAAGTTGCTGAATTAAAGATGAGCCTGGAAGAAGATATGGAAAGAATGGAGGCCATGCAGGCAGATTATGCGGACGAAAAAAAGAGTCTGGACAGAATGATTGTCGATAAAACGGATGAAATCGAAGACTTTGAGGCTAAGATTCAGGATGCTTTGGCAGCGGTCGAGGAAGAAAGAAGACAGCAGAGTGCTCAAAGCAACCATAATGGTAATGTAAGTAATGGTTATGTACCGCCATCAGGTACTGGTGGCGGACAAGCGATTGTGAATGCGGCATACCAGTATCTTGGCGTTCCATACGTGTGGGGTGGTGCCAGTTCCAGTGGTGTGGATTGTTCCGGTCTGGTATTATTGGCACATAAAGTAATCGGTGTGAACCTATCTCATTATTCAGGCTCACAAGGGAGCGGCGGAAAGAGAATTGCCAGTATGGCTGAAGCACTTCCGGGTGACGTTGTGTGTTATGTAGGACACGTTGGAATCTATCTTGGTGGTGGACAGATGATTCATGCACCACAGGAAGGCGATGTGGTACGTGTGGTCAATGTATACGGTTCGCCATGGTTTAGAAGATATTGGTAAGTATTTGATGAAATAAAAACCGCTTTTATCGTAACTCATAATATGATAACATAGATAATAATGAGAAAATTTTTGGGGATAATCTATTACACAGGAAAAAGAAAGGGGAGCCGTATGATAAAATTTAGAAAAGCACTGATTTTGACAATGGCAACAACATTACTGATTACTTCAACTGCAGTTGCAGCACCGGATGTAAATGGATTGGAAAATCAGAAGAATGAGGCACAGCAGCAGGTTGAATCGCTTCAGCGGGAATTCACGCAAATCATGTCTAAAATGAATGAGACAGAAGCTCGGATGGTTGAGACTGGAGAGGAAATTCTTCAGGCAACAGAAGATTTGCAGGTTGCTCAGGAGCAGGAACAACAGCAATACGAGGAAGTAAAACGTTGTATTGTTGCAATGTATGAGAATGGGAATAATAATATGCTTCATTCAATCCTGGAATCAGGCAGTATTGCAGATATATTAAAACGTGTAGAGGCAGTACAGGCAATCCACACTTATGAGACAGACAGGCTTCAGACCTATATTGAGACAAAGAAAAAGATTGCAGGACTTAAGGAAGATTTAGAAGAAGAGATGAAAAATCTGGAAACATTACAGGCAGATTTCCAAGTACAGAAGACAACACTTTCGGAAAAGATTTCACAAAAGCAGGCTGAAGTTGAAGATTTAGAATCGCAGATTGCAGAAGCAGCGAGAAAGGCAGCGGAGGAAGCTGCTAGAAAGGCTGAAGAAGAGAGAAGACGAAAGGAAGAACAAGAGAGAAAACGAAGAGAAGAAGAGAAAGCCAAAAATAATCAGAACTCTTCAGGAAATAATAGTTCAAGCAATAATAGTTCAAGCAATAATAGTTCAGGAAGCGGTAGTTCGGGAAGCAGTAGTTCTGGCGGAAGCACAAATGTGGGAACAGGAGATCGAAGTGTAGGTAATGCGATTGTGAGTGCGGCGAGAAGTTACATAGGTGTTCCTTATGTATGGGGAGGAACCAGCTATAGTGGTATTGACTGTTCAGGACTCACTCAGGCGGCGCACCGGGCAGTAGGTATTCCCATTTCGCGTGTGTCCTCTTCGCAGGCGGTAGGCGGCAAAAGGATTGCAAGCCTGGAAGAAGCACTTCCGGGAGATATCATCTGTTATCCGGGACACGTTGCAATTTACATAGGCAATTACAGAGTCATTCATGCACCGACATTTGGACAGAATGTAAAAGAAGCCAGCGTATATATGGGAGCTTCCCAGCCTATTACAGCAATTCGCAGATATTGGTAAGAAAATACTTGCAAACGTGGCAGCGCATATGATATACTACTGACGTTGCAAAAAAACACATATATGGTTATCCTTGCAGGTGCCTGATTTCCTAAGACGCGGGGAAGGGTTGCAAGGCGTGAAGTATATGGAAGTAAAAACCAAATGGAGGAAAAACAAATGAGCGTTATTTCAATGAAACAATTATTAGAAGCAGGTGTTCACTTTGGACATCAGACAAGAAGATGGAACCCTAAGATGGCTGAGTACATCTACACAGAGAGAAATGGTATCTACATCATCGACTTACAGAAATCAGTTGGTAAAGTAGACGAAGCTTACAAGGCAATCTCTGATATCGCAGCTGAAGGTGGTACAATTCTTTTTGTTGGTACAAAGAAACAAGCTCAGGATGCTGTTAAGACAGAAGCTGAACGTTGTGGAATGTACTATGTAAATGAAAGATGGTTAGGTGGTATGCTCACTAACTTCAAGACAATCCAAAGCAGAATTGCTCGTTTAAAAGATATCGAGAGAATGTCAGAAGACGGTACATTTGATGTATTACCTAAGAAGGAAGTTATCGCACTTAAAAAAGAGTGGGAAAAACTTGAAAAGAACTTAGGCGGTATCAAAGATATGAAGAAAGCTCCGGATGCAATCTTTGTAGTTGACCCTAAGAAAGAAAAGATTTGCGTACAAGAAGCACACACATTAGGAATTCCGTTGATTGGTATTGCTGATACTAACTGTGATCCGGAAGAATTAGATTACGTAATTCCAGGTAATGATGATGCAATCAGAGCTGTTAAGTTAATCGTTGCTAAGATGGCTGATGCGGTAATCGAAGCTAACCAAGGCGAAACAGGAGCTGAAGAAGTATACGAAGAAGTTGCAGAAGAAGCAGTAGAAGCAGCTGAAGAAGCGTAATATTTTAAACATGAGTGCTTCAGCCTGATACGGGTTGAAGCATTTTTAGTAGAAACTTTATTCTATGAAAGAAACAATATACAATGATGGAGGGAAATTATCATGGCAGTTACAGCAAAGATGGTAAAAGAATTAAGAGAAATGACAGGCGCAGGTATGATGGACTGTAAAAAAGCTCTTAATGAATCAAACGGCGATATGGACGCAGCAATTGAATACTTAAGAAAGAACGGCGAAGCAAAAGCTGTTAAAAAAGCAGGACGTATTGCAGCAGAAGGTCTTGTTATGGCTGATGTTAAGGGCGATAACGTAGCAGCAATCGTTGAAGTTAACTCAGAGACTGACTTCGTTGCTAAAAATGCGGAATTCCAGGGATTCGTAAAAGCAGTTGTTAATCAGGCATTAGCTACAGAAAACACAGATATGGATGCATTTATGGCTGAGGCTTGGAATGAAGATGCAAGCAAAACAGTAAATGAAGCGTTAACAGAAAAAATTGCTGTTATCGGAGAAAAACTCAGCATCAGAAGATTTGAAAAAGTTTTGATCAATAATGGTACAGTAGTATCTTATATCCACGGTGGCGGAAGAATTGGTGTTTTAGTTGTTGCTGAAACAGCAGTTGTTAATGACGAAATAAAAACTGCCCTTAAGAATGTAGCTATGCAGGTTGCAGCTTTAAGTGCAAAGTATGTAAGCCAGGCAGATGTTGATGCTGATTACATTGCACATGAAAGAGAAATCATCCTTGCTCAGATTATGAACGATCCTAAAGAATCACAAAAACCAGAAAAAGTTATCAATGGTATGGTTATGGGACGTATCAACAAACAGATGAAAGAAATCTGCTTGTTAGATCAGGTTTATGTAAAAGCAGAAGATGGAAAACAATCTGTTGCTAAATACCTTGAAGAAGTTGGAAAAGCTAACGGTACAACAATTACTGTTAAGAACTTTATTCGTTTCGAAACAGGTGAAGGACTTGAAAAGAAAAATGAAGACTTCGCAGCAGAAGTTGCAGCACAGATGGGCAATTAATTTATCAATCGTAGGACTGATAAAAAGCGAATTAAATAGCGTATTTAAGCGGTTTCTGGCTATTTTGACAAGTGTTATAAACTACTGTAAAATCTCGCAAAATATCGTGCTATTTTGGGTACAGATTGGGTAGGGTATTGGGTAAAGAAATTTACCCAACCTCTTAACGAGGAATTTACTTGTTGTTTAAAATAGAAAGGGAATACTGTGAGTGATTGAGGGCATATTGTGTAAGTACAATATGTCCTTAAATTTTTGAGGAAAGTAATGCTAAAGACTAAGAAATGTGATAGAATGGCAGAAATAAACAAATTCTTTAGGTTAGAATCGATGATGGGGTAAACGAAAAAGCAGTTTTGGCATTCCAGTGAACTGCCCCTTCGTTTACACCATTTTCGATTTGACCTAATTGAACAAAGT
>CALBNS010000057.1 GCA_937896665.1 uncultured Clostridia bacterium
GAAAAAAGAACATAAAGAAGATGTTGACCGTTTAAATAAAAAAATAGATAGTTTACATACCGGTGATAAAAATCCGGACGGCAGCCCTTTTATCAAACAATACAGTGGTAATTTCTTCATTTCCCGCCAGCATTGTATGTGTATCAACCTACGCTCTAACGAATACGGTGATGTCTGGAATCTTGCTTTTATTCACAATGAACTTAATACAAAGACATTATATTGTTCCATGGGCTGTGCTGTCACACTGTCTGCCGGAAATCCTCGTTATCCAACTATCCACAGAGTCTGTGTCAGCCATAACGAACTCAATGAAACCACACTAACATATATTCGTGGGCAACTGCGTTTGAGTAACAAAAATGTTATTATTTCCAAAAGTCAAATGGATAAATTCAAAGAAGAGAATGAAGGTATGATTGACCAGTTTTTCTTGAGTAACCTGGAGTATTCCATCTCCCAGTCAGAAGAATATTACGTCATTCCAAAAACAGGATTAAAAGATCAAGTGAAGAACGAAACCTACTCCCAGATGATGGCACTGCTTTTGAAGTATTCCAGCATGGAAACAAACTTTAAGATTAAAAATGATGATAACAGAAATTTAAGAAATGTTATATGTACACTTAATGGTGATACTGAAACCGACTTTACCGATTCGGAGGACGAAGATAACTGATATTCTGCCCGATACCGGATGCCCACGATTGCTTAGACAGCAATAGTGGGTATTTTTATGAAAAGCATTCACTTTTCGGCAACATCGATGATTCCTACTCTTTGGAATATTGCAAATAAATAGCTCGCCCCAAACGTCCCCAACTTTTTGGGGCCTGATATTCTGATTCCTTGTCTTTGAAGCTCAAGTGCTTTTTCTAATGTCATGTTTACCGTTGCTCTGGTGACAGATTTTGTTTTTCGAGTAAAGAACAGATCATCGCCCTTTACAGTGTAATAGAATCTCAATCCTTTCGCTGTACAAAACGGATAACCTTGAAATTCGAGAAGTACCTCCCATAGCCTATTCTTTATCTTTTCCGTATCTCCGACTTCCATTACATTCTTTAGCTTTTCAACTAACTCTTTTCGAATACGGTATTTCCGAATACGCTCTGCTGTCACGGTTGCATCTTCCATCTTGTAAACAACCTTACTATACGGCAAGTAACTATGTACCGATGCCCGCTTCAATCCTGTCGCTTCCTGTATTTCTGTCAAAGACTTTCCCTCCCGGTGCAAACGGTTCACTTCCCTGCTAATCGGCATCTCATATGCCCCGGAAGTAATCAAAAGCTTCCTCACTTTTAAGGGTGTAATAGAAAATTCCTCTGCCACCAGTTTTAACTGTTTATGCTCAGAATCATCTGGTGCTTCCTCTCCCTGTGCGGGATGCAGATAGGAATCTGTAATTGCTTCTATAAACTGCTTGGTCATTTTATCTGAATCATAGTCTGGTTTTTTTCTTGGTCGTGCCATTTTATAGTTCTCCTTACAATCATTTCGTTTCAATCTAATTTATTATTCTAAAAGAAAGAGCAGTATTTCTGCCCTTCTCCAGTTTCTATTCCTCATCTAACGGAAAACCTATTACATAATATTTTCCTAATTCATCTATTGGAATTGCCACTTCATGGAATTTATCTGTCTCCTCTCGTTCGCTCTCGTTAATCAAAGTTACCCATAATGCATCCAACAGAATACATGATTTTTTTGCAACTTCCTCCACTTCTTCCATATCCACATGATGAACTGTACTGTATAGTAAATTTCCCTCATCATGTAATGCATTAAGAAACTTATGTGTGTCCGGTGTTAGCCATAGCATTGGAGCTGGCAGCTCTCCCGTTTTCTCCTGATACTTCTCTATTGGTTCATTATGAAAAGTAAAAAGCCCATTTTCCAGAGGTCTTGACATTATCTTTTGTCTTGTTTCTAAATCCTCTATTTTCAGTTTATTTCCATTTGGTGTTAAACCAACCGACATACCATGTTTATATTGACAATAATCCAGGTAATACTTTTTATGGAATTTTTGCAGTTCTTCGAGATATTTGCTAATTAAGCACATCCCATTTTTATATGCTTCAAACACATCTTTATGCTCCCATTCCTCATCCAAAGGAAAATACGGTATATGGAACTGTTTTGCTATATATTCAAAATCTCCTGTCTTAAACTCCCATATATACTTTTTCACTTTTGCTGCACTATAATTAACCACGTTTTTAGCAAAATATGCCGGATCAGAAGAATTCATCATGGTAGAAAACAAGTCTTCAATAGCCTGCTCGCACTGCGCTACTGCTTCATAAAACCAGCCATTTCGAATTGACTGGTGGACTTCATCCACTCCATTCTCTGGGAAATCATCTAATAAGCCGTCATAGAATGAATCTAAGTTCAACAATATTTTCTTAATTGATCGAATCACTACAATGCGCCACATAGAATATTGGCTTGAACCGTAAGTACGCATTTGAGATGCACTTGCTTTTAACCGTTCCTTATCAGTCATTTTCTTTCCTTTCCCATCTATTTGTCAAGAGTGATTTTTTAAATGCTATGCATTTTATCTGTGTAGGTTCGCTGTTTTCTTCCTTGTTCTCAGAGAACATTCTTATTTCCCCCATCTCTTCCGGCAATAAATAAGTCGTTCCATTCACGCTGTACATATAATCGGTAGCATATTGAGGGCAGCCTGGATCGTAAAACCTTAATATTATCTCCTGTTCTGTTTCTTCATATAACCTCGGATTGGACAAAGGATATCTTACGGAAATTTTAAAGTCCTGTAACTCCGGAGAAATATTACTGTTTAATTCGTTGCCAAATTCATCTTCTATTATAGATATACCTGATAACATCATCTTATAAAACTCTTTTAAAACCGCTTCATAATGTCCTTGGGTCTCAAGTCCAACCATGCCATTTTTGATTAAGGCAAGCACGATTGTATAAAGGAGTTCAACAGACCGTTTGGATATTTCAAGTTTAAAATCCGTATTTTTATGTCGATAACCAAAACAATAAATTGACTGTTCAATTTCTACTCCACTCAAATTATGCTGCATGGCATTTCTCATCAATTTCAAGATTCTATAACAATCTTTCTGTATGAGTTCGATATCCGTATTGTCCGGTAATGCTTCATAATGCTTTTTAAAACTATTCCCTTCTGTTAAAGAATATTTATCTTCTACAAAACCGTCAAATACAGTGAATATAAGAATATTGGAAGCAACATCTGAATTCGATAATCTGGTCATATTTCCAAATTTTTCTTCACAAAACATAGTTATTGTAGAATACGGTGAAGTGTCATCATCATAACGAGCAAATCGCATCTCAATAGAAAATAAATTCAAATCAGAGTTCTCCACAATATCTACAATAGATTTGATATATTGCTGATCCATTTCTTCTCCTCCCATGACATCTGAAATTTCTTGCTATCTTCTCTTAATTATACTAAACTTCTTCTACTTTTCCAATTACTTTGATACAATGTTTCCCATCGAACGTAACAGTTCAGCCTTCGCATAGTTAAAATGGAGAAATTCAAAAAGTTTTTT
>CALBNS010000058.1 GCA_937896665.1 uncultured Clostridia bacterium
GGGTTGTTTTCAAATTTTCTTTTTTGTTAGGGCTACTCAGATTTGGAAGTTAAGGACTTAAGGAACAGATACTCCTCCTGCAACTCTTTCATACGGATAAAGTCCTGCTGATATCTTGTGTACTTATAAATTGTCTATTTAGAATATTCCTTCATCACTTCTTTTAACTTCGGAAAATCTTTGAATATATTTTGAAGATATGCCTCAACGTCTATATTATCCTCCAGTGTAGTTATGAAAATCACCTTTTTCGGCACTTGATATTGCTCCCTAATATCTTGGCTTACATTCACGAACAACACAACTTCCTGCATATTCTCCGAAACACAACTTGCCCGAAGTATAGGACTTTCATCATGTGAAACAGAAACTGCATAAGGCGAATAATCCTTGTCAAATGTACCAACCACATCTACAACTGTTTCGTCTGGTAGGATAACTTCTCCTTCAATCGTATCATTGCCTTTCTGTAATAGATAACTTGTTTTCTGATATTCACTATTCAGTTCCACTGCCGTTTTTTTCCACTCAGTGTCTTTCCAAACAAAATAACCTTTCATGCGAATAGAATCTTTTGTTTTCATTGGCAAAAGACACAACATCACTAAAACACTGAGCACTACAGCGAATGCGAGCAATATTTTCCTTTTTTGTCCATAGTCAGCTCTCCTCATTTATTACGTTTAAATATCTTGTCAATCTAAGACAAAAGTAACCGAGTAATCACTTCCCATCAATACAAGCAGTATTAGTTGTCTTGTTGCACCTCCGATAGCAGTAAAGCATCTCTCAAAACACCTTCCCTCGAGTGACTTCGGTTGTCCATGTTCCAATTCCTTTTCCTCTTTCTGTACTAAAGAGTCAGTTGCTCTAATTCTTTATCTCATCTTACATTAACAGAATTTAGAATACCTCCATCCATCTCATAAACTTCATCACAGAGTATTTTAATATCTTCTGCATTATGACTCGAAATGATAATAGTTCTCCCACCTCTTTTCTAAACGAATTTATAAATCGTTGTCGTACTATAGATTTCTCCCTTTTTACATATCGGACTTGGGAAGTTTTCATGATTCACTGCATCTGGAAAATATTGTGTTTCAAAACAGATTCCCTGATGCTTTTCGTATACAACACCTTGTTTTCCCACCTCGTGTTCCACGAAGTTTGCTGTATAAATCTGCACACCTGGGAGATCTGTGTATACCTCCATCTGAATACCACTTACATCAGAAGACAATTCCGCAGCTTTTGCAAGTTTACCGTCATTATTAAGAACCCAGTTATGGTCATATCCATTTCCAAAAACTAATGCTTCATACTCTTGTGCAATGTCCCTTCCCACTTTCTTTTTTGTACGGAAGTCCATCGGTGTCCCCTCTACCAGAGTATATTCTCCTGTTGGAATCGATACTTCATCCGCTCTTGTAAATGTATCTGCATCAATCCATACTTCATGATTTAAAATATCTCCCGATGCATGGCCATCTAAGTTGAAATAGCTGTGGTTCGTCATATTAATGATAGTGTCCTGATCAGGCACCCCATAATACTCAATCTTCACTGCATTATCATCTGTCAGTGTATACGTTACATCAATATCCAGTGCTCCCGGATATCCCTGATCACCGTCCGGGCTATGCAAAGAAAACGTAATACTATTACCCGTCGTTTTTTTTACATTCCAGATACGAAAGCTGTAAAAGTCTAACCCACTATGCAAGTTATTTGGTCCGTTGTTGACAGCCAGCTGATACGTCTTACCATTTAAAGTAAACAGTCCTTTGCTGATGCGGTTTGCATTTCTTCCGACGGTCGCACCAAAGAATGTACCTGCCGGTCCTTCATACCCTGCCGGTTCATCATACCCAAGCACTACATCGCATGGATTTCCATCTTTATCCGGCACCAATAATGCAAATAATGTTGCTCCAAAGTCTGAAACTTCCATCACCATACCATTTCTATTTTCAAATGTGTAGAGCGTTGCTGCTTCGCCTTTCCCATTCTTTCCAAAGCTTCTTGTCTGCATAATTTATTCCTTTACTTCCTACAATACTGCAATAAATCTCTTAAATGCTTCTCTTCCTTCTGGTGTGCATTTGAATACGCCTGCATCTTCCAATACCTGTGTAAATACAATACCCACCTCTTCTTCCAGGATATTCATTACATTATCGGCAGTGATTGCTTCATATTTTGGCAAGAAAGAAGCCACCCATGCTGCATGTTTTTCAATCTTTTCATTTGAACTTATATCCTTACCTTCTACAAGGTACTCTGCAAGGATTTCCATCTCTTCTTTCAGACGTGCAGGAAGCACGGCAAGACCCATAACTTCGATAAGACCAATGTTTTCTTTCTTAATATTGTGTCTTTCTGCATGTGGATGGTAAAGTCCCATTGGATGTTCTTCAGTTGTAATGTTGTTACGAAGTGCCAAATCCAATTCAAATGTATCTCCAACTTTTCTTGCAATTGGAGTGATTGTGTTGTGCGGTTCACCATCTGTCTCTGCAAATACATATGCAGCTTCATCTGTATAACCTTTCCATACATCTAAAATATGTGCACCTAAATCAATCAGACGTGTCTCATCCTTGCCTCTTAAACGAAGTACTGATAATGGCCATTTTACGATACCAACTTCTACATCTTCGAACCCTCTAATTTCAAATGTTTCTTCCATTGACGCTTTTGCCATTGCGAATGTATAATTACCACCCTGATAATGATCGTGGCTTAAGATAGAACCACCAACGATTGGGAGATCTGCGTTAGATCCAAGGAAGTAGTGAGGGAACAATTTTACGAAATCAAATAATTTTACATAAGTTGCTCTTTCAATTTTCATTGGTGTATGTTCACCGTTAAATACGATACAGTGTTCATTGTAATATACATATGGTGAATATTGAAATCCCCAAGGACTGTTATTCACTGTAATAGGCATGATACGGTGATTTTCCCTTGCAGGATGATTTACACGGCCTGCATAACCTTCATTTTCCACACAAAGCTGACATTTTGGATATGTACTTGCTTTCGCATTCTTAGCTGCTGCAATGGCTTTTGGATCCTTCTCCGGTTTTGACAGGTTGATTGTAATATCAATCTCACCGTATGCACTGTCTACTTTCCATTTACGGTCTTTTGCAATACGATAACGGCGGATATAATCACTGTCCTGACTAAGTTTGTAAAAATAATCTGTCGCTTCTACCGGTGAAGCCTCGTATTTCTTTGCAAATTCTGCCTGCACCTGTGCCGGTCTTGGCATTAAGCAGTTCATCATTTTTGTGTCAAATAAATCACGGTATACAATACTATCTTCAATGATTCCTCTTGCAACTGCCTCATCTAATAATTCTTTTAATACAACCTCTAATTCAATCTCTTTTCCTTCGATATCTGTGTCTTCGTAATTGTCTTCATTGAATAATTCTAATAATAAGTTCGTTGTATAAATGCGTTCACACTCTGGTGTTAAACCTGTGTTAATTCCATATTGTACTAATTTTTTAATATTTTCAAAAAACATCTCATTTCCTCCATCTTGTAAGATTAATCTAAAACACCTGCACCGTCTCCGATGTCTACTACATAAAATTCTGCTTTGTGACCTACTTTTTCCTCATAGGCTTTGCCGATTGTATCAATAAAATTGTCAACTGCGTCATTTTTTACAATACTAACTGTACAGCCACCAAATCCACCGCCTGTGATACGTGAACCAACAACTCCCTCCGTTGCCCACGCCAGATCTACTAAGATATCAATCTCCTCACAGGATACTTCATAATCGTCTCTCAAAGAAAGATGAGAAGCATTCATTAATTTTCCAAATGTCTCGATATCGTTTGCTTTCAAGGCTTGTACTGCTTTGATTGCTCTCTGGTTTTCATACACAGCATGTTTTGCTCTCTTTTGTCTGATATCTGATTGGATTGCACCTTTATCTGCCTCAAATTCTTCTTCCGACAAATCACCGAGTGTCTTAATATCTACTACTGCCTGTAATTCTTTCAATGCTGTCTCACATTCATTACGGCGATCGTTGTATGCAGAGTCTACTAAACTGTGTTTTACTTTACTGTTAATAATGACAATCTTTGCATCTTCCAATACCACCGGAGCATATTCGTACTCTAGTGTGTTCGTATCAAGGAAAATCGCATTGTTCTTCTTGCCCATCGCACTTGCGAACTGGTCCATGATGCCACAGTTGCAGCCATTGAAATTATTTTCCGAATACTGACCGATTAATGCAATATCAACCATGCTTACATCCTCGAAGCCGAACATGTCTTTTAAAATTACACCTGTTAAAACTTCTAATGAGGCTGAAGATGAAAGTCCCGAACCATTTGGGATATTACCATATATCAGAATATCAAGGCCGCCTGGCAGCTTGTATCCTCTTTTTTCAAATGCCCACATAACACCCTTCGGGTAATTCGTCCAGCTTGCTGCTTTATATGGCGTTAAATCATCTAAGCTTGTCTCTACCACACCTAACTTTTCAAAGTTTGCTGAGTAGAATCTCAACTTATTATCTTCTCTTTTTCTTGCGATTCCGTATGTACCGAGTGTCAGCGCACATGGGAATACATGTCCGCCATTGTAATCCGTATGCTCACCGATTAAGTTGACACGTCCTGGTGCAAAATAAGTACGGATATCGCCGTCCACACCAAATATTTTCTTAAATTGTTCTACTAATCCTGCTTTCATATTTCGTCTCCTTCTATAAATATTTTACAGCAACATTCCTAACTTATATTCTATCTTTTATTGCAGTATACGTCAATCAAATATTTCCCTTGTTGCATGCCTATATTGTTGATATAATATATCCAAATCCAAACAAAGGAGAAAATCTATGTATCATTTTATTGTAAACCCAAATGCTCGTTCCGGACTGGGGCAGCTTGTATGGGATGAGCTAGAGAGCACTCTAAAAACACGAAACATTTCTTATAAAGTGTATTTTACCAAATACCAGAAGCATGCCACAAAAATCACAGAGGAAATAACCTCCGACGGCAAAGAGCATATTGTAGTTGCCCTGGGTGGCGATGGAACAGTCAATGAAGTGGTAAATGGAATCGCAAATTATGAAAACACCATTTTAGGCTATATTCCAATTGGTTCGAGCAATGATTTCGCCCGCGGAATGAAGCTTCCGACAGAACCGGCAAAAGCATTACAGGCTATTCTGAATCTAAGACGTACTCAGAAGATTAATATTGGAAAACTGGTATACCAAAACAAATCGCGGAATTTTGCAGTCAGCTCTGGCATTGGCTTTGATGCTGCCATCTGCCACGAAGCGGTCGTCTCTAAACTGAAATTGTTTTTTAACAGACTGAAACTTGGCAAGCTGACTTATGTCGCAATCGCAATTCACAGACTGTTTCTGACGACACCATGTGGAGTTACTATTACATTGGATGATAAGCAGACAATTTCATTTCCTTCCGTGTATTTTGTTGCTCTGATGAACAATTGTTGCGAAGGAGGCGGAATTAAATTCTGCCCGAAAGCTAAGATTGATGATGACATATTAGATCTGATTGTTGTTTCAGATATTCCAAAGATGAAAATATTACTGCTGCTTCCGACTGCATTCTTTGGATTTCATGTTCATTTTAAAGGTGTACATATTTATAAATGTAAACAGGTGAAAATTCAAGCAGAACGTTCTATGCCGTTACATACAGACGGGGAGCCACTTTTCCTACAACGTGAACTTTCAGCTAGCCTGCTCCCAGAAAAACTCCGTATGATCCGTGATTAAAAAACTATACCTTTCTGTACTGTATAAAAACTTTATTAAGATATTCTAAAGTCAGTTGTTGGAAAAATCTTTTCATGGTATAATCACTTTCAGTTTTTGATAAAGTTTATATATTAAAGGGGAACTGCGGAATGAAAACATTATTTCATAAATACAAGCATGCATGGGTCTTCTTATATGGGCTGATATATCTGCCTTGGTTTTATTATTTAGAAAAACACGTGACAGATAATTTTCACGTCATACACACTAGAATCGATGAAATGATTCCATTCCTAGAAATTTTTATAATTCCATATTTGCTATGGTTTGTTTATATGGCAGTTGCGGTATTATATTTTTTCTTTACAGACAAAACTGATTTTTACAAGGTTATGGCATTTTTGATTATTGGAATGACAGTGTTTCTAATTATATCGACCATTTTTCCAAATGGACAGGTACTAAGGCCGACTGTTTTTGAGCGTGATAATATATTTGTGGATATGGTGAAAAGGCTCTACCGGACCGATACGCCAACAAATATTTTTCCAAGTATTCATGTTTACAATTCCATCGGAATCTGTATCTCGATACTGCGTAGTAAAAAATTAAGAAAATATAAATGGATACCTCATACCTCTGTTGTATTGACAGTGCTGATTATCCTTTCAACACTCTTCTTAAAACAGCACTCAATATTAGATGCAATCAGCGCAGGTCTTTTGTCAATTGTTGCATACCGTATTGTATATGTAACTGAATTAAAAAAAGAGACCGGCTTATCCAGACAGATAATATAAAAGGAGAAAAAAAATGAACACAAATAATAAGAAAATACTAGGTGGCCTCTTAGGTGTCCTGCTTATTGTGGCACTCATCTTTGTCTATGTCACATTCCGCGAAAAACCGGTTGAAGGCAACAAAACAATTACAATTGAGGTTATCGACCAGAATGAAAAGTCAACCACATATGATGTAAGGACGGACGCAGAATTTTTACGTCAGGCTATGGAACAGGCAGAAGGACTAGATTTTTCCGGTACAGAAGGTGACTTTGGTATGATGGTTGACACTGTAAACGGTGTGACTATTGATTATGATAGAGACCATGCATATTGGAGCTTCTATGTAAATGGAGAATACTGTAACTACGGTATTGATGAACAACCTATAGAAGACGGTGATGAATTCCAAATCGTCTATACAAAACAATAACGCGCAATCAATAAATCAATTTCCAAATTGACGGTCAAAGATATCTCTTTAATTGGCATGATGGTCGCTGTAATAGAAGTTTCCAAAGCAGCACTCTCGTTATGGCCCAATATAGAACCCACTACATTTTGGGTAATTATTTTTTCCTTATATCTGGGGAATCGAATTTTCTTTGCAATTCCAGTATTCATTATGATTGAAGGAGCACTATATGGTTTTGGAACATGGTATCGGCAATTTCTTCATTATGCTTATTTTATACCACCCGATTACAAACGTAATGAACAGATGTAACACAATATAGACAACTATATAAAAATGTACTTCGCATATCATGTATCTATATTCTCCATGAAAATGCGAAGTGCATTTTTTTACTATTTTTCTTCAAATTTTTCTTGTCCAAGCCTGATGTTTACATATCTGGTGTATTTCTCAAATGCTGCGGGAATTGGATATTTCTCCTGTACTTCTTCTGGATCCACAAACAGCATTTTCTCCGTGCAGGATTTTTCTAGTTCATCCACACGGATACTATACCCTGTCATCTGCCATTCCACATGACTAAAGATATGTTTTGCTTCTTCTAGTTTTTGAATAAAAAGTGGCTGCAGGCCAATCTGTCTGCTAAACTGTAATACTTCTTCCTCACTCAAATGTCCCTCGACATTCGGAAGTTCATATAAGCCCGCCAGCAAACCTTTCTTCGGACGTTTGCGGATTGCGACCGAATCACCGTCTTTAAAAATAAGCACTGTCTTTTTCTCTATTTTTCTTGACTTTGCTTTGGATTTCACCGGCAGCTCCATTTCCACTCCTTTTGCTCTCGCCCTACATAAATGAGCCAGTGGACAAACCTCGCATTTTGGTGTCCCATTTGGCACGCATACAATTGCTCCAAGCTCAATCAATCCCTGATTAAAATCGCTTGCGGCATTCTTCGGCAAGACCTGTTCTAACTGTTGTTCTATCTTTGTCCGTACACTTGCTTTCATAATGTCCTCGGAACTTGCTGTAAGCCTTGATATTACACGGAGTACATTTCCATCTACGGCGGGTTTCGGAATTCCAAATGTAAATGAACTAATGGCCCCTGCGGTATAATTTCCAATTCCCGTAAGTTTTCGTATTTCCTCATATTCAGATGGAAACTTCCCTCCATATTCTGTCATAATCTGCCTTGCTGCCTTCTGCATATTACGTACACGATTATAATATCCTAACCCTTCCCACAACTTTAACAGTTCATCTTCCGACACTTCTGCCAAATCCTTAATATCAGGCAGCGCATTTAAGAATCGCTCATAAAACGGCTTTACTGCCTCTACTCTCGTCTGCTGCAGCATAATCTCTGATACCCATACTTTGTATGCTGTGATATGATTTCGCCAAGGTAAATCTCTTTTGTTCGTACGGTACCATTCAATTAATGGTTCCGCCATTTGGCTAAGACTCTCATCTTCTAAGATTACCGGCACTTCATTTGCAATTTCTATACTGTCTTTTGCCACTTTACAATCATATGCCAGAATATGCACGCCCTGTTCTTTCGCACATCTAAGTGCCATACCAAACTCCGGGTGCGTTTCCATATTCGGAGCAAAATATTTTACATCTTTCATCTGAATCACAAAGAATACATATGCTTCATATCCGTCTTTCACTGCCTCACAGAGTTCCTCCACATGCTTCACTCCACGCTCAGTAGGTGCGTCAGGAAAACGTACAACACCATCTTCCTCCAGCGTCACTCCTTTTACTTCAATAAATATCTTTCGATGTCCCTGCTCAATATACAAATCAAAACGGGATTTATTATAAGTGGTCTCTGGTTTAATCAAAGTCGCACCCGGAAACAGATTACCCTCTCGAATCCATTCTTCCACCACTTTATTTGTAATCTGTGAATCCATATTGATCATACGTTTTCCTTTTTTTACACCAATCAAATCCCACTGTGTCTTTCTCTCTGGATTTTCGGCTTTCTGAACATATACGGTCGTCCCTGGTACTAGAAGTTCCTTACAGCGACCTGTATTTTTCACGTGAACCGTCTCCTTTTGTCCCATAATTTCTATATATGCAATAAAACGGTTTGGGCGCTCTAAAAACGTCCCTTCTTGAATTCTTTCATATTTCATACAGTCGTCTCTCTTTCATATAATCCTAATACCAGAATAAGAGTTCGCAAGCGAACTCTTATTCTTATAATACTTTTGATAAAAATTCCTGTAATCTCGGGTCTTTCGGGTTTCCAAAGAATTCCTCCGGTGCACCGCTTTCTTTTACAATCCCTTCGTCAATAAAAATCACACGAGTTGCTACTTCTCTTGCAAAGCCCATTTCATGCGTCACAACCACCATTGTCATCCCTTCATCGGCAAGCTCTTTCATGAGTTCCAGTACCTCGCCTACCATCTCTGGGTCGAGTGCAGATGTCGGTTCGTCAAACAGCATTACGTCTGGATTCATTGCAAGTGCCCTTGCAATCGCAATACGTTGCTTCTGTCCACCTGACAACTGCTTAGGGTAAGCGTCTGCTTTCTCAGGAAGTCCGACGCGTTTCAACAGCTCCTCTGCCTTTCGCTCTGCCTCCTCTTTTTTCATAATACCAAGCCTTACCGGAGCAAGCATAATATTTTCTTTGATTGTCAGATGTGGGAACAGATTAAACTGCTGGAACACCATTCCCATCTTCTGACGAAGCTTGTTAATATCACATTTCTTATCCGTAATATTATTCCCCTCAAACCAGATTTCACCACTTGTTGGTGTTTCCAGAAGATTAAGACAGCGAAGGAATGTGGATTTTCCCGAACCAGACGGCCCGATTACTACCACTTTCTCTCCTTTTTTTATATGTTCATCAATTCCATTTAACACAGTCGTCCCATTAAATGATTTCTGCAGATTTTTAGTGATAATCACCTTGTGCCATCCTCCTTTCTAACATTCCCTGTAATTTTGTAAGTCCAAGCACAATGACCAGATAACAAGCGGCTGCCACATAAAGAGGTGGAAGCACATCATAACTTGCAGAACCGATATACTGTGCTGCTTTTGTCAAATCAGTAACTGCAATAACTCCTGCTACTGATGTTTCTTTAATCAATACAATAAATTCATTTCCAAGTGCAGGTAAAATATTCTTAATTGCCTGTGGCACGATAATAAACCGCATAGTCTGAATATAGTTAAACCCAAGTGAACGTCCGGCTTCCATCTGTCCCTTGTCAATGGACTCGATACCGGCACGAATAATTTCTGCCACATAGGCACCTGAGTTAATTCCAAAGCAGACAGAACCAACTAGAATTTCATTTGTATCACGCGATGTAAAAATCAAGTTATACATAATCAGCAACTGTACCATAACCGGAGTTCCACGAATAATCGTTGTATAAAGACCACAGATTTTCTGCAAAAGTACAATTATAATATTCTCTGATGGAGTTACTTTTATCACTGCAACAAGCAGACCAATCAATGTACCAAGTAAAATTGCCAATAAAGAAATTAAGATTGTAACCTTCAAACCGTCCAAGTATGCGAAATAGCGCTGGTTACGAATCACTGCATCATACATGCGGTCCATGAAACTTTTTTCTTTTTGTTCCGCCGCCTGACCTTCTGCTGTATGACTCGCCGTAAAGTCTGCAATTCTTCCGTCTGCAATCAATTTATCAATGACCTCGTTAATGTCAACCAACAATTCCTGATTTCCTTTTTTTACTGCAATTGCATACCTATCTTCAAACAGAACACCGTCAAGAATCTTAAGACCCGGATTAGAAGCGACCATCTCTTCTGCCGGATAATAATCCATAACAATACAGTCAATCTTTTCATTTTTCAAATCTTCGGCTGCCTGGGCAAGCTTTGCATAACGGCGCACTTCTTTTGCATCACAGTTGTCCTTATCGGACACCCATATATCTGCAATATTTCCCTGCTGAACGGCTATCACCTTGTCATTCAGATCTTCTCCAGTGATTCCTTCCCCTTCCACAACAATAGCAGGGGCATCAGCATTGACTAGTACGACCTCCGTAGAATCCACATACTCATGTGAAAAATCCATGGTTTCCTTACGTTCATCCGTAACAGAGACACCTGCAGCGACAAAATCCACTTTCCCACTTGACACAGCCGTCAGTGCCCCATCAAAGTCCATATTTTTAATGACTAATTCTTTTCCAAGTTCGTCCGCAATTGCATTGGCAATATCCATATCAATCCCGACGACTTCATTTCCTCTCATATATTCATACGGTGCAAATCCAGCCTCCGTACCCACAATAATTTTCTCTTTCGTCTGATTGCTCTGGCATGCTGTTAATAACAGCACACTTACGAGAATCATGAAACAACTTACTATTCTTTTTCTATTCATTTTATTAACCCCATATCATAAAATACGCAAGGACTAAAGCGCCCAATACGATTCTGTAATAACCAAATATCTGAAAATCATTTTTCTTGATGTATCCCATTAGGAATTTGATTGCAATAATGGATACAACAAACGCAACGAGGCAACCCACAGACAGCATTGCGATTTCCATGCCTAAGAATCCTTCGCCCTCCATGAGGAATTTTAACACTTTAATTCCACTTGCACCAAACATAACCGGAATTGCCAGAAAGAACGTGAATTCTGCTGCCACATAACGGGACACACCTAATAATAGCGCACCGATAATTGTCGCACCCGAGCGCGAAGTTCCCGGAACCAATGAAAGTACCTGGAACGCACCAATCAAAAGTGCCGTCTTGTAAGAAAGTTCTGAAAGCTTTCTCACCTGTGGTTCTCTTCCCTTGTTCCATCTTTCTATGATAATAAACAGAATACCATAAACAATCAACATAATAGATACAACTATATAATTATGTAAATGTGCTTCCATCCAATCATCAAAAAGGATTCCAAGTACCGCTGCAGGAATACATGCGACTACGACTTTCATCCACAGTTGTATAGTCTGCTTCTGTTGCTTCTCGTTTTTCTTTTTTGAGAATGGATTCAATTTCTGAAAATACAGAACGACCACTGCCATAATTGCTCCAAGCTGTATCACCACATTAAACATTTCTTTGAATGCAGCACTCGCCTGCAATTTGATAAATTCGTCCATTAAAATCAAATGTCCCGTACTGCTGATTGGCAGCCATTCAGTAATACCTTCCACAATACCAAGAATAATTACTTTAAAAATCTCAAACATCTTTTTCTCCCTTCCTATTGGAGTACAAACTTCTCAATCGCTTTCGCAACACCATCCTCATCATTTGTACCCGTAATATAATCTGCAATTTCTTTTACCCGACTGTGACCATTTTCCATGGCCACACCAAATCCAACTGCTTTTAGCATTTCATAATCGTTCATTCCGTCGCCACATGCCATGATTTCTTCCCGTTGGATACCTAAAAGCTTACCAAGATTTAGCAATCCCAGGCCTTTATTAGTTCCTGCCTGATTGACCTCAATTGTATTTCCAAAAGCTGCCGTGACATCAATTCCTGAAACTTCTTTCAACCGTTCCAGAGCTTTCCTACGTTCCTCCAAATTATGAAAAACACCATGTACCTTATCTGCATTTTTATTCATCTGCCTCAATGTCTGGCTCACATCCTCCACAGGTGTTCTGGTTGTCAGCAAATATTCTGCCATACTCGGTTCCTTAAAATAATGATAGACATTTTCAAGTCCTTTCCCATATGTATAACCTTTTCCGTCTATAAAAACCTCATGTATCGTATCATATTTTTTGAGAATATCCAACACTTTTTCAGCACTTTCTACTGGCAATAAATTCTCATAAATTACCTCATCCTTTTCCACATCTACAATTCTTGCACCATTCGCAGTGACCATATATCGCATTCCCGGAAATGTCTGAAGCTCTGCCGGCACAGCCGAAATCGGACGTCCAGTGGCTACCGGCACTACCACTCCCTGTTCAATTGCCCTTTTCATCACTGTTCTTGTATATTCCGTCAGCTCTTTCCGACTATTAAGCAGTGTTCCATCTAAATCCAGACCTATCATCTTAATCTTCTTTTTCATCTTTCGCAAAGTCCTTTCTCATGCCTTGATAATTATTTTAACAAAAATTGATTTGAAATGCAATTTATAGTATACTATTTGTGAAAGCCGTAAGAAAGGATGTACATATGAAGTTTTTTTATTCCAAAAATATTCGTTGCATAATTGCAATTCTGATTTCATTGACAATTACAATAACTAATTTAATACCTTCCTATGCGGAAGACTCTGTAGAAGATTTGGAAAGCACAACTTCCAATTTAGAAAACGAACTATCCAATCTTGACCAGGAATCGAATGCTCTGAGTGCAGAACTAGACTCGCTCTTAACGCAATTGAATTCTATCGCCTCAGATATTGAACAGACAAAGGATGAATTGGCCATTGCAAAAGGAAATGCAGAAGCTCAATATGAGTCTATGAAAGTACGAATCCGGTATATGTATGAAAATGGTTCTATTAATTTTTGGGAGATTCTTTTTTCTGCAACAAGTATTGCTGATTTTCTCAGCCGGGCAGAATATGTTGCATTAATTAACCGTCATGATCGGAAGATATATGAGGAATTAGAGGCAACACGCGTCGAAATTGCTGAAAAAGAAAATAATTTACTACAGAAACAAAATGAACTGTTTGCACTAAAAGATGAACTGGCGTCCAAAGAGGCACAACTAAACAAGGAAATTTCAATTGCCTCTAGCGAATTGGTGCAATATAAGGATAAATTGGAAAAAGCTAAAGAAGCGGCATTAAAAGCCGAGGAATCTGCAAAAGAAGAAGTCGTCCCAATCATTCCGGAACCCGAAGAACCACCAGCACCACCGACATCTGATGATAAACCTGATTATTCTGACAATGAGATGGGGCGCCCGGGCAATTCGGAAAATGCTGACTCCAATCCACCTATTGTGAATCCAACTGTCGGTGATGTAGAGTTGTTGGCCGCACTGATTGAATGTGAAGCAGGAAGTAGGGACTATGAGGGTATGCTTGCCGTAGGATCTGTGGTAGTGAACCGTATGAAAAGTCGTCATTATCCCGATACTCTTCGTGGCGTAATTTATCAGACCGGACAATTTTCGCCTGTGCGTTCCGGCAAACTTGACCGTGTATTAGAACGAGGAGTGAAAGACTCCTGCGTGCAGGCAGCACAAGATGCACTCAACGGGAAAAATAATGTAGGTAACTGTCTCAGTTTCCGTTCTTCCGACAGCGGACATGCAGGCATAATTATAGGGGACAACGTATTCTTTTAGTTGTCCCCATAATTGATTTCTGTCAACATCAGACCATGTGCAGGGGCTGTTACTCCTGCTGCCTTTCGGTCTTTCGCTTCTAATATTTCCTGTACTTTCTCCGGCGCATAGAATCCACGTCCTACCCTGATTAAAGTACCCACAATAATCCGTACCATATTATAAAGGAATCCGTTTCCCGTAATACGGATTGTAATCTCATTGTCATTCTGTAAGATATCAAGTGCTGTAACCGTCCTTACCGTATTTTCCACATCTGTCCGAACATTGCAAAAACTTACAAAATCATGCTCACCTACCAGATAGGCCGCAGCTTTTCTCATATTTACCAAATTTAAATCGTAAGATACGAAGTAATTCGTCAGTCTCTTTGTTGGAATCGGAATTCTGGTATTAATAATGTGGTATTCATAGGTTTTGTAACAGTCACAGTATCGCGGATGGAAATCCGACGCCACCTCCTCCGACTTCACAATCACTATGTCTTCTGGCAGTCTCTGATTCAATGCCATCGCAATGCGCTGTGGCGGTATTGTTGTGTCTGTGTCAAATACGGCCACATTTCCAAGCGCATGTACACCCGAATCTGTGCGGCTTGCACCAATTACTAAAATCTCTTCTCCTGTCAGTTTCTGCAAAGCTTTATTGAGCACTTCTTCCACGGTAATTCCATTTGGCTGAACCTGCCAGCCACAATAATTGGTACCATCATATGCAATCGTTAATTTTATTCGCTTCATATATTCACGCCTCAAAAAATCCATATTTGAAATGGAACGAATCTTCCAATCAATACTGCTGCCACCAGATAAAAGATGACTATCGTATATGCCACATAATCGTTCTTTTTGTACACAAGCGGTTTCATCTTCGTACGGCCTTCTCCACCGCGATAGCATCTTGCCTCCATCGCCATTGCAAGCTCATTTGCCCTACGAAATGCGGAAACAAATAATGGTATCAGAATTGGCACCATACTCTTTGCTTTCTGAATAATGTTTCCACTTTCCAGATCGGCTCCCCTTGCAATCTGCGCTTTCATAATTTTATCCGTCTCCTCGAGAAGAATCGGAATAAAACGTAAAGCAATCGACATCATCATAGCAATCTCATGTACCGGAAACTTAATTTTATTCAATGGCCATAATATTGCCTCAATTCCATCTGTAAGAGCATTCGGTGTCGTCGTAAATGTCATAAGTGATGATCCTAAAATCAGATAAATCAAACGCACTGCCATGTAGAAAGCAGCACGAAGTCCATCCGTTGTCACTCTCAGTATTCCTAGCTGTATCAGTACCTCCCCTGTCGTGGTCAGAAACAGATTAAATGTGACTGTAATCATAAGCAGTATCATTACCGGTTTTAATCCTTTAACAATAAAACGAAATGGTACTTTCGAGATACGAATTACTGACACCAGAAACAACGTAGCAATCACATAACCTAATACGTTGTCAAACAAAAACAGTGACACTAAATATATGAATGTACAGACAATCTTCACTCGCGGGTCCAAATGATGTATTTTACTGTCCGCCGGATAATACTGTCCTATTGTTATATCTCTAATCATCTTTTCTCCTATATTTCCCTGATAATTTCCCCGGCTGCTTCTTCTATCGTTGTTACCTCTGTATTCACGTGCAGTCCGTGTTCTGAAAGTGCATGCATAATATAAGTAACCTGCGGTGCAGCAAGCCCTACTTTTTCCAATTCTTTATAGTGTGAAAATACTTCCTTCGGCACACCATCATACATCTTTGTACCACGGTTCATTACCACAATACGATCTACATACTTGGCAATATCTTCCATACTGTGAGACACAAGAAGTACAGTCATATTTTCTTTCTTTTGAAGATAAGCAATCTGGTCAAGAATTTCATCCCGTCCTTTTGGGTCCAGTCCTGCTGTCGGCTCGTCAAGCACTAAAACCTTTGGTTTCATTGCCAGCACTCCGGCAATCGCAACACGGCGT
Source organism: uncultured Clostridia bacterium (assembly GCA_937896665.1). Classification (GTDB taxonomy): domain Bacteria; phylum Bacillota; class Clostridia; order Lachnospirales; family Lachnospiraceae; genus Faecalimonas. The sequence continues at coordinate 16,287 of CALBNS010000058.1, forward strand.
TTCTGTCCTCCTGACAGATCAAAAGGTGACGACGCGTAATATTTTTCAGAAAGTCCTACAAGCTTCAAAGCTTTCTCTGCACGTTCTTTACATTCTTCTCCAGTTAGCCCCTGATTTTTTGGACCAAAACACACATCCGTGAGAACATCTATCTCAAACAATTGGTGTTCCGGATATTGAAACACAAGTCCTACATTGCTGCGCAGGTTCTTCATATTGTATTTTTCCTGATAAATATTTTCGCCATTATAATACAGGGCGCCATCTGTCGCTTTCAGAAGTCCATTCAAGTGTTGAATCAGCGTAGATTTCCCAGACCCCGTATGCCCGATAATTCCAATAAACTGTCCTTCATAAATATTAAGACTGACATCTTTTAATGCATGTTTCTGATATGCCGTACCAGGACTATATACATAATTAATGTGCTCCATTTTAAGAATTGGCTCGCCCTTACTTTCTTTATCACAAGAATGTTTTTCTTTATTCACAAAATAATTTGCTGCGCCCATTTTCGTATTGCATGTTTTCAATGCTTCTACTAACTCTGCCGTAGTCAGAATACCATCCGGTATCGGAAGCCCCTTCTTTTGCAGTTCATATGCAAGAAGCGACACCTGCGGCACATCAAGGCGGTACTTTTTGAGTAATTCGACCTGACTAAACACTTCCCTTGTCGTACCATCCAATACCACATGGCCTTGATCCATTACAATCACCCGATCAGCGCCGATTACTTCTTCCATATAATGTGTAATCAAAATAACCGTCACTTTTTCTTTTTTACGCAGTTCTTCTACCGTACGCAGCACCTCCTTACGTCCGTTCGGGTCCAACATCGCTGTCGGCTCATCAAGCACAATACACTTCGGACGCATTGCTACGACTCCGGCAATTGCAACTCGCTGCTTCTGACCGCCAGAGAGCTTATTCGGTGAGTGATAACGGTACTCCAGCATGCCCACAGAGGAAAGGCTCTGCTCTACACGCTCCCAAATTTCTTCTGTAGGAACTCCCAGATTCTCCGGTCCAAATCCCACATCCTCTTCCACAACTGTTCCAATAATCTGATTATCCGGATTTTGGAACACCATACCTGCTGACTGCCTTATATCCCACAGGTATTCTTCTTTTTTCGTATTTTTTCCGTCTACCCACATGGTTCCTTCTGTGGGAACTAAAATTGCATTCATATGCTTTGCGAGTGTAGACTTTCCAGAACCATTATGCCCGAGTATGGCAATAAACTGTCCCTGCTCTATATTCAAATCAATTTCGTCAATGGCACGATGCATTCCAATCACATTGCCTTCTTCGTCATGTTTTTTATATTCAAATACTAATTTTTCTGTCTTTATCATGCGCATTAGACTTCCTTTCTTACTCATTGGGTTTTATTTTACTTCATCTTTTTGCCATTTGCAAGCCCAATAGGACACAGAGTTTGCTTGCTGCGTTGACAAAAGTACCGTATATCGCTAAAATATGTAAGTATATGAAATCAATAGAAAGGAATTTTTTAAAATGGCAAATCCAATTGTAACATTTGAAATGGAGAACGGGGATATTATCAAAGCAGAATTATATCCTGAAATCGCTCCAAATACAGTAAATAATTTCATCGCACTTGTACAGAAGGGATTCTATAACGGATTAATCTTTCATCGTGTAATTCGTGGTTTTATGATCCAGGGCGGCTGTCCACAAGGTACAGGAATGGGTGGTCCCGGACACCAAATCAAAGGTGAATTTCTCCAGAATGGTTTTCCTAATACACTCAAACATGAACCCGGTGTGCTTTCTATGGCACGTGCTATGCATCCGGATTCAGCAGGTTCACAATTCTTTATCATGCATGAAACTTCTCCACACTTAGATGGCGCCTATGCCGCTTTTGGAAAAGTAATCGAAGGACTTGATGTGGTAAATAAGATTGCTGAGACTGCAACAGATTTTCGTGACAGACCATTAGAAGACCAGGTAATGAAATCTGTAACAGTAGATACACAAGGCGTAGAATACCCGGCACCAGAGACTGTTTAATATCGAAACATGACACAAAAAGGTGAATGCCAATCCGATACAAATAATCGATAGCGGCGCTCACCTTTTGTTTTGCACTTAATATGCCTTTCCATATAAAAACCAAAGTTTTTGTTTTCTTGTAAATGTCTTTATGATTTCCTTTCTTAAACTCCGATACAAACGATACATTTCCTTCTGCTCATCAATCGAAAATTGTTTCCCGGAAAATGCAGCCTGCTCAGCATACATATAAATCAAGTTCCATTCTTCTTCCGTAAGCTGCGAAAATGTTTCTGCCATTTTACCAGCCCTCTGCCGTTCCGTCATCTCCCTAGTTTCCAGTCCCGCAAACACACAGATATCGCAGATTGCATTATACATATTTATAATTCCCCGATTGTCTTTTTTGATTCGGAAACTCCTAAGCCTTTTCCCTCTGCGAATTCTTTGCTGAAGAATAATGACTGCCACAGATAATAATCCACTGCCTATAAGCACCGCAAAACTAAAAAGCGCCTTAATATTACCATTCTTTTGGATGCCCTCATCCAAACCAATACTTTCGCCCATCTCGGATTCAGCATCTTGCCCTTCGTCTTGCACTTCCGGTTCTTCCTCCGGCAAATTTTTCTCTGTCAAATCCGGGGTATTCTCAGCAGGCTCTTCAGGCTCTTCAAATCTATCTGACACAGAATCTACAACATATGAACCCAAGTCTTCATTTTCAGTATAAGACAAGGTATGCTCCCGTACCTGCCATCCTAGTTCGTCATCAAAAACTTCACACCATGCATGTGCCTTTTCATCCGTTATGAACGCTTTATATGTTCCATCTTCTTGAAGTGTAAACTGGCCCGGGCTGACGGTATATCCCTCCACATATCGAGCAGGTATTCCGCATATCTGATAAATCACTGTCGCAGCCGATGCAAAATGCACACAAAATCCTACTCTTTTCTCAAAAAGAAAGCCTTCTATGAAATCCATGTCCTTTGGCATTTCCCCCGGTTTCCGGCTATATCGCAGATATCGGTTAAACATCTGATCAATCCCACTTCCTACCGTGGCTGATGAATTCTTATTTAGTGTATTGCAGAATTTCCTTAATTCTTTCAATTGTGTGTATTCTTCAACATAGGTTTTCTTTACAAACTCTTGATACTCTTTCCACAACTCAGAAGATTGTGCAAGCGAAGTAGAAGAAATACGTTCAACATCTTCTGCCGGATAATAGGTATATTGTCTTTGCTTTTTTCCGTCTCCCTCTACAAATGCATCCAGATTTACACTATCCCCCTTTGTAATATTGGAATAATAAGGGGTATAGGCAAACTTTGAAGACGTTGCCTTCAGGCTGAGTTCTATCTGCTGCTCTTTTACAGAATTGTTACCATCTGCAATTTTCCGATACGGTTCGCTCATAAGATTTCTCTTATCCTTCGCTCCTCCAAAAGGAGAAATCACTTTTGCAAATTCCAATGCACCTAACTTGTCCCACTCTTTTCCTGTATAAAAACTTCCCACAAATGCTTTCAGATAAATCTTACCTTCAGGTATCTTCGTCACAGTAATTTCCATCGCCGTTTTACCTGAAATTTCCGCACTGGAAAGTCCTGACAAATTCCCCTCATTCAAGCCTCCACCTGCGAAATTACGACCTCCATCGAAATTCTCTGCCACCGTCTTTTTTATCCCATCTATCCCTGTATCCTGCAGTTCCATCAATACCTGTCTGATATTCTGATATTCTACCTGATGTTTCTCCTTATACTTGACGAGCATCTGTTTGGATGCTGTCGAGCAGGAAAGTAGAACGAGGAGAATTGCCGCTGCCGTAAACAGCTCTCTCATTGGCGGCTTATCCTTATTCTGATGATAAACGACAGCATACACACAGCCTGCTGCCATCAGCCCGAAGCACATCCATGTATTCGGCAATTTCCCTACCGTTCCCGCCAAGAAAACCGGGATCATCATAATCAGCACGAGACAAATAATTCCTTTTCTCGCTTTTAAAACAGCCACCAAAATAATACTTAGAACCATTCCAATAACAGCGGTCACAATAAGAATGGATGGAATATCCGGCTCATTATGTAAAATAGACGAATTGATTCCGTCATACTGCTTTTTTAGTACACCATAGCTGTCTACATAAAATATTATTCCCTCATAAATCCGTTTCCAATAAACACCGGCAAACCCTAACGACGCAATCAGCGCAATCATAACATTTCTTTTTGTCTTCTTCTCATCCCACAACAGAAACACCGTAAGTGAGGCCACAATTCCCATTAATATCATGGTCTGATATAGCTGAACATTTACAGCGAAAACCGAAAAATACGCAGAAAACACCGATGTCAGTACAACGGAAACTGCCACTGACCACACGACTGCCGTTTTCCACGTTCTTTTCTGTCCTTTGCCGATTATATCTAATCCTGCCATTTTCTTCTCCCCTAATTAATTCTAAGAGTCCTAAAGGGACACTTTCTTAGCATACAAAATACAGATTTCTCCAGTCTGTCTTCCCCTCCTGTAAAGAAATCTTCATTGTCTCTTCCTCATTTACTACAATCGTCCCATCTGCCTGAAACTCTACAATTGTACTGAACGAAATACCTTTGAATGCTTCCTCATACTCGCCCTCAATGTTCTCCTGATAAGACGAGATATAAAGAAGCCGGTTCAGCAATTCATAGATATTCTCTTCTTTACTGACACGTTTTTTCTGAATTTTATGATTTTCCGGCTCATACCAGGCTACCATATGGACACACTCTGCCTCTAAAAGTGACATGGATAATGACGCTGCCGCCTCCAGAATAACAGCCGGAATATGATTCTTCTTTTTCTCCAAAACCCTCATATTCAGCCAAATGAGAACGACACTTCCCAGCGGACGTCCATGCTCCTTTACGAGCAGCTCATCTGCCTTCGCCGAAAGCTTCCAATGAATATCATGCAGGGAATCTTTTTCACGGTATTCCCGAATCTGATAGATTTCTGATGGATCATCTCCGCTCTCACGATCCGAGTATTCCTCCGCATCAGCAATAAACTCACGTGTTCTTTTTGTGATTTCTACCGGAAGCAGACGGCATTCTGGCAGAATCCCTACACGCTGTACTTCCTTCTTATTCTTTTTTTCTTTTAAGATGTACAGCATATCGTAAATCCAATATGTTTTTATGGAAATATCTATCATTCCACAGTTTTTTGACTTTAAGATTATTGTCACTCTTTCGGTTTTGTCACTGCCGGTTCTAACCTTCTGATAATACTTTTGTCTTTCTTTGGTAAACTGATTTTCTGCCTGAATCAGTATTTTCACATGCACCGATGGAATTCTAGAACGATTTTGAATCACCAGTGTTATCGGTATCTCTTGATTCTTCTCAGCAATTGGAATAACAGGTTCTATGAAAACATCTATTTTTCGCTTCAGATATTGCAGCCCTATAATTGCTGCTGCCGGATATATCACTTCTGCTGCCAGCATAATTGCCATAATCTCATCACTATATAGAAAAAAGCAGCACAATGTCAGAAAAAACACTGCAAGATAAACAACCATTTGTTTAATCATTTTACACCTATTTCTTTCTTATGGCCGGTTGAGCTACCTGTACCAAAATCTGTTTTAACACTTCTTCTTTCTGCACATGCCCTACCTTCGCTTTCGTATTCAGTCTGACTCTGTGTGCAGCTGTATACGCAAATACCTTCTGTACATCTTCAGGCAGAACATATTCCCTTCCTGTAAGCCATGCGGCTGCACGGCTCATTGCTGCAAGAGCCACTGTTCCACGAGGACTGAGCCCCATTGCAAACATTTCATGTTCCCGGGTTGCCTTTGCTAGATTCGCAATGTATTCAAATACCACATCATGCACATAAATTCGACCGACATCCTCCTGCATCTGCAATATATGTGCAGCATTTGTCACATTCCTTACTGCCTCCACAAGACTTCCATTCTGTCTTCTTTTTAAGATTTCAACTTCTTCCCTTACACTCGGATATCCCATACGAATACAAATCATAAAACGATCCAACTGTGATTCAGGGAGTAGTTGTGTACCTGCTGATCCTTCTGGATTCTCCGTCGCAATTACCACAAACGGTTCCCCAGTTTTTCTGGTCACACCATCCACGGTAACCTGTCTTTCTTCCATAACTTCCAGGAGTGCTGACTGAGTTTTCGGTGACGTACGGTTAATTTCATCTGCCAGAAACAAGTTGCACATTACAGCACCAGGCTGGTAAACGAAACGACCTGTATCTTTCTGATAGATAGAGAATCCTGTCAAATCTGCCGGCATAACATCCGGTGTGAATTGCATTCTTTTTTCTGCGATTCCCATTGCTCTGGAAAAGGAAAGTGCCATTGTCGTCTTTCCAACTCCCGGCATATCTTCTATTAAAATGTGACCACCAGCCACAATTGCCATCATAATTAGTTCAATCACATCATCTTTTCCTACAACGGCTTTCTGTACTTCTTTAATTACATCGTCAGCTTCCCTATATAACTCTCTCATACCGTTTCCCTCCATTATATATCGATACTTCCCCACTTTTAGTTCTATGTTTATTATATCAGAGATACTCCCTGACATCAATCTGATTACCCCTTATTCTTATATTGACAGATATTAGATTTTTTTGTACACTGAGTACAATCATTGGTCGAACCGCGTTTTATTTGCCGGTTCTATTTTTGTGAAGAGAGAGGAGAAAATAATGAAAAACAGAAAAAGGATGATATTAGCAGCATTTTTTCTTGCATTGGGATTAGTTATGCCATTTTTGACAGGACAGATTCCTGAGCTTGGCAACAAGTTACTGCCTATGCACATTCCGGTTATTATATGTGGATATGTATGCGGCTGGCAATATGGGCTGATAGTCGGCTTTATTGTACCACTGCTTCGAAGCGTAATGTTTGGCATGCCTCTGCTCATAAAAGCAGTTGCCATGGCATTTGAACTGGCAACATACGGTGCGGTGACAGGAATTCTTTATCAGAAGCTGCGTAAATCAAAAGTAAAAATCTACATAAGTCTGCTGACTGCCATGATAGCAGGAAGATTGATCTGGGGCGCAGTGAGTGTTATCATTTATGGCATTGGCGGCACCGCATTTTCATGGCAGATATTCATAGGCGGTGCAGTATTGAATGCGATACCGGGTATCATATTACAGATTGTACTCATACCAATATTAATGCTGGCACTTGAAAAAGCAGGGGTCATCAATGCTGACGAATGATTTGCTCCAAATAATTGAGCAGGGAATACGATTATTAGACGGCAGCCGTCCCTTTGTCGTTGCAATTGATGGTATGAGTGGCAGCGGAAAGAGTACATTAGGAAATCTCCTACATGAAACTTTTCCGGAATCCAATCTGTTTCACATGGATGATTATTTTCTGCAGCCGTATCAACGGACAAAAATGAGATTAAACGAGGTGGGAGGAAATGTTGATTATGAGAGATTTCAGTCAGAGATTCTTTCCCATCTTACCGAACGAAATGGATTAAGTTATCACGCGTATGATTGCAGGAGTCAGACTTTGGGTCCGGAAATACGGGCAGAATGGAAACCTCTTGTGATTATAGAAGGTGCCTACAGTCAGCATCCGTTTTTTGGCGACGTATATGATTTTCGTGTGTTCTGTGAAGTCACAGAAGAAGAACAAAGAAAGCGTATCTTAGAACGAAACGGTGCAGACATGCTCGAGCGTTTTCTGAACGAATGGATACCGAAAGAAAATCAATATTTTATAAAATATAGGATTAAAGATAAAAGTGGCTTACGGTAATGTAGCCACTTTTTCATTTTCTTTACAGATGATACATCTATTCCAAATTTAAAATTTGTCCTAGTACTTCGATAATAATCTCATTTGTGCAGGCTTTCGTATAACCAAGCATATGAAGTGTAATCTCATCTTGCTTTTGTGCCTCTGTCAGGCTGTTGTTATGTTTTGTCTCGTCAATCAGTTTCACGAGCTGCGGTGTCAACTCTTCATACATATCAATCGTCGTCTCAGACACCAGTTTTCTCAATTCTTCTTTCGTTCTAGGTACCATATCTGTTCTCTCCCACTATCTAAGTTTCATCTAACCAAAATTTCTCACTTTAAAGTCTCTCTCGGCTTCTCTTTTCTGATCTTTCTTCGCAATATCGTCGCGCTTGTCATAAAGCTTCTTACCTTTTGCAAGACCAATTTCAACCTTCACAAGACTTCCTTTAAAATAAACCTTCAAAGGAACCAACGTCATTCCCTTTTCTTTGATTTTTCCAAGCATCTTATTAATCTCTGCTTTATGGAGTAATAATTTCTTCACACGTAAGGGGTCTTTATTAAAAATGTTGCCTTTTTCATAAGGGCTGACATGCATCCCATACACGAAAACTTCTCCATTTTCGATTCGTATAAATGCTTCCTTGATACTGCATTTCCCCATGCGAAGTGACTTCACTTCGGTTCCGTGAAGCGCAATTCCTGCCTCATACGTATCTAATATAAAAAAATCATGATATGCTTTTTTATTGTTCGCAATCAGTTTCATTGATTCTTTCGTCATAATTTACGATTCCTTTCTGGCAAATTCAAAATCTATAGTACGCTGCAGCTTATCGGTGCCAGCCGCTTTCACATAAACCGTCTGTCCAAGCTTATATGTCTTGCCGGTATGCTCACCTACCATCTCGTAGCTGTCTTCTATATAATTATAATGGTCATCATACATATTTGTCACGTGAATTAATCCTTCAATCGTATTCGGTAATTCGACATAAACTCCCCATTTCGTAATACTCGAAATCACACCCTCGAAGACTTCTCCAATATGCTGCCCCATATATTCTACTTTTTTTAGCTTAATTGTTTCTCTCTCTGCTTCTTCTGCAAGGCGTTCCCGTTCACTAGAATTTTTCGCCACCTCTGGAAGCAATTTTTCATAATGCAGCCTTCTGTCTGCATTCATCCTGCCTCGAAGATTTTCTTTGATAATCCGGTGAATCTGCAAATCCGGATAACGTCGGATTGGTGATGTAAAATGACAATAATACGAAGCTGCCAGCCCAAAATGCCCTGTATTTTCGGATGTATACTTTGCCTGCTTCATGGAACGCAGTGCAAGACGGCTGATTAACGTCTCCTCACTTGTACCCTCTACCTTTGCAAGCAATTTCTGGATTTCTTTCGGACGTACTTCTTTATTCGCAATATGCATCGAATGCCCAAAGTTATTGATAAAAGTTGCAAGTTTCTTGATCTTATCTTCATCCGGTGCTTCATGTGTACGGTATACAAATGGAATCTCCTGCCAGAAATAATCCTCTGCTACTGTCTCATTGGCAAGCAGCATAAAGTCTTCAATAATCTTCGTCGCTACGTTTCTATCATATGGCTTAATCTCAATTGGTTTTCCTTTTTCGTCTAAAACCATCTTTGTTTCTGGAAAATCAAAGTCAATCGAACCACGCTGTTTTCGTTTTACACGCAAAATCCCTGACAAATCTTCCATCAGTTCGAACATTGGAACAAGCTCCTGATATTTCTCAATTTCTTCTCTATCATGTTCTTCCAAAATCTTCTTTACGCTGGTGTAGGTCATGCGCTCATCAATATGCACTACTGTCTCGGCAATCCTATGGTCAATCACAGTACCTTTTTCATTGATTGTCATAATACAACTTAGTGCAAGCCTATCCACTCCTGCATTCAACGAACAGATGCCATTTGAAAGTGCATGCGGAAGCATAGGAATGACGCGGTCCACCAAATAAACACTCGTCCCCCTCTTATATGCCTCGCGGTCAAGTGCACTCTTTTCCTGCACATAATTGGTTACGTCTGCGATATGCACTCCTAAAATATAATTACTGCCCTCCTTTGTGATAGAAATAGCATCATCTAAATCTTTTGCATCTTCCCCGTCTATCGTCACCATCTGCCAATCACGAAGGTCCATGCGCCCTGCCATGTCGGCTGAACTCACGTCCTTAGCAACGCGCTCAGCCTGATTGAGTACCTTTTCCGGAAATGATGTCGGCAAGTCATATCCTTTTACAATTGACATAATGTCTGTTCCAGGGTCGTTAACGTGACCGATGATTTCAATTATTTTTCCTTCCGGCTTCTTGTTCTCCCCACCATACTTTGTAATCTCGACGACTACTTTGTGTCCTGTCACAGCACCTTTAGAACGCTCCAGCGGCACAAATACATCTTTTACAAATTTCTGGTTGTCCGGCCTCACAAAGCCAAAACTCTTACTTTTTTCAAAATATCCAACCAGCGTTGTCGTTCCATGAGATAATATCTTTACGATTTTCCCTTCCCTGCGTTTTCCTTCCGGGGCAGACTTAATCACCACTTCTACCAAATCATTGTGAAATGCACCATTGGTGTCATCTTCAGAGATAAAAATATCCTCCTCTTCACCTTCCACAATCACAAATCCAAATCCCCTGGCATGTGCCTGATAGGTGCCGACTATATGCTTAGCTTCACCCTTTACATATTTTCCTCTCAAAGAAACCCTGACTTTTCCTTCTGCCTCTAATACGTCTAATACTTCCTTTAACGCTTTTCTCTGTTCCTTTGGAACCTGTAATAACATTGCCAGTTCTTTAAATTTCATCGGTACATAGAATTCGTCACATATTAAATCATAAATTATCTTTTTTCTTTTTTCAAACATCTCGTCCATCTCTATACTCCTATTCTACCATGTCCAACCGCTCAGAGCATTGTCTACACCAAAAGAAGGACAAAACAAAACACTCTTATCTGCTTTAATAAGAGTGTTTCGTTATTTCCATTCATTCATACTATCTTAAGAAAAAACTTTTAAATTTAAAACTGCTGCTAAAACAACAAACAAGATTGCTGCAACCTTTGTAACCTTCACTAAAGTACCTTCCATAGAACGTCCTTTATTCTGTCCCCAATAACTCTCTGCAGCACCACTGATTGTTCCAAGACCAGCTGATTTACCTTCTTGAAGTAATACAATTACGGTTAATACGATACAATCTATTGCAAATAAAACCAATAATACCATTTTCAAAATTTCCATTTTCACACCTCCTGCGCATATAACGTACGTAGTATATCATAAATATCCACTTTCTGCAAGTGTTTCTTTCCCTTTTGATTGCGTAAATTTACCTTCTTTTTGAATCTTCGTCCGCAGGAGCACTGTTCTTTTTCTTTCATTTATTCGCCCCAAATCTTACGGGTTTGTTTTATAGCTTTATCTATCGTCTTCCACAAAAGACTTATGATATAAAAGAAATATCCGATTGGAATCAGCAATATGCAAATAACAATGGTGAGTGTCCATGAAAATAGCTTATTCTTCATCCGTTACTCCTTCATTCCACTTACAATACTATAATAAGCATTCGATGTGATACGATATACCAACAGATAGAAAACTCCAAATACAACAAAACAGATGAGTGTTGTCTGTACGAATAGTGTCACATTCGTCATGTTAAGCATCTGTAAGATCAGACGAATAGTGGAAAATGCGAAACACAAATGGATTCCCGCTGCGACAAGTGGGAGGAAAAATACGGTAAGCATCTGTGAATTGATACTTTTTCGAATCTCCTGCTTCGTCATGCCGACCTTCTGCATTATTTCAAATCGTTTCTGGTCCTCATAACCTTCCGTAATCTGTTTATAATAGATGATCAGCACGGTTGCAAACATAAATACCACACTCAGTACAATGCCTAATACAAATAGCCCCGCAAAGGTTCCTATAAAACTGTCATGCTGATATGCACGGCTGTCATATCGGATGTAACCGAAATTCTCGTATAATGCCTCATTTCCGCTATTCGTACTGTACCCTAATTCTTCATAGATCTGCTTTTGCACTTCATTCGTTGCATCCGTATCAAATCCATATCTCCAATGAATTTCCAGTAAGTCTCCGTTCAGACTGTTCTTCATTCCGTTCAGAGGAGAAAGGGACTGTTTAAAATCAGGAACTACCACATAGATAGATGACATGACATTAGAAGCAGTATCCCCATCAATTGGAAATTCCTTTAGCTGATCTTTTACCCGGAAGCTACATTCTGTTCCACGTAAAGTCAGAGTATCCTCCTCATATGGAGTTCGAAATGCATGGATCAGCACTTCATCATCCTCAAGAGACACTTCTTTCCCACTGATTCGGTTGTAAGCCGCCAGTGGAACAAAATTTATAATCCTCAAATCTCCAACAGAACTAACCTTCATATTTTCCGGATTCAGTTCTAATTCCGAACCAAACAACTGTCCTGATAAAGATGCCACACAATAATCTGTAATATTTTCCTGATTCACATCATACTTTTCCAGAACATCATCTATGTAGTCGCGAACTGGCTGAAAATATTCATATTCATCATATTCCGCTCCGTTTACATAGGCATCTGCCGATAATTCGTTTGGATAACGGACACGCAAGGCATCCTCTGCACCAAAAAACAGGCAGGAGGTAGAAGACAGCATAACCAAAACCATCGTCAGCAATATACAAATAGATGCAAGTCCCGCACCATTTCTTGTCATGCGGTACGCCATCGAAGATACGGACACAAAATGATTGGGTTTGTAATAATAACGTTTATTCTTCTGTAGTAACTTGCAAAGTAATACAGACCCGGACATGAACAAAAGGTAAGTTGCCACGATGACCATGGCTACTGCTCCGAAGAAGATAAACAGCGCTGAAATGGGATCTGTGATTGATACTGCGATATAATATGCTGCTATCAACACCACGAACCCGATGGTTCCCCAAAGCCGGTAGAATCTCGGCAGTTTTTCACCGACATTCTCACTCTTCATCAGATTGATCGCCTGATTACTTTTAATCTGCCATAAGGATCTTGCCATAATAACCAAAAAGATGACCACGAAGATGAACAGTGCTTTTACCAGGCTTGAGGAAGATATGGTAAGTGCATAAGTGGCATCTCCACCTACGATATTTACGATACAAAGTTCTGCCAATTTTGAAAGTGCCACACCGGCAAACAAGCCAACCACGATGGAAATCACTGCAGTTATCACAGATTCCCACAAAAGTACCAGACTGATGTTTTTCTTTCCCATTCCAAGAATATTATATAGACCGAATTCCTTCTTACGTCTTCTCATTAGGAAGGAACTGGAATACAGAAGAAATATCCCCGCAAATAAGGCAATGATCCAGGAACCAAGCCCTAACATCTTCTGTATGAACTGTCCCGCTGGGAGTTTCCCAACGGGTTCAGATAAAGAAAGAAAATCAACGATATAATACAACAGTACCATGCCAATACAGGTAACCAGATATGGCAGATATAATTTTCGGTTGCTTCGCATCCCCGTCCATGCTAATTTTGGATAAAATCCTGCTCTCATGATCTGTCACCACCTGTCGCTAACAGAGTGAGCGTGTTGGCAATCACCTGATATAATTGTTCGTTTGTCTGATTTCCTCTGTAAATCTGATGAAATACTTCTCCGTCCTTGATAAATAATACTCTGCTTGCATGACTTGCTGCTTTTACAGAATGTGTCACCATAAGAATCGTCTGCCCATCAAAATTGATCTCGCCAAACAGTTCAAGAAGTTCGTCCGTCGCCTTTGAATCCAAGGCTCCTGTCGGTTCATCCGCGAGGATCAGCTTTGGATTTGTGAGCAGTGCTCTTGCAACTGCCACCCTCTGCTTCTGCCCTCCGGAAACCTCATATGGATACTTTTTAAGGAGCTCTGTGATACCAAGTTTCTTTGCGATCGGCATCAACCTCTTTTCCATCTCTAAATGGTGTTTTCCGGTAAGTACCAGCGGCAGATAAATATTATCTTCCACCGTAAAGGTATCTAAGAGATTAAATTCCTGAAATACAAATCCAAGATTATCTCTTCGAAACTGCGCAATCTTGGATTCCTTGATCATAGAAAGCTCCATTTCACCTAACTTAACAGAACCTGACGTGGGCTTATCCAGTGCTGCTAAGATGTTAAGGAGCGTTGTCTTTCCAGACCCCGATTCCCCCATGATCGCAACATATTCTCCTTTTTCTACCTGAAACGTAACATTTTTTAGGGCTTCCACCTTGTTTCCGCCAAATCGGGATGTATATATCTTCTTGATCCCGTTCACTTCTAATATACTCATTACATAATCCTCCTTTCGAATTTCTGTCCTGATTGTAACAAAAGGGGAACTGTAAGTTCCATCGAATCTCCTTACAATTTCCCCTTCATTTCTAACATTTTTGTCACATTTATTCCACATCCAGTTTTTTCTGTTCCAAATGGATACGAATGACCGTACCTTTATCCAATTCAGAAGAAACCGATATCCTGTGCCCCATATTTTCACAAATCTGTCTGCATAGGTATAGCCCAATGCCACTTGCCATTTTATCCATACGTCCGGTATAACCTGTATAGCCTTTTTCAAAGATCCGTGGAACATCTTCCGGAGCAATGCCAATGCCTGTATCTTCAATACATAACGTTTTCGGTTCCTCCATATAGATGGACACAGAACCAGAAGGCGTATACTTCAGTGCGTTGGATATGACCTGTTCGACCACAAAAGAAAGCCATTTCTCATCTGTAATAACAGTTGCATGTATTTCATCCAGCTTAAGAGAAATCTTCCTGCTGATAAACTCACTGGAAAATTTCTTCACTGCACCTTTCACGATTTTATCCACTTCATGTTTTTTGAATACATAATCTGAAGAATCAGAATCCAATCGCAGATAGGTAAGAACCATCTCCACATACTGTTCGATTCGGAACAGATCTCTGAATAATTTTCTCGACAAGGCGGTGTCTTCATTTTGCAGGTTCAAACGCATAGAGGCGATCGGTGTCTTGATCTGATGTACCCACACCGTATAATACTGGATCATATCCGAATAAGTTTGCTCCATGATACTTTGCATTTCCTGCTGTTGCTTGCTCAAAAGTCTTATCATCTCCTGATAAACCTCTTCCTCCAGACTTGTCACATCGGGTAAATATTCTGCAAGCAGCTCTGCACTCTGTATCATCAGTTCCAGTTTTTTATACTTCTCGCGAACCCGTCCGTAATCATAACCCAGATACAGAATCCCCATGAGCAAACATAACCCAAAGGGATATAACACCGCTTCCATAGGAAGGTGATATAAATAAAAGCACAGTAAAAAGATAAGGGTACAGACGGTTACAAATACAAGTGTTCTTCTTTTCTGCTTTATATAACGTAAAATTAGACTCATTTTTATTCCTCTAATCTTTGATCATGTAACCTTCTCCAAACTTTGTCGTAATGAACTCCTTAAGACCGGCAATCTCCAGCTTCTTTCTAAGTCTCCCTACATTTACCGTGAGTGTATTTTCATCCACGAAACATTCACTATCCCAAAGTATTTCCATCAGTTTCTCACGGCTTACTACTCTCTCTTTATTCTCCATAAGTGTCAGTAGAATCTTATACTCATTCTTGGTAAGCTGAATCTTTTCGCCTTGGTATGTCAGCGTGTTATCGCCTGTATGAAGAATCGCGCCTCTGTGTTCCAATACCATAATTGCATGGGTAAAATCATAGGTACGTCGTAACATCGCCTGGACTTTCGCCATCAGCACACTCTGGTCGAATGGTTTTGTAATAAAATCATCCCCGCCCATATTCATCGCCATCACAATGTTCATGTTATCCGAAGCCGATGAAATGAAAATGATTGGCACTTTTGAAACCTTTCGAATCTCACTGCACCAGTGATAGCCATTAAAAAATGGAAGGGAAATATCCATAAGAATCAGGTGCGGATCAAATGCAGAAAACTCCCCCATAACACTGCGGAAATTCTGGATACAGGTCACTTCAAGATTCCACATCTGAGCCTGTTCTTTGATCGCTTCTGCGATTCCTCTGTCATCTTCTATAATTAAAATACGATACATATCTGTCACATCCTTCTGTTGATATAAAAAACATTGTACCAAGTCGCTGGCGCGATGACTAGCCCCAGATACGTAAAAACCACCACTTTTTTGTTTTAAAAACTTACTAAATTTCTAATTATCTTTTCATAAGCAGCATTATCAGAAGAATTTCTTTTGTGAGTTATTCTGATAATCTGGCAGTCAGTGGAAAGGCGAGGTTTTGAATTTCCATATACCGGACGCAACTTTATTCAATTCGGAAAACCAAAAGTGTGCTGAATAAGGGGGGCACCGAAAGTTGCCCTCTTATTCAACCCACCTTCGGTTCTTTCCTTAGAAATTATATTAAGGTCGTACATATAATACCAATTACGCCAATAGCCAAAAATAACAATCCAACACCTGCTGATTTTTTACGTTTTTCTAATTCTTTTGAGTTACTTTCACTCATATTTACAATAGGGTATTTTCTTCTTCCGATTAAATACATAAGCAAACCACTTGAATTATTCCCACTCATTGTAAATACTCCCCAAAATTTAGGGTGCTTTAATCCTCTAGCTGTTGCGTCTATAACGGTCATATGATAAATCTGAAACAGAACACAAAACGCTCCTACAAGTGCAACTGCTCCACAAATTACCGCTAAAACTATGTTCAAATTCATAACAAAATATCCTCCTTAAAATTTTTTGATTATTTGATAAAGTAATGCTGATGAAGTGATAACCATAAGACAAAATATTCCGACTAAGAAATAACGGTTATCGGGGATAAACATATTTAATGTTATCAGCAATGCTACGACAATGATATTTACAATAATTGCCCATATCAGTTTTTGGTTGCTTTTTACAACATATGTACTTTCTTCTAAATGTTCAATCATTTTTTCATCACCCTTTAGCAATACGTCAAGACTTATAGAATATAGATTACTCAACTCTATTACACTAATAATGTCTGGGTAAGATTTTTCATTTTCCCAGTTTGAAATTGTCTGTCTTGATACATTGATTTTTTCTGCAACATTTTCTTGTGTCATTCCAGACTGTACTCGTGCATTTTTAAGTTTTTTTCCTATTTTCATATTCCGATTGCTCCCTTCGGTGTCATTGTCATATATTACCACCTAAATGTCTATCCAACATCTTTTACATAGCCTTTTTTTCTTGTCAAAATTATTTTACATAGCTTAAATACGGCTCTTTCGGCTCATTATACTGTAATTTCAGAGTAAAATCTATGACCTAGATTTATTTTTGTGCTGTCCCTGCGGTGCATGGTTCTGTGGATTGCCTGCGTTCTTATTGATTCGCAAATTCTCATCTCCTATTTTTCGCAAATTAAATTCTCCGCCAATCAGCTCGTTTTTGTATATACTGCAATCCTCAAACAGAATTTGGAGCAATCCACCACTCTTTATTTGTGCTTGGGTTTATAAATTTTTTCTTCATCTTTCCCTCCGCAAATGGGTAATTATAGCTCCCCACTTCTTTGTTTTTTTCAAAAAAGTTTTTGAAAGAGCAAAGCGGCGACATGGCGTTCACCGCGCCAGATTGCCGCCTGCGTGTGCTGTAACTCTTTTATCTACCGTTAATCTGATAGCGATTGTATGTGAGCTTTCCAATCAAAGCGAAAATAACAGCTAACACTAAATATACAATCAGTGCATACTGATAAGCTGCTAAAGGGCTGCCGCCCACATGAAACATAGAATAACGCAATGCCCCATTTAACGAAACAAGATTGCTCGGAAGCAGATACCATATTTCGGAAAGCAGTTTGAGGTTTGCAGGCATTTCCATAATGAACATTGTAACAAGGAGTACACCCGTTATAACCCCAATGGTAGCAATGCTGTTCTTCGTTACCCCCGATAACATCATAGTAAATACGCTAATCAATGCAGCTCCGGCAAAGGATAATCCAACTAAAATCAAAGCGACCTGTCCCACGGTAAGATTAAACGGGCGTAACAGGACAAATTGCAGTATTGTATCATATCCGTCAAATCCATACAGAAAAGCAATTATCCCGAACATGAGCAAGGAAAGGAGCAGCGTAAAACCTATACCTACTGTCAATCCTGCAAAGATTTTCGCAGCATATAATTTTTTCTTCCCAAGACGGGTGCATAGGATTACCTGGTCTGTTTTTCGGGTATGCTCAACGGTGAATACTGTTGAAAGACAGATTGCAATAAACATGATTTCCATACAGGCAATCAATTTCATCATATTTGTAACTTGCCGCCAACCGTCAAAATATCCGTGATAGACAATCGGCTCGTCAAATGAAATGCTTTCGGTCAGGTCTGCGGGGTATTTGCTTCTAACTGTGCATTTAATTTTTCATAAAACACTTCGCTGTCACATTCTAATATTTCTGCACTTGCTTGTATCCCCAAAGTCCTGCCAATGAGATTATATACATCTAAGTACGGAAGTGCTTCTTTGTAATTCCCATTAAAAATAAAATCCTCATACGCAGGGCGCATTTCGTCAATCAGCGTTTGGTTGATTTCTTTGCCGGAAATTTGCTCCGCAGCTTCCCGTTCTACCCGGTTTGCTGCATATCCATTTAAGGAGCTGTCGGAATATTCCCTATTCTGTGGAAGTACAGCACTTGCCACGCCCCAAATAAGAAGTCCTACAAGCAGGACACCGCCCGTAATCCAGACAATTTTCCTGCTGATTATTTTTCGTAATTCAAATTTATATAGCATAAACATACTCACTCCTCCTCAAATTCAGCAAGGTAAAATTTCTCCAAATCGTGGATTTCATCAGCAGAGCCGTTATATACAATCTGTCCTGCTTTCATCATAAGCACCGTATCTGCGATATGCTCAATATCCGATACGATATGGGTAGACAATAAAACGATACTTTCCTCGCCCAAGTCCTTAATCAGATTGCGAAAACGCACACGCTCTTTCGGGTCAAGTCCAGCGGTTGGCTCGTCTAAAATGATAATCTTCGGGTCATTCAAAAGTGCCTGTGCAATACCAAGCCTTTGTTTCATGCCGCCGGAGTAGGTTGCAATTTTCTTCTTGGCTACATCGGAAAGACTTACCAATTCCAGAAGTTTTTTTGCTTTCCGTTTGGCTTCTGATTTTGTCAGCCCTTTTAAGGACGCCAAGTATAGAAGAAAATCCATTCCGTTAAAATCCGGGTAATAACCGAAGTCCTGCGGAAGATACCCCAGTTCTGCCCGGTATTCCTCGGAAGATACGTCCGTTCCGTCAAAAGTAACCGTACCGCTTGTTGGTTTCAAAATGCCGCATAACATACGCATAAAAGTAGTTTTTCCTGCACCATTAGCCCCAAGCAGTCCATAGACACCGTTTGTCAGTTGCAGACTTACCCGATCAACGGCTATTTTGTTTTCATACTGTTTTGTCAGTCTATCAATGCAAAGTTCCATATAAATCCCTCCGTTTTCTTGAATGTATGGTAAAATTCTTTCGCAGTAATTCCCAACAGGAATAAGGCCGCTACTATCCACCATACCAAGTAATTTGTCTGAAATAAAAAGTCTGCCATATAGCGAAGTGTCATATTTGCCCCACTTACAAGAACAGCCACCGCCATGCACCCATAAATGATTTCTTTATTACGGAAACGCCGTACAAGATACAGGCCGATACTCGTTGTCAAAAGGTACGGAACGAACAAATATACACTTGTCTGCATAAAGGAAATGCTGTTTGCAACATGGCAGATTGGGATTACGACACCAAAAATCCCAAAGTTAAAAACACCTAAAATAATCAACCTTGCCAGAACAACGCTCTTTAAGGAAAACCGGACAGACATTTCCAATTCATTCATGCCATATATGGCGGATTTTGTGCTTTCTGCAATAAGCAGCAATGCAAGGAAAGGGGTAAAAGCAGATACAATCCAGACCGTATTTTCACTTGCAAAAGAAGCCGCCCATGCTACGGGCAAAAGTATCAATATTGACATCAGCCATACGCTTTTCTTGATAAAGGGAATTTGGCTGCATATAAAGGTTTTGGTACTGATATGCGGGCGGGGCAGCGAATGGATAAACTGTACCTTGCGGCTCGGTGCGGGCGCATCAAACGATTTTGCTATTTGCTTTTTCAGTTCTCTATTCATCTGAAAATCCTCCTTTCTGTAACTCTGCTTTAAGATATTTTAATATCCTTGAAGTTTTGCGGTATATGACAAAACGGGAAAGCCCTGTAATCTTACATATAGAAGCTATGGGAACCTCATTCGCATATCGGAGCAACAGCAATTCCTGTTCATCTTGCGGGAGTTTGGAAATGACATTTTTCATTGCAATGTTGTCTATCCATTCTTCCGTTGGGTCATGGCTCAATTCCTCGTTTATTTCACATACTTTTTCTTTGCTTCCTTTTCGGTATTCTTCAATACATAAATTACGGGCAATCGTATAGAGATAAGGAAGTTCTTTTTCGCTATCAAGGCTTAACTGCTTTTTGAAAAATCGCAAAAATGTTTCCTGCGTTATATCCTCTGCCGTTTGACAATGGCGAATTTTGAAATAGCAGTAGCGATATATTTTGTCATATTGTTCTTCCAAATCCATAGCGTTCAAAACCTCCTTTCACTATGTATAACGGTTTAAGCATATCCAATGTGCGGCAAACTCAAAAAATTTTATACCTGACCTGTGCAATCGTCCACACATAGGCTTTTTCTGCGGGCGCACCGGCGTAGATATTTGCGAAAGTGCCGTACCTCTGAAAATTCAGCCAGCCGGGGTATTCCTATTCGGCCGGTCATTCTGTTTTCAAGGTGCTGTTCATCGATGAACTACCCTAAGTCTACATAAAAAAGTGTCTTCCTCTTTTTTTTACCAACCCCGCTAATACAAAATCTGCTGTATAATCCGTATGAAACTGCTGCTTACTATCATCAACCCAAAACTTCTAAAACTCCAAGCTATCCGCATTGAGCAGAAAATATTTCATACCCATGATTACGAATCCTTCCTCATTTCTCCACGGCTTCTTTGTACCATTTACTATAACAATCTTCTTAAATGAGTCCGGAATATTTCGGAATGAGTTAAGCTCCTGAGCCTGCTTTTCCTCTGAAGTCATATCATAAGCCACCTGAATATAATATCTCTGACTACCCTGATTTACTACAAAATCAACCTCTAACTGCTTATGAACCCGCTTTCCTTCGCTATTCTTTGCAAATACATCCACCATACCAACATCTACATTGTAACCACGAACAAGCAGCTCATTATAAACGATATTCTCCATAATATGAGTTGGCTCCTGCTGTCTAAAATTCAATCTGGCATTTCTAAGTCCAACATCTGAAAAGTAGTATTTCAGATTTGCCCCCACATATTTTCTTCCTTTAATATCATATCGGTCTGCTTTAGAAATCAAAAATGCCTCTGCTAAATAATCAATATGGTTAGATATGGTTTTATTACTGTAACTGATACCCCTCTCACTTTTGAAAGTATTTGATATTTTGGTTGGATTGGTAGGGGCTCCTATGGCAGAAGCAAGAATATCCACCAAAGTTCCAATTTCATCAATATTTTGTATTCTGTTTCGCTCTACCACATCCTTGATATAAACATTGATAAAAATATTTTTAAGATACTCAGCCTTCTGGCGTTCCACAGAGAATTGTGCTACTTGTGGTAAGCCACCATATATCATATATTCCTCCCAAGCATCATCATAATCTCCATCAAAAGCCGCATAAAACTCTGCAAATGATAGTGGGTAAATTCTGATTTCATCTCCTCTGCCCCTAAATTCAGTTACAATATCGCTAGATAAAAATTTAGGATTACTGCCGGTTACATACACATCAATGTTACTGATACGAAGCAAACTATTCAGCACTTCCTCAAATCGTGGCATAAACTGTACTTCATCCAGGAGCAGATAATACTTCTGGTCATCTTTCATTGCATCTTTAATATGCTGATAACACTTCTTTGGATCTCTCAGTTCCTCATTTTCAATCCCATCTAACGCAATCTCGATGATGTGGTCATTATCTACGCCACTCTCTATCAAATATTTTTTAAACAACACAAATAGCAGGAATGATTTGCCACATCTTCTGATTCCAGTGATAATCTTAATCATTCCATTATCTTTTCTTATCTTTAACTGTTCAAGGTATGAATCTCTCTTAATCTCCATAGTGTTACTCCTTATTTTTGTGCATTGCACGAATTTTGGTAATGCTATTTTACCACTAAATTATTTTTACTTCAATAGCCATTACTATTTTTTGTGCATTTGCACTTATTTATGTAATAAAAACACAAAAATGGGATACCACCTTATCAAAAAGATGATACCCCATTACTAAATCTATCGGCTCTTACCCTTTACTTCCTGCACCTTTACTTCAGATACTCCAAGCATAAACAGTAGGTGAAATATTCTTGTCTGCTCCTGCACTAACCAGAGTGATACCATCCAACATACGATTCACCTTATTTACGGATTCAACTCTTAAATCCATACTTCTGTACTGTTCGGGCAAGTAGTCTTTGAATGCGTCAGCCACTACTTCCTTGAAAATTTCATATTTCATCATAAAATAAAAAGTTCCTCCTTCTTGCATGCAATCCCCGGAATTTTGCGAGAATTGTATTTTGATGAAGTTTGCACTTTGGAAATTGCATTTTTGCAATCATTCTGTATAATGGAAGTATACGGAGGAGGTGCATGTCTATGGCTTTCCCCCGAACACCGGGTGGAAGCAAAGCAGGATTTACAGCTTTTGAATGCCCGGAAGATGGGGGAACATGAAGCAGAGATTGAGAAAATCAAAAATATATTCCTTGCAATCCTGCGGGACATTAAGAAAGACATTGACAACGGGGAACAGCCGGGAGAAGCTGTGACCGCCGCTATGCTTCAGACTATAAATGATGACGCAAATGTCAAAAAATATTGATGAGGAAAATGGAGATTGATTTTATGAAAAAGATACTTTCATGCTTTTTAGTATGTGCTTTTTTATGTACGGGTTTATATGGGTGTGGCAGTAAAAACACAGAGCTGATTAAAGAAGCCAAAGACCTAACACTTTCCCAAGAAATTTCGATATCCCCCGAACAAAATGATTATGGAATACCCGCATATAATTTTCTAAAGCATATTCAATCAAACTATCCGGGGCGCGTTGCTGGCACCAAAAAAGAAAGGGAAATGGCTGTATTTATTTTGTCTTTCCTCTTAAATGGCGGATATGCGAAAAGTGATATAACTATAGAGTCTTTTGAGCTAGATGATTCCACGCCCATGATGGATGAATCCATACAAAATGTATTCGACGGAGGTGTAAAAAGTAATGCAAGTCAAAATATTCTGATAACGAAAAAAGGAGAAAGCAGAAAAACGATTGTTGTTGGCGCACATTATGATAGTGCTGGAACACATGGTGTAGATGACAATGGCTCCGGCGTATCTGTTGCTTTGGAAAACGCTCTGCGAATGGTCAACACACCAACATACTATACTATTCAATATGTATTTTTCGGTTCAGAAGAACCGGGAATGTACGGCTCAAGAGCATACGTTGAATCCCTTTCTGAAAAGGAAAGAGAAAATATTGTATTGATGATAAACATTGATACTGTCCTCGCTGGCGATTACCTTTATTTGTATGGGGGTAAGGTAAATGATAACGGCAGTGTTGATAATACCGAAGCAGTATTAAAAGCCTACAAAATTGTTAAGGAAATTGGCTTGAACATACAATTACCACCAGACGGAAATAACGATTATCCCTATCCTACTGGTCAAAAAAGAAGCGACCATGCACCTTTTAATGACCTAGGAATTCCTTATATATATTTTGAAGCAAACAACTGGGAAAATGGTTCTCCTGTTGAAACGGAAAAGAATGGATTGATAATGCATACAGATATGGATGATTTAGATTTTATTGAAAATGAATATAGCGGACGTGTCCAAAACACACTCAGCAGCTATTCAACATTGCTATATTCTTTACTACAAGAAAACGACTGGGAGCAATAACACAAATGAATAGCAAGGCAAGGCCAGCCGAGCCAGTCAACAGTCAAGATGAACGGCGCAGGACGAGGGACAGGGGCTTTCATATACGCCCTGTCTGCTGATGAAACCAGTCCTGCGCTTGCGACTTCACGCCACACAATCACAGCCCTGATTGATGATCCTATTTTATAATCAGATGATGATTTTGCCAACCGAGAGATAGTAGAATCACGATTCTACCGGCTTTTTACGCACCAGATTATAATTTATATCGTAATATAATCCCAATTCCGAACAGATTCGCGTGTTCACGGCAGTCAGTGCATCGTGATACTTTTTATAACTCGGGGATAGTCGTTTCATATTCGGAAGGAAAATATCATTATATCCTTTGTTTTGCAATTCTTTCATGAATCTGCGCTGTGATATATATGCAGGATGAAAACGCATCAAACGCTTGATTCGATATCCGTCCAGAACATTCTTTCTTAATTTCTCATACTGTTCTTCATCCGCTTCCAGATACATTTTCATCTGTACATCCATTTTTTCAGCCATTTTTTCGGCAGATAATTCCGGACTTATTTTATATGAAATCCATCCTGCAAGTCTCATCATCATTGGGATTTTAATTTCTGTATTGTCCCAGAATTCACAAATCGTGCGATAGGCTTCTTTCTGTTCCTGATTCTCTATCTTCCCTTGTAAATATGGCAAAAAATGATGAAGAAAATAATATCCATAGAATCCGGGGACTGCTTCCTTGATTGCTTCGCCTATCGTTTCATACTCTATCTCTTCCTGAACTTCTTCTATTTCTATCTGACCGGTCAAAACAAAATTGCGCAATTGATCATATTCTATTTCTTTTACATGAAGTTCCTTTTCTTTCTGAATCAATATCTCCTGCAAAATATCGGTCTTTTCCTTCTCTAATAACACTTTTATATCTGAAATGCTGATTCCAAGTTTTCTATACAGAGAAATCCTTTTTAATTTCGTTACATCATCGAATGAATAGTTTCTATATCCATTCCCGTCTTTCGCTACTGATAGAAGTCCTTTTTCTTCATAAAATTTGATTGCCCTTTTTGTAATGTTAAGCTCTTTTGAAATTTCATTAATCGTCATAAAATCATCCTCCTTTACAAATAGGATAACTGTATACGTAGCGTACAAGTCAAGTACAAACTTTGATTATTTTCAAACACGAGATACAAATGCAAGTCTTAACCGATTTAGCAAAGACTGAAACACAGAATTTGTTGCTCTAAATTAATTGAAAGGCTGTAGGAGTAAGCAAAACTATAAGTACTCCTAAGATTATATCTTATCAGATCAAGGTGTTACAACCAAATTATATCACAACAACTTGGCGATAAATACCCGTGGCTAGACTTTCACTAGCTAGATTAGTGCCATGCTTGGCACACAATAAAAGCTTCCCATTGCCGACATAAATTTCGACAACAGGAAGCTTTTGCTCACTTGCTTATCATAGAAAAGAATATGATTATTTCAACTTTTTCAAACTCAAATAACATGATATTCTTTCAGCAATTTTTCAACATCTGTATTTTTAATAAAGCTAAGAGCCTTACCAACAGCAATCTTCTCTTTGAATCCCAGCTTCATCTGAGTCAGCGGTGCCCCGTCACGCAATTTGACAGTCGCATTTAAAAGATCCCTCACATCATATGTGCTTCCCCAAACCTCTGGAACTCCACGGTCTACATTAAGCAACGTATAAACAGCTTCCATACCGGTACGCATGGAATACTCTGTTGTAAAAATAGTATCCCTTGCGGTCTCGGCAAACTGGCCAATAAATGCAAAGTTTACTGCTCCATCAGGCACAACTTTTGGACGATCCGTATCATTACGAGGCATGAAAAAAGCATCAATATAAGGCATCATGACTGGAACTGTGTTTGCACTGTTCTCAGCTAGTTCTTCGATCTCGTTTTCCGGCACACCAATATGGTACAGCCATTCCATACAGATTTCTTTACCTGTACAATCCCTCATTGGCTTTTTGACATAGTCACCAGGTCTGTCATTAAAGAGTGCATATACCCAAACGAGACAATGGTCTTTTGGCTGGGAACGGAACTGTGGCTGACGGTTAATAGTCCAACTCAAAAGCCAGCTTGAATCTTTTACAGATACAATACCGCCAGTGACCACTTTACCGGTAAACGGATCTCTTTTACAGATATTTGTGATATATGGAATAATTCTTTGATCCAGTGTCTCCACAGTAGCACTCATCCAGTTGCACAGCTCACTGTCATAACAGAATTTATCAGGATTTCCAAAGTCAGGGCTCTGGGCAGCAATACGTCTCCACATATCCCATCCGCCACCCGGCTTAATTTCCGGATTATATGGAGCCGGCGTATTCTGGGAACCCATTGCAGAGTTTTCCACACATCCTCCATTTGTGATGAACACAAGATCATCCTCTGTGAGGTCTACGAAACGTGTTTCACCTTCCGTCTCAAGCTCAATACGTGTAGCCTGCTTTCTGTTGGATGTAACATCAAACTCAACATTTACAACCTTTGTACTATAATGGAATACGACACCGGCATTTTCCAGATATTTTACCATCGGAAGAATCATACTTTCATACTGATTATATTTTGTAAAGCGTAGAGCGGTGAAATCAGGCAGTCCTCCAATATGGTGAATATACCGCTTAATGTAACGCTTCATTTCCAGTGCGCTATGCCAGTTTTCAAACGCAAACATCGTCCGCCAGTAAAGCCAGAAATTGGAATCAAATACCTCATCGTCAAAATATTCATCAATACGTTTATCATACAATTCTTCATCCGGAGTGAAGAATAACCTCATGATCTCCATCTGTGCTTTATCTGAAACTGCAAATTTCTTATCTGTATGTGCATCCTGTCCCCGGTTGACAGTAGCACGGCAAAGGGAGTAATTTGGATCCTCTTTATTGAGCCAATAATATTCATCCAATACACTGACTCCCTTAGTTTCGATTGATGGGATAGAGCGGAACAAATCCCACATAACTTCAAAATGGTTATCCATTTCACGTCCGCCACGCATTACATAACCTACACCCGGATATTCAAACCCATCACAGGCGCCACCAGGAATCGAATCTTTTTCAAAAATGTGTATACGTTCACCTTTCATCTGACCATCACGGACAAGGTAACATGCGGCTGAAAGTGCTGCAAGACCTGTACCAATTATATAAGCTGACTTGTGTTCTACTCCTTCTGGTTTCTTCGGATGAGCAAAAGCTTCATAGTTTCCACTTGAATAATACATAATCATACCTCCTGAATTTCAATTTGTTATATATGTTTTTCAATTACATCCTCAATATACATTGAATGATAACTATTCACAATCAACAGAATAGCCCCATCATCGAAATCTTCGATGACAGGGCCATATTGTTGTTTTTTTCGACAAACTCCATCATTTGTTGATATTATCATATGGCTTATCAATCCGGCATTTTTCAAGCATACGAATGATGTCTCCCTCAATTAAATTACTCAGTCTGAAAATCATCTTTTCCGGTGACGGTTTCATGTCCTGCCGTATCCAGTCCAGCATCATACCTACAAAGGAATACTTGTAAAAATCGGCAATAAATTTTTTATCATCCTCCCTGACACTCATGCCTTTTGCGCATTCCTCAACAACATTAATAATCAATTGATAAACAACCCTATACAGATATTGAATAATCTGTTCCTGACTCACATGACGGTAAACATTCAGTATAAAAGGCTTGTTTTCCTCAACAGCATGAAAAATATTCAGAAACCCCTGTTCCCATGTATCATAGGTAGTATTTCCATTGGCTGCTTTGTGCGAATCCTCCTCACAGGACCATTCAATCAAGTCATAAATATCTTTGAAATGATAATAAAATGTTGCACGATTGACACCACAGTCTTCTGTAATATCATTAATCGTAATTTTGGTAACCGGCTTTTTCAGCAACATCTTTTTGAGAGATGCCTCTAATGCTCTTTTTGTAATATCCGACACTTATCAATCCCTCCTGTTCTATATAATAATCTCTCGGAATCTTTAATCCCGTAAAATCATGGCTTTTAGATTCTGCTCATGATGCCATGACATACTATCTTTACTGTCGCAAAATGGAATTACTCCATTCATTGTTCTCAATGAGAAGCGAGGCATCAAAGTGAAATACAAGGATGACTTTACCATCATAAAAGACGGTGTCCCCGTCTGCAAAGCCGGACGGAAAATGAACCGTGATGGCTCTGAACCCTCGAAAGCTCGGCTCAGAAAGATGATTTTAGAAGTGGCATAATCCTGTAATTATTATACACCCCTTTTTGAGACATAGCGAAAGTTATGTCTGTTTCTCATGTCTATTTTTATTCTTTTCGGATAATAAAGTTTATTGCCAGCTCTGCTGGCTATAATCACTCAGGATTCGGAGAGATTATTAAATATTTAATGTGTTGTTCATTATCCTCCAAGAGGATTGTGCGTTTCCAATTTAACCATTTTAATTTGCCTGATTATATTAACATATTTTTCACTTTAGTGTAAGTGTTTTATTAAATACCCCCTATAATTATTCTAAACTACTTAGTTATGCAATTTGTCAGCCGTCACACAGCGCCCCCTCGCAATACAGATTTTGTCAAAATCATGCCTGTCCGTTTTGCAACGATAACACAATGCTTTTCTAAGTGGTCCGTATTATGACGATATTTTTCAGATGCTGAGAGCACCATGTCATCTGCAGCCTGTATCAATGCAAGTAGTTCGTCTTTATGAAATATATATGGGGAATAATTCTTGTTACCAATTGTTTTCTCCGGTATAAAAGCACTGCATGGAATCTATCGGTAAATACTGGGTTCCTGTGTTTAATCTTTTGGAAGATGAAATCAATGTCACTATTGCTAATCCTAAATGGGTAAAAGCCGTTAAAGGTAACAAAGACGACACCAAAGATTCTAAATGGATTGGAGATTTATTCCGTCTTGGTCTGGTGAGAGGCAGTTATGTTCCATGCAAATCCATCCGCATTCTTAGAGGTTTGTAATGTTGCTTTAGATTCTGTAGTTCCCGATATCTTTGGGAAGTCATCCACATCCATCATTGACTATCTGCTCGAACAATCAGGTACGTCTGTCAAACCATGAAGAAATCGCTTCTAAACTTCTACGGAGCCTCAAATCCAAGGAAGATGTAGTGATTGAATCCATCGAAGGATACCAGATGACCGATACCCAAAATATCGTATGTGCCTCGTCCGCGCACATATGGATTATATCACAGCTGAAATCAATGATATGGACTCTGAAATAGAAAAAATGATTTCTTCCAATCCTGATTATGAAAATGCTATCCAGTTACTTTGTACCATTCCGGGTGTCAAACGTGATAGTGCCATCACTATCATCTCCGAAATTGGTACGGATATGTCTCAATTCTGCAACTCAAAACGTTTATGCTGCTGGGCGGGTCCTACTCCGGGATGCAACGAAACTGGTGGTAAGAAGAAATCTGTTCGGATTATGCGTGCCGGTGTCTACCTCAAACCTGCATTAGTACAATGTGCCCATGCAGCCGTAAAATCCAGCAAATCTCCTTACTATAAAAAGAAATATGAGTCTCTTGTAAAACGTCGTGGCAAGAAAAGAGCCATTATCGCTATTGCCCGTATGATTCTCACGGCTGTTTTCCAGATGCTGTCTACTGGTGAAGCTTGGAATCCGAGCGACTTATACAAAGTTGATATGCCTGCACCTCTTGTTGAAAAGCAGAAGGCTAAGGCTATCGCGCAGCGATTTTGTTCAACTGGAAGTTTCCATTTCCTATAAATCAGAAGTTAATTATTTTCAACTATTGAGCATTTATTATCCTCAACTACTACTGCCTGATTATTGTTGATAGGAATCAATTTCAACGAGTCCGAATAGGACGCAAGCATTTTTTCAGCACATTCCTCGAATGGCTCTTCACCATAATGCGGTACGATATACTTATCGAAAACATTTATGCCTGAATAATCATTCAGGTCAGGTGCGGCACCTTCATCGTCCATGAGTTTACTGTACTCAATGCTTTTTGAAACAATCATTGCACCAGCCGATTCACCGATATATATCATCCCCTGTGATATTTCATCAGATATTATTTCCAACAGTTTCTCTCTCTTAAGTTCCTGCAACAAATAAAATGTATTTCCACCAGAAACACAAAGACAACCGCAAGATTTTATTGCATCAATAATATCCTCTCTGTCTGCGGTAGAAATATCCAACAAATCTATCGTGTATCCAAGTTTCTCTAATGCCTCAATACCCTCATCAATAAAGCCAGTATATTCTTCAACATTACCTGCGGTAGGGATAAATAAAATGTTTTTCTGGGAATAAGTCTTTAGAAATTCCTTTAGTAGTAAGTCGGTTCCTGCTAAATATGATGTTAAAAAAAGTCTCATTACTTTACCTCCGTAAATTAAATTTAATCTCTCAGTATTACTCAAATCCTACAGTGCTATCTTTTTCCATTTTCTAATCTTAGTTCTAAAAGTTCCGAAAGGAGCAACAGTATTAACATGGATGAACTTGTAAACTTCCCATACTGCCGTTTTTGTAGCATCATCAGCCCATTTTCTCATATGTGGTTGAAATAGTTCTTCGTCACTCATTGAGTCAATCATTGTATGGACAGATGTAACATTTTTTCTTAATCTATCTTTCAATTCTGCTAATGACAAACTTGAATAAGTATCTGCAAACCATTGGTATAATCCGCCCAACTGATTCCACTTGAACATATCTGATGGTGTTTTCACTTCAATGCCATGTTTTTCATCATCTTCCCATTTCAAAACTAATGTCGTCCAACCAACTTGATAAGCAAGATTTTCTGCTGGTGTTCTATCTACTTCCAATACTCTCTTATCTTTTAAAGCTTCAGGAATATTATCAAATTCAGAGATATACTTTTCAAAGCTTTTATTTATCTCATCTTTTAACTCCTGTTTATTCTTGTATGTTCTCAAAACATTTCCTCCACGCAATCGAGTTTTTCTTTTATTGTACCAAATCGCTGGCGCGATGGCTAGCGTTACGTACAATAAGGTCGCCACTTTTTCCAAAAATAAAAGTAGCAGTTTTCCATACCAAGAGAGCCCCGCTTAGGGCTGATATCAAGATATGTGAACTCACAGTTTGATGCATCATGAACCCACCAGAGTTTTTTATCAACGTGGGTTCCGGTCTCATCAAAATGTCCAAGACCGGATTCGGTAACCTTTTGTTGATAAAGCTATTATTTCAAGGTGCAGGTGTTGCGAAATCTATTCAAATACCGGTAAAAATCGGGTTTGAAACACAATACTGATGAGTTA
>CALBNS010000059.1 GCA_937896665.1 uncultured Clostridia bacterium
TAAATGTTGTAGCTGCGGATCTCAATGAACTTGCGCCGATGCTAGATCAAAGTGGTGTATCTACAGCGGTTGCGTGTAAAGTTTTAAGAGAATTGATTCTTGCGATTTATACAGGAAAGGAGAAATAAAATGAGTAGAGTATTAGTTATTGGATGCGGCGGTGTCGCAAATGTTGCAATCAGAAAATGTTGTCAGGTAAGTGAGGTGTTTACGGAGTTATGTATTGCAAGTCGTACAAAATCTAAGTGTGATGAGCTGGCAAAAACATTAAACAAAACAACCACTACAAAAATTACAACGGCAGAAGTAAATGCAGATCGGGTTTCTGAAGTAATCGAATTAATTCGCTCTTATAAGCCGGATTTAGTTATGAATATTGCACTTCCATATCAGGATCTTACTATTATGGACGCATGTTTAGAATGTGGGGTAAATTACATGGATACAGCAAATTATGAACCAGAAAATATAGATGATCCAGAGTGGCGTGAAGTATATGAAAAACGCTGTAAAGAAGCAGGTTTTTCAGCCTATTTCGACTATAGTTGGCAGTGGGCTTATCGTGAAAGATTTGAAAAAGCAGGTTTAACTGCTTTGTTAGGATGTGGATTCGACCCAGGCGTAACTCAGGCTTATTGTGCTTATGCAAAAAAACATGAATTTGATACCATCTCAACCATCGACATTCTTGACTGCAATGGTGGAGACCATGGTTATCCATTTGCAACAAACTTTAATCCAGAAGTTAATTTACGTGAAGTTTCTGCACCAGGAAGCTACATTGAAAATGGTAAATGGGTGGAAATTCCTGCAATGAGTATCAAACGAGAATATGAGTTTGACCTCGTTGGAAAAAAAGATATGTATTTGTTACATCATGAAGAATTAGAATCCCTCGCAGTTAATATCCCAGAAGTGAAAAGAATCCGCTTCTTTATGACCTTTGGACAAAGTTATTTGACACACATGAATTGTTTGGAAAATGTAGGGATGCTTTCTACTACACCAATCAACTATGAAGGAAAAGAAATTGTTCCTATTAAGTTTTTAAAAGAACTGCTTCCAGATCCAGCAAGTCTTGGTCCACGTACTCATGGAAAAACAAACATCGGATGTATTATCACAGGGATAAAAGATGGGAAAGAAAAAGCTTATTACATATACAATGTGTGTGACCATCAAGAGTGTTACAAGGAGGTGGAAAGTCAGGCAATTAGTTATACTACAGGTGTGCCTGCGATGTGTGGAGCATTGATGCTTTTGACGGGAAAGTGGAATAAAGCAGGGGTTTACACAGTTGAAGAATTTGATCCAGATCCATTTTTAGAAGCACTTGGTAAGTACGGACTTCCTCATAAAGAGTCCTTTACTCCTGTTTTAGTGGATTAATGGGTGGAGGTGCTATGATGGAACATCTAGCTTTTGTATCCCTAGAAGGAAAGTCTTCCCAATATTGGTTTTCTAACCTTCCGACACCGAGCTATATTATTGAGGAAGGTCGCCTTTTGGAAAATGCAAAAATATTGGAAGGTGTAATAAGAAACACTGGATGCAAGATATTACTTGCTCAAAAAGCATTTTCCAATTATGATTTTTATCCGCTTTTATCCCCTTTTATCAGTGGGACTGAAGCAAGCGGATTATATGAGGCACGGCTTGGAGCAGAGGAAATGCCAGGAAAGGAAGTGCATGTATTTTGTGCGGCATATCGAGATGATGAATTTGAGCAAATTTTAAATTATGCGGATCACATTGTCTTTAATTCTGTTACACAGTTAAAACGATTTGGTTTGAGTGCAAAGAAGCAAGGAAAAAGCATTGGCATTCGAATCAATCCGGAATGTTCAACTCAGGATGGAAAGGATATTTATGATCCATGTGCATCTGGCAGTCGACTGGGCGTTACCAGGAGTGTCTGGGAGAAAGAGATGACAGAGGAATGGATTCAACTTTTAGATGGTTTGCATTTCCATACGCTTTGTGAGCAGAATGTTGATGCCCTTGAAACTACAATTGAAGCAGTAGAAGAAAAATTTGGTGATATTTTACAAAGGATACAGTGGCTAAATATGGGCGGCGGACATCATATTACTAGAGAAGATTATGATGTAGCACGGTTAGAACAAATAATACAGCGGGTACAAACAAAGTGGAAGGTGTCTGTGTATCTGGAACCAGGGGAAGCTGTTGCATTGAATGCTGGATACCTAGTATGCCGCATTTTGGATATCGTACAAAACGGAAATGTAAAAAATGCAATTCTAGATGTGAGTGCGGCATGTCATATGCCGGATGTTATAGAAATGCCGTATCATCCACCACTTTATGGGTCAAGCAATGGTGGAAAGGATGAATTCATGTATCGCTTGACCGGTCCTACGTGTCTTTCGGGAGATATTATTGGTGATTATTATTTTTCAGATAAATTGAAAATTAATGATATTCTTGTGTTTGGAGATATGGCTATTTATTCTATGTGTAAGAATAACACTTTTAATGGAATGCCATTACCAAATATTTATCGAAAAACCCAGAATCATACGTTTGAGAAGCTGACTGATTTTGGGTATTCGGATTTTAAGATGAGACTTGGAAAAAGGAAGGAGGAAACATATTGAATATAAAAGAAGTCAGTAATGTCTATGGATTATCGGCTGATACGTTACGTTATTATGAAAGAATCGGTATTATCCCAGCGGTAACTAGAACGGAAAATGGTATACGAAACTATTCAGATGAGGATCTATGTTGGGTCGCATTGGCTGCGCAGATGAAAGATCTCGAGTTTTCTATAGAAATGATGCTTCGACATGTGGAGTATTGTTCGGAAAATAATATGTCTCCTTGCCTTAACCCAGAAATGCTATCACAGTATAGAGAGGTTTTGATTGAAAAAAGGAATCATCTCAATGAAACACTGATTAAAATTGAGGAAACAATCCAGTTGAGTAGAGTAGAATAGGCATTAAAAAAATAAGGTGGTATTTTATCATGGAGAGTGCTGTCGAAATTTACATAATTCGGGAGAAGTTCGGGAAAAAGATGGGATAAAAGAGGATGTTCGTGATAAATTCGGAGAAAATGCTGCCAAAATTGCAGGATTGCTGTCTTGGTATCCTTTAAACAGACTGGGGGATTAAGCAAAGATGAGATAAAGCAACAAAGGATTTTGTGGAAAAGAAACGGAATGAATAATTGTTTTATAAATGAAGCGAAGAAAGTAATGGATAATGCAGTTATTGTTGAAGAGTCCGGTGGAATAGAGTGTCCAACATTGTTATTCGTATCAAATGGTACACAGGTATCTCCTAATTGGATTGATAATCAGCAGGAGTTTGCGAAACAGATGAAAGCGAAGGTTGTGTATTTTGATTGTGGTCACTATATTCACTATTTTAAAAGTGATGAAATGTATCAATCCATAACTAAATTTACGGACAAATTATCCCCCAAAATATAATTAAAGAGGTTCAAATGGAATACATAGAAGCAATAGAAAAAGATATAGATTCCGTTGATGTTAAAAAACAGAATTGTAGCAACGATAGATTGATGCTGAATGATATGAGAATAATAGGAAGGTGGTAAACATGAATTGCAGGATAAGAA
Source organism: uncultured Clostridia bacterium (assembly GCA_937896665.1). Taxonomy (GTDB): domain Bacteria; phylum Bacillota; class Clostridia; order Lachnospirales; family Lachnospiraceae; genus Faecalimonas. The sequence continues at coordinate 3,610 of CALBNS010000059.1, forward strand.
AATGGGAGTTGGCGGATGCAAAAGATTTGGCGGCGGCTCTTTCTAATACCAAAATACAAGATAATCTTCGGGATGGATTACCATATCCTTATACTGAACAAGATGGCATAGATTATATTTCTGCCATGCTCTCAGCAGATGAAAATGATACATTTGCTTTTGCAATTACAGTAGAGGGAAAAGTGATTGGCAGTATTGGTGTTTTCCGACAAGGTAATATACATAGGCAGACAGCCGAAGTTGGATATTATATTGCAGAAGAATATTGGGGCAAAGGAATAATGACCGAAGCTATAAAACAAACATGCAAGTATGTGTTTGATAAAAGTGATATTATTCGTATTTATGCAGAGCCATTTGCATACAATGTGGCATCTTGTAGGGCGCTTGAAAAAGCAGGTTTTCAGTATGAGGGAACATTGAGAAAAAATGCTGTGAAGAATGGCAAAATTATTGACATGAAGATGTATTCATTGCTGAGAACAGAAATATAAGTAGATAAAATTACAAAATTTGGAGGTTATTATGGCTTTTGATTTTAAGAAAGAATATAAAGAATTCTATATGCCGAAGAATAAACCGGAAATTGTAAATGTGCCGAAAGCTAATTATATTGCTGTTAGGGGTAAAGGTAATCCGAATGAAGAAGGTGGAGCATATCAGCAGGCAATTAGTGTATTATATGCGGTTGCGTATACATTAAAAATGAGCTACAAGACAGATTATAAGATAGAAGGATTCTATGAATATGTTGTACCACCACTTGAAGGCTTTTGGTGGCAGGATAATGTTGATGGAGTAGATTATACCAATAAGTCTGCCTTTAATTGGATTTCAGTCATTAGATTGCCGGATTTTGTTTCTAAAAAGGATTTTGATTGGGCAGTAGAAACAGCAACCAAAAAGAAAAAGCTGGATTGTTCGTCAGCAGAATACATAACGATTGATGAGGGATTATGTGTTCAGATTATGCACTTGGGGTCATTTGACGATGAACCTGCAACAGTTGCATTGATGGATGACTATTTGCAGCGGAACGGATATGTAAATGATATGAACAAAGATAGGTTACATCATGAGATTTATATGTCTGATGCAAGAAAAGTAGCTCCGGAAAAGTGGAAAACTATTATTAGACATCCAATTAGAAAAGTATAGGTCGGGAACAGGAATACAAATTTTGAATTCTACAGTGAGGTGCTTGTAATGAAAAAACAAGCAATTTCATATATTGGAAGAGTCCTTGTGCAGAAGATAGGAAGGGTTGTTCTTATATATGCTTGGTGCAAAATTTACCTTGACATATGCAGGAAGTATCTACTTTATTTATAGCAACGATTATTATCTCTTTGGTATTGTTCAAATCAAATGAAGAAACGCTCGCACAAAGAGGAAAAACAGATACAAATTCTCAGATTCAGTGAAACACTTTGTACAGCCTACACAAAATTCTCCAAAATCTTTTGGAAGAAAAAATTCTTTTATATCCTCACTTATTTTTTCTGCCAACATATGAGTACAAAATGTCCGCATTATGAAAAACTAAAGCCGCTTACGGACGCAATGGCTGCCGGAGCTGGTATGAAATCGACAAATAAAGATATGATGGACAGCTTGTTTTTCTGGGGAGTAGCTAAAAGATATAAATATGGAGTAGGTGTTGCGGCGGTTGATTGGAACGGTGTAAGCGAAAAGAAAAAGAGAGTAATTGATAAAACAACATCAAGTATTGCGAAGAAAATTATACATAATTCAGGAAATGTTAAACCAGGGATAAAAACTAAGGGAATGTTTTGGGTAATGCGTTTAATGCAGAAGAATGGTTTTAATCCTCGTGATGTCGAACATTGGAAATCAAAGGGATGGACAGAGAAAAAGAGACCTTGGAAATGAATTTGAAGCTTACGCATTGTTTTATGGAGGAATTGTTTGTGGTAAGTAAATTAAGATATGGTAATACAAATACATTCTTTATTCGTGGAATAAGTGGTAATCTGCTTGTTGACACAGATTATGTAGGAACATTGCCGGCATTTTTTAGAGTTATTAAAGAGAACGATATAAAAATCAGCGACATTACATATGTTTTAGCTACACATTATCACCCTGACCATATAGGTTTAGTAAGTGAATTAATGAAACAAGGGGTAAAACGTCTATTAGTTGATGAACAATGCTCGTATGTTCATTTTGCAGATGAGATTTTCAGTAGAGATAAACACTTGAAGTATGAACCTATAAATACAGATGATGCAATCATTGTTAGTAGGGAGGATAGTAGGAAATTTCTTAAAAGCATAGGCATTGATGGAGAAATTATATCGACAGCAAGCCATAGCGAGGATAGTATATCTTTGATTTTGGATAATGGAGTTTGTATTGTAGGTGATTTAGAACCTATCGAATATCTAGGGGCTTATGATGAGAATATCAGTCTGAAAGAGGATTGGGAATTTGTTATGAGTTATAATCCTCAAATTATTTACTATGCTCATGCAAATGAAAAAGCATTGTAAGGGACAACTTTTAGTTCTTTAGAGCTTTTTAAAGAAGGAATTTTTATTATTTGTGCAGAGAAGAAGGCGGGTAACAGTTCAGCCTTCGCATAGTTAAAATGGAGAAATTCAAAAAGTTTTTTACAGCTATTATCCACGGAAACAGGCATTTTTTATCTTCCAAAAAGAAAAAAATGCTTCCCTGTGGATAAGTCACTTCTATATAGTGTTGAAATGATACTTTTTCGTCTGAAATGAATTGTTAATTTCAAAAGTTTTCCCTTTTATTTTTCTTTTATCCACCGTCATTTTGACGAAGCATGGTTTTGAACAATTCGCTTTTTTGATGTTTCTGATAAACTATGTTTATCAGAAACACACAGAACTGTTAAGAGTGAGTGGAAGTGATGCTCAGACATAATTTGCCAGTAATAAGAAGGAGTAAAGAAACAAGAGATACAAGAGATTATTTTGAGAAGAGAGAGAATGAAACTAAAGATTTAAAAGGAATGGAACCCGATATAAAGAAAATGTTGCAATTGATGTATTGCAAAAGAGAATACAGGATAATGAGATAATCTTTTTAAAGGGTAATAAATATGATACTCTTGTAGGAAAAGGTTTGCAGGTAACAGGGTAAAGAAGAAGCTTACAAGTCAGTATAGTCTTCTCAGCTGGTTCCATACTAGTATTGATAGAAGCACATATAGATGATTTTCATTTAAAAATTGAAAAATATGTGAAACATGTGCCGCAAATCTTGAAAAACTCTTGATTTGTGGCATAATGTTTATATATTGAAATGAAGATGATGCTATGTATATTAAGCGTGAGAGATATTTAAGTAAAATCAGACCTTTTTATGATGTAGATTTGATAAAGAACATATTATAAATAACAATTTTGAGGATTTGCAGTTTGAAAAAATCAGAACTGCTGATAAGTTAAATAAGTATGTTACCGGACTTATTAAGGATGAAAATAATGGTTGCTTCGGATGGGTATTCGGCTTTGGCGGAAAGCTTCAGATACTTGCACCGGAAAGTGTAAAAGAACAGTATCGGCAGATGATTGAAAGGGCATAACAGGATTTGAAGCAAACAGAAATGAGGTAGCAGTGATGGATAGAGACCCGTTTAAGGAATGTTTGAAAGAGTCCGAGCCTGATAAAGCCAGTAAAGGTTACGCTTGGAGTACGGCAATCAGACTTCAGGTCGTGGACGGACTGAAGCCATCTAAATATTTAATCGATACTGCCATTCAAAATATTGAGGGCAAAATCACAATAAAAGAAGCACAGAATCTCATAGATACACCATCTTGCAGTTTTTATTTCTAGACTGTGGCAAGCCTGTGTCAGGTCACGGAAAGGGTAAATATAAATTCAAAGAATAGAGCTTATGATATGAAGAACATTGAGGCTGAAGAAGATGAATTTTGGACGTATATTCTTAATTTGATAAATCAAGGGTATAGGATTCAGCAGTCTAAGCCTTAAGAAATTCTATGAGATTCTCTCGCTCAACCTAATATAAACCTCATAGCATATATTAATTTCAAGGAAGGATTATGTTTATAATGAACAAAAGTATTGTATTTAACAGTAACACTGGAAACACAAGAATGTTGGCAGAGGCCATCGATGTAGCCCTTGGAGAAAATACAACGGAGATTCTGTTCGTTGGTTTCTGGACAGACAAAGGAACAGCAGATACTAAGACTTTGGAGTTTTTGAAATCCTGCCAGAATAAGAAGATTTTTCTGTTTGGTACATGTGGATTCGGCGGCAGTACAGAATATTATGAGCAGATCATCGAGAGAGTGAAAGCGAATCTCGATGCATCTAATGAAGTAATCGGATGGTATATGTGTCAGGGAAAGATGCCACAGACTGTCAGAGTCAGATATGTCGCCATGAAAGCTGCTCCTAACTGCCCTCCCAATATCGATGAATTGATTGATAACTTCGACAAGGCGCTTTTACACCCTGACGATGAAGACCTGGAGAAGTTAACAATCGTAGTGCAGGAGATTGGATAAGGTTGTAATCGTATTAAATATTTTTACGGAAATCCAATCATTGATAATGAGGTCACTGTCAATAAACTAGATAATGCACAGGAATGAAAGGTGGAAAAAATTATGAAAAAAGAGAAAAGAGAGAAAAGATGTTTTGCATGTTTTCTAGCTGCTTCAATATGTTTTTACATTGTATCAGTAGTGAATTTTATTGATAAGAATAATACTACAGCAGTAATATTTTTATGTTTAGGGTCATCATTTTTATGTTTATCAACTACACATTTGAATAAAAAAGATGATAAGAATAACAAAGGTAAATAAATATGATTATGAGGGCAATCGGTCTTGCCATGGGTGTAGGAGTTGTAGTTCTTTCGATATTAAAAAAATTGGACATCAATTCAGGAATGGGCATGCTCGGAATAGGACTAGCTTGTCTTGTAATTACTTAAAAAATCGATACTAGAATCTTGTTGGAATGTTACACTGATTCGTGAGTGTTTTTTTTATATTCTAGTAGAAAAAGTAGTCTATTTGGAACTCCCACATATATTTAGTGCCATAGAGCTATCTATTTTTTGGAGGTAACTGATATGGAAAAAAACAGAATAATGACAAACGAGAACAAGGTGACAGAAACTGATTTTCAAAAAGTTGCAAACAAGGTATCCGTTGTCACTATTATTGGAAACGTACTGTTGTCTGTAGTTAAGCTCTTAGCAGGAATTATCGCACATTCCAATGCGATGATTAGTGACGCAATACATTCAGCATCTGATGTATTCAGTACCATCGTCGTTATCATTGGTATCAAGATGGCGTCAAGGGAAGCGGATAAAGAGCATCCTTATGGGCATGAACGTTTGGAATGTGTGGCGGCTATTGTTCTCGCGGTGGTTCTTTTTGTTACAGGACTTGGAATTGGTCTGGAAGCATTAAAAAATATTTTCCAGGGTAATTATAGTGATTTACAAGTGCCGGGAATTTTAGCATTGATTGCGGCTGTCGTATCTATTGTTAGTAAGGAAGGAATGTATTGGTATACAAGACACTACGCAAAGAAAATCGATTCCAGCGCATTAATGGCTGATGCATGGCACCATCGTTCAGATGCATTTTCATCCATAGGGGCGTTGATAGGTATCGGCGGAGCCAGACTTGGTTTCCCTATTATGGATTCTACTGCCAGTCTTGTGATTTTTGTATTCATTGTAAAGGCTGCTTTAGATATTTTTAAGGATGCTATGGATAAGATGGTAGACCATTCCTGTGATGAAGAAACAGAAAAGCAGATTTATGAATGCGTCATGGAGAATGAACATGTAATGGGCATAGATTTGCTTCAAACTCGTATCTTTGGGAATAAAATTTATGTAGATGTGGAAATTTTGGCAGACTCATCATACAGCTTGAGGGAAGCACACAATATAGCGGAAAGTGTTCATGATGATATTGAACATAGATTTCCAAAAGTAAAGCATATCATGGTGCATGTCAATCCGATTGATATTCATTGTATGTAGTTCACTAATTTACTAATTTGTAGTTGAGAACAGCAGAGGGGGCAGAAGCTTAATGGCAGACAACCGAATATATATCGCAATAGATCTGAAATCTTTTTATGCTTCTGTCGAATGTAGGGAGCGAGAGCTTGACCCGCTTACGACTAACCTTGTTGTAGCAGATGCAAGTCGAACTGAAAAGACGATATGTCTTGCTGTTTCCCCTTCTCTGAAATCCCATGGCATTCCGGGCAGACCTAGATTGTTTGAGGTTGTTCAGAAAGTAAAAGAAGCAAATGCAGTGAGGAGAGCGAAAGCACCAGACCGCACTTTTATCGGTTCCTCTTGTAATGATATTGTATTGAAAGATAATCCTTCATTGGAGATAGACTACATTGTTGCACCACCAAGAATGTCTTGCTATATGGAGTACAGTACGAGGATTTACAATGTATATTTGCAATACATTGCACCGGAGGATATTCATATCTATTCTATAGATGAGGTGTTTATGGATGTGACTTCCTATCTGAGGACCTATAATATGACCCCGCGGGAATTGGCGATGACAATCATAAAAGATGTTCTGCAGACCACAGGCATTACCGCTACTGCCGGAATCGGTTCAAATCTCTATGTGTGCAAGGTGGCAATGGATATAGTAGCAAAACACACCGAGCCGGACGAGGATGGAGTGCGTATTGCTGAGCTTGACGAAATGGCTTATCGCAGGTTGCTTTGGACACACCGACCCTTGACAGACTTTTGGAGAGTCGGGAAAGGCTATGCAAAAAAATTAGAGGAAAACGGGTTGTTTACGATGGGAGATGTTGCACGATGTTCTATAGGAAAGGCAACTGAATACTACAACGAGGAACTTCTTTATAAGTTATTTGGTATAAATGCCGAATTGCTGATAGATCATGCCTGGGGGTATGAACCATGCACGATTGCTGAAATTAAAGCATATAAGCCGACTACTAATAGTTTATGTTCAGGGCAGGTTCTTCAATATCCATACACTTACGAAAAGGCACGGTTAGTTGTCCGGGAAATGGCAGACCTTTTAGTATTGGACCTGGTAGACAAAGGACTTGTAACAGACCAGATTGTTCTTACAGTTGGTTATGATATAGAAAATCTTACTGATCCGAAAAGAAGAAGGCTTTATAAAGGACCTGTTACCACAGACAATTATGGAAGGAGGGTCCCGAAACACGCTCACGGAACGACCAACCTTGGCAGGAAGACTTCTTCCTCTACATTGATTCTCAATGCTGTGACGGAACTCTATGAGCGAATTGTAAATAAGAATTTGCTCGTACGAAGAATTAACATATCAGCAAATCGCATCGTCGAGGAAAGCTCGGTAGTTAAGAAAGAATCTTTTGAGCAGTTGGATTTGTTTACGGATTACGCGGAATTACAAAGAAAGCAAGACGAGGAAGACGAAGCTTTAGAGCGTGAAAAGAAAATGCAGAAGGCTATACTCAGTATAAAAAAGAAATACGGAAAAAACGCCATTTTAAAAGGCATGAACCTCGAAGAAGGTGCAACGGCCAAGGATAGAAATGCCCAGATTGGTGGGCACAAAGCGTAAGGCTGATATGAAGTTTATGGAGGTAGAGTAGTGAAGGAAAATAAAGATATACACGCTTATGATGATATCATCAATTTGCCTCACCCCACTTCAAGCAGACATCCTCGTATGTCATTATATGACCGTGCCACACAGTTTTCAGCTTTTGCAGCACTGACCGGGCACGATGCAGCCATTAGAGAGACAGCAAGATTGACAGACAAGAGAGTTGAGCTTGATGAGGATATGAAGGCAAGGCTCAATGAGAAGTTACTGGTACTAGCTGAGAATATGAATACAAATCCGGAAGTGACAATTACCTATTTTGTGCCTGACGAAAAGAAAGCCGGTGGAGCATATGTCACGTTTACCGGAATTGTGAAAAAGATTGATGAATATGAACACACCGTTGTGATGATGGACAAGACCATCATCCCGATTCATGAAATCAGCGAGATTGAAATTTCTATTAATTCGAACGTTAAAGATTGACAAAATGAAAAAATAGAATTAGAATAATTCTAAAAGGAGGAAAGCCATGACTCAGAACGGGAAAAAAGTATTAGAGATCATCAATAACTCTTCAGAACATCTTACAGCCGAGCAGATTTATCAGAGACTGCAGGCTATGTCATCCAGAATGGCGTTGGCTACGGTGTATAATAATCTTAATTCCTTATATGAAGAGGGACTGATTCGGAAGGTGTCATTGCAGGGCGAACCGGACAGATATGATAGGTTACTTCGCCATGACCATCTCATATGCAGGAAATGTGGTAAGATAGCTGATATATACTTGGATGATATATCTGATAGAATCGAAAAGACGGCAGGATTTAAGATTGATTCTTATGACTTAAAGATATTTTATCTCTGTGATGAGTGTAGGGAAAAACTCTGAAAAGAGGAGGAAATCATATGCATGAAAGTCAAAACATCAGAGTGGCAATTGATGAAGATAATCCCTCAGTAAAACGAATTGAGGAATTATGTGTGCGATGTGGACAGTGTAAGAATATCTGTAATGACTACATATCAGTGAATAATCACTATGATCTGGCTAGTACAGGACAGGTGCCCGTATGCGTGAACTGTGGGCAGTGTGTCAAGGTCTGTCCAATGGATAGTCTTATTGGCAAGGATGAATTTTTGGAGGTAGAAAAGGCCATTTTGGATGAAAGCAAGGTGGTAATCGTATCCACATCTCCTTCTGTCCGGGTTGGTCTGGGAGATGAGTTTGGATACGCCCACGGCGCATTTCTAGAAGGTAAAATGGTAGCTTTATTGAAGAAACTGGGTGTTGATTATGTTCTGGACACGAATTTTGCGGCGGATTTGACCATCTGTGAGGAGGCTACCGAACTGCTCGCCAGAGTGAAAGGAAACGATATGCCACTGCCGCAGTTTACAAGCTGCTGTCCGGCGTGGGTAAAGTTTGCGGAGCTTTATTATCCAGAGTTTCTGTCGAACATCTCTACCTGCAAGAGTCCAATTGGAATGCAAGGACCACTAATCAAAACCTATTTTGCTAAAAAAATGGGAATTGATCCGTCGACTATTGTAAATGTTGCGTTAACACCATGTCTGGCCAAGAAGATGGAGATACGCAGGGAAGAGATGAATATCTCTTCTGAAGTCAACGATGTAGCCGGTATACGAGATATGGACTATGTCATTACAACTACAGAGCTTGCAAAGTGGGCAAGAGAAAAAGGAATCATTCTGGACGATCTAGCAGATGAGCCATTTGACAGATTTATGGGTGAGGCAAGTGGAGCCGGTGTGATTTTCGGTAATACGGGAGGAGTCATGGAAGCTGCGGTCAGAACCGCGTATTCTTATTTGACAGGAGATGAACCTTCCGGATTGCTTTTGAATCTTGAACCTGTGCGGGGACTAGACGGAATCAGGGAGGCAGAAGTTCAGCTTGGTGATATTAAAGTCAAGGTGGCAGTTGTGTTTGGTCTTGAGAATGCAAGAAAGCTGTTGGAACTAATAAAATCGGGCGTAAACTATCACTTTGTGGAGGTGATGACCTGTCCGGGTGGCTGTATCGGAGGAGGCGGACAGCCAAAGCATCTTGGAGATGAGGAAACCGTGCAGAAGGCCCGTATTCGTGCATTATATGAACGAGATAAGAGTATGAGCTGTAGAGCATCTCACACTAATCCGGAAATTATCCGGCTGTATCAGGATTATTTGACTGCACCGGGCAGTGAACTGGCAGAGAAGCTTTTACATACCATGTATTCGGATAAGAGTGAAATTTTAACAAGGAAAGAGGAGAAAAAGACGATGACGAAGAGCAACCCTTATGCGGGAACCCAGACCGAGAAGAATCTTGAGGCAGCATTTGCAGGTGAATCAGAGGCCAGAAATAAGTATACATACTTTGCGTCTGTTGCGAAGAAGGAAGGTATGGAGCAGATCGCAGCACTGTTCCTTAAGACTGCTGAGAATGAAAGAGAGCATGCAAAGATGTGGTTCAAAGAGCTGAATGGTATTGGTAATACAGCTGAGAACCTGAAGGCGGCAGCAGCAGGTGAGAATTACGAATGGACAGATATGTATGCAGGGTTTGCCGAGACTGCGGAAAAGGAAGGATTTGCTGAGCTGGCAGAGAAATTCCGCTTGGTAGGTGAAATAGAGAAACGTCATGAGGAACGTTACAGGGCACTGTTGGAAAATGTTCAGACCGCACAGGTATTTGAAAAGAGTGAGGTCAAGGTATGGGAGTGCAGAAACTGCGGCCACATTGTGGTAGGTACAAAGGCACCGGTTGTGTGCCCGGTATGCAACCATCCTCAGAGCTATTTTGAAATATGTGAGGAAAACTACTAATTTAATATCCCGAAAGAGGATATAAGAGACACACTTATTCAATGGTCGAATAAGCTGTGGTGCATGCGCTGTTTAGAACATTTAGGATGTAGTCTATATCATATTTTTTGTGGTAGTTCTGGTAAACATAGAATCCACCTTGAATGCGATAAGTTAGCAGGATGTTAAAGTTTGCATCATCTTTAGCCTGGGGAATTATTTTAAAAATATAATCTTTTAACTCTTTTTCAATATTTATAGGTAAAATTGCAGACTGAGAGCCCGAAAACAATATGTCAATCAATGATTGGTGTGCGTGGAATGCATGAAAAAGTAATTGTGTAAATTTGGCGGTATCAGATAATACTAATTCCGGCTGTGGGATACTGCTTAGTACATTTTTGAGAACTTCTTTTTGGAGACAATCAGACAGGTCATAAATATCGCGATAATGCAGATAGAAAGTAGCCTTGCTGATTTCAGCCAGTTCAGCAAGTTCCTTTACACTGATGCGTTCCAATGGTTTTTGGGCTCTTAATTGCATAAATGCATTTTTAATACTACGTTTGGTTTTCTTCTCTCTTAAATCCATGTGCTTTTTCCTTGTCGATTTTTAAAAAGTGTCTAATAATTGATGAATGCGTAAAATTGCAAATAGCAACACGCACTTAAACTTGATAATATGATTATAATAAAATAATATACGGGAGTCAATTATCAGGAGGCGATTAGGATGATAGATATGTATGGGTTTTATACCGGAAAAATATTCGATGCTTATATGTGGCTGGGGGCGCATGTATTAGGGGAAGGCGTTGTTTTTCGAACGTTTGCTCCCAACGCAAGCCGTGTAGAGTTACTCTGGGAATCGGAAGTTATCCCGATGCATCCCGTTTATAATGGACATTTTTATGAAACCATAGTTCCTGGTGCAAAAAACGGTGACGTATATGAGTATCGCATACATGGGCAGAATGGCGAAGCAGTTGATCACTGTGACCCTTATGGCTTTGGAATGGAGGTGCGTCCAGACCACAAATCAGTTGTTCGTGACCTAAATGAATATGAATTTCAAGATATGAAGTGGATGCAATCCAGAAATAATATGATGGATAAGCCACTAAATATTTACGAATTACATCTTGGTTCGTGGAGAAGAAACAACGATAAAGAATTAGGTTGGTATCGGTATGATGAACTTGCAGAACCATTGATTCGATATCTGAAAGAGAGCGGTTACAATTACGTGGAGTTTATGCCAATTAGTGAACATCCATGTGATGAAAGCTGGGGCTACCAGAATACTGGATTTTATGCACCAACCAGCCGTTATGGAACTATGAATGATTTGAAAAAACTGATAGACGAGCTTCATCAGAATCAAATTGGTGTAATTCTTGATTTTGTTCCGGTTCACTTTGCAGTGGATCAATATGCATTGGCTAAATACGATGGAACCACTTTGTACGAATACCCACATGGTGATGTGGGTATAAGTGAATGGGGAAGCTATAATTTTATGCATTCTCGTGGTGAGGTTCGCAGCTTCCTGCAATCAAATGCGAATTACTGGTTAAAGGAATATCATTTTGACGGTATTCGTATGGATGCGATTAGCCGTATTATTTATTGGCAGGGTGATGAAAGACGTGGAGTAAATGGAAATGCGGTTGATTTCATCAAGGTGATGAATCGTGAAATGAAGCGGTTAAATCCTGGTTGTATTTTGGTGGCGGAAGACTCTACAAATTATCCCGATGTAACAAGGGATATCAACAATGGCGGACTTGGATTTGATTATAAATGGGACTTGGGGTGGATGCATGATACTTTAGAGTATTTTCAGTCAAGACCGGAAGACCGGACAGATAAGTATCACAAGCTGACATTCTCTATGCTCTATTTTAACAACGAAAACTATTTGCTCCCATTTTCGCATGATGAAGTTGTTCATGGCAAAGCTACGATTACTCAAAAAATGAATGGACAGTACGACGATAAGTTTCCTCAGGCAAGAGCAATGTATCTATATATGATTGTTCATCCGGGTAAAAAGTTGAATTTCATGGGAAATGAGATTGGACAGCTTCGAGAATGGGATGAAAAAAGAGAACAGGATTGGGATATAAGAAAATATCCAATACATGATTCATTTTATCACTATATTGCAGAACTAAATCATCTTTACCTTTCACATCCGGCATTATCAGAATGGGATTATCGAGAGGAAGGATTCCGGTGGTTAGACTGTCATCAGGAGAACAGGTGTATATATGCTATTTCGAGACAAAGTACGAGAGAGCAGGTAGTGGCAGTATTTAATTTTAGTAACCAGATGCAGAAAGAATATGACGTGAGAATAGAAAATGCCAAAGGATATAAGGTCCTGCTGTACAGTGATTGGCAGCGGTTTAGCGGCAGGACTCCAGAAACAGAAAAATTCGTTTCTTTAGAAAATGAAATTTTGACGTGTACGTTGAGACCGTTTTCAGCAGTACTGATTCAGATTGATAAATAATTGATAAAGTAAAAAGATTGCGCATTGACGCAATCTTTTTGCTTTATCCTTTTAGTTGTGTCAGCCCTCTCTGGCGAATACTTGCATGCAATTCTTATTGACCTTGGAGTGGAAATGTAACGGTGATTCGTAGAGAATGTCCGTCTTCTGAGGATGCTTGTATTTTTCCACTGTGAGCCGTTACGATTGCCTTTGCAACTGACAAACCAATTCCATGTCCACCTGTCTGTGAATTTCGGGATTGGTCAATACGATAAAAACGATCAAACAGCAGATTCAAGTTTTCTCTTGAAATGGTGTTTTCTGTTGTATTAAACACGGACAATCGAAGCATTCGATTCTGCTTTTCCAGTGTGAGTGAAACCAATCCGCCTGCTGGGGAATATTTGAGAGCATTATCCGGCAGGATGCTTATCAGTTGATGTATTGCTTTTTCATTGCCCCGAAGGGAAAGATAAGGCTGTATTTCATATCGAAACTCCTTATTCTTTGTCTGTGCCAATGCATGGAAAGAGGACGTCGCTTCACTTACGATATCCGATAACGGGAACTCAATCATTTGCATTGAGTTTTCTGATTCTTCCATGCAGAGGAAGCTGACAAACCACAGCTGGTTCTGGACGGTGTTTCCATCAATAGTGAAACATCATCTCCAATTTATATTCTGGAAGCCGATAAAGTGTTTGTCACCCTTGCACCGGATACTACTAATACGCTTTCTAATGGCGGCACATTTTCGCCAATTGATGAAAATAATATTGATGCTGTTATTTTTTCAAAGCAGGATTTGACATTAAATGGCTCCGGAAGTCTTGAGGTTTCGTCGCCGGCAGGGCATGGAATTGTATCAAAGGACGATCTCGTCATCACAAGTGGTACATACACAGTGAGTAGTGCTTCTCACGGATTGGATGCGAATGACAGCATAAGGCTTGTAAATGCTAAAATTAGTATTGCTTCGGGAAAGGACGGTATGCATGCTGAAAATTCGGATGACGAAAATCTTGGCTTTGTCTATATTGCCAGCGGTACTTTTGATATTGATGCAGAAGGGGACGGTATCAGTGCTGGATCATATATGCAGATAGAGGATGGTAATTTTGAAATTATTTCAGGCGGCGGAAGTGTGAATGCTTCCAAAAAAAGTTCTGATTCATGGGGCAATTTTAAGGGAGGAAAGCATGGACCTGCCAGGGATCCTTCTACTGCGGCTCCGCCTACTCCTGATACTTCCAATGAGACAGGTGACAGCAGCACCAGTATAAAAGCAATCAAGGCTGCAGGCAGTTTGATGATTAACAACGGTACGTTTACGATTGATTCTGCAGATGATGCTGTCCATTCGAATGCATCTGTGACTGTGAATGGAGGAAACTTTGAAATCGCCTCCGGTGATGATGGTTTCCACGCAGATGAAACATTAACAGTAACTTCTGGAGTAATTCATGTTTCCGAGAGTTATGAAGGTTTAGAAGGGCTTCATGTTGAAATTACGGGCGGTGAGATTAAGGTTGTTGCCAGTGATGATGGAGTGAATGCTGCAGGTGGAACCGATTCAAGTGGTTTTGGTGGTCCACGTGGAAATGATAAATTTGGAGGAGGTCCTTCTTCCGACGGCAGTATTACCATCTCTGGAGGTACATTAAGCGTAACCGCTTCAGGCGATGGGCTGGATGCAAACGGAACATTAGCCATCTCAGGGGGCTATATAAGCGTCTGCGGTCCTAACCAGGGAGACACTGCAACGTTAGACTATGATGTCAGTGGCGTCATTACGGGTGGTACATTTATTGGAACAGGTGCTTCTGGTATGGCACAGACATTCAGTGATTCAGAACAAGGTGTAATTGCGATTAATGCTGGAAACCAGTCAGCAGGAACTGAAATCACGCTAACCGATGGCAGTGGGAATACGATAATTACCCATACCCCGGAACTCCCTTTCAGTGTTATTATTGTCAGTACCCCTGACATTTCTAAGGGGGAGACATATACAATTACAGTAGGTTCTTCTTCAGGAGAGTTTACTGCGAGTTAAAAACCATAAAACAGTCTCGGCATAAAATGTGCCGAGACTGTTTTCTTTTCAAGTAGCCTTGTATGGAAATTATCCCATGGTATAGAAGATACTGGTGTCTACACCGATAGGAAGACCAAGTGTTAACCAAACCACCAACAATACTGTCCAGAAAATTAAGAATGCAATGGAATATGGAATCATAGTGGCTGTAATTGTACCAATACCTGCCTTCTTGTCATAGCGTTGGGCAAATGTGATGATTACTGCAAAGTACGTCATCATAGGTGTGATGATGTTCGTTGAGGAATCCCCAATTCTGTATGCCAGCTGACAAAGTTCCGGGCTGTAACCTAATAACATAAACATCGGTACAAATACCGGAGCAAGGATATTCCACTTGGCTGAAGCAGAACCCATGAATAAATTCATAAATGCCGAGAATAATACGAAGATTATCATTAACGGAATCAGTCCGATGTTGACACTCTGGAAGAAGTTTGCACCAACTAAAGCAAGGATGGTGCCTAATTTTGTATAGTTAAAGTAGTTGATAAATTGTGCTGCGACAAATGCCAATGCAAGGAATGAGCCCATAGATGCCATTGATTTTGACATGGCGTTGCAGACACCATTTTCTTTTGTAAATGTACCGACTGTTTTTCCATAAGCCATACCCGGCAACAGAAAGAGAAATGTAATCAGGATCACGATGCTGTCAAGGAATGTGGAAGCTGGGTTGCCAAATAAAGCACCATTTTCATTTCTCATGAGGGAATCAGCAGGAATACATGCGATTACAATTACTGCAATGTAGAGCAGTGCTACGATACCTGCATTCCGTAATCCTTTCCTTTCCAGAACGGTAATGGTTGTTAAAGAAGTATCTTCTTCCCCCAGTACTTCTCCGTTAAATGCAGCCAGACGAGGTTCCACAATCTTATCCGTCACAAAGGTACCTAAAATGGTGATTAAGAGCGTGGAAACAATCAGGAAAAAATAATTTCCCATTACGGAAACATGGTAGCTTGGATCAACCATGGAAACGGCTGTCTGCGTAATACCTACCAATAGTGTGTCTAATGCACCGACTAATAAGTTTGCCGAGAAGCCTCCGGAAACACCAGCAAATGCAGCAGCAAGCCCGGCCATCGGATGACGTCCGTATGCGCGGAAAACCATGGCACCGAGCGGAATCAGGATAACATAACCTGCGTCACTTGCAACGTTTGACATGACTCCTAAGAAAACGACAGCAGGTGTGATCAGTTTGGAAGGTGTAATCTTCACGGCGCTTTTTAAAAGGGCGTTAATTAAACCGGAATGTTCTGCAACCCCTACACCAAGCATTGCAACCAAGGTCATGCCAAGTGGGGCGTAGGAGGTGAAATTGCTGATTACGTTTGTCAGCATATAAGTAATTCCTTCTTTGGTCAGTAAGCTTACGGCAGTTACTGTTGTTTCTTGTAATTCACCATTGGAGATAAGTTCACCTGTGGCAGAAACTCCAAGAGCAGAACAAATAGCGGAAATGATGACGATTGCCGCTGCTAATGCAGAAAACAATGCAATCGGGTGCGGAAGCCTATTTCCAACAGCTTCAATTCCATTGAGCCAGCGATTGTAGAGACTGACTCTGTTCTTTGTTTTTGTCATTTGAATCTCTCCTTTATCTTGATTTTTTGAATTCAATTTCTTTCTAGTATGTCCGAAGTGTGGGCATACTAACGGCAAGATTCTATCATTCGTATGAGGTGTGGGTCAATGAATTCGCAGACATTCCAGCAATATATCAACGATTGAAAATGCTGGAAAACTTCGTTGTTTCCGTGTATAATGTGTTCAGTGCAGTAAGAGACGCAATTCTGTCTCGGATAGGAGTAGTAATGAATTATAAGGAAGCAAGAGAATACTTGGAAAAAATCTCAAAATACGGAAGCGTACTTGGGTTGGAAAATATAAAGGAGTTGCTGAGAAGGCTTGGAAATCCTCAGGATGATTTGAAATTTATCCATATTGCCGGAACCAATGGAAAGGGGTCTGTTCTGGCATATCTTTCAACGACTCTGTCTCTGGCAGGATACCGAACAGGAAGATATATATCGCCGACCCTATTCTCATACAGGGAGCGTATTCAGGTTGACGGGAAAGAAATAGAAAAAGAATCTTTGGCTTTTCATGTAAGTGCCATAGCAAGGGCGATTGCGGACATGGAAATGGAGAAGGCAGGAAGCCCAACTGTTTTTGAGGTTGAAACTGCATTGGCCTTTCTATATTTTAAAGAGAAAAAATGTGATATCGTGGTGTTGGAGACAGGACTTGGTGGAGCTTTGGATGCAACAAATGTCATTCAGACCACAGTTTTGGAAGTTATTTCCGCTATCAGTATGGATCATATGGATATGCTCGGAGATACATTGGAGAAAATTGCAACAGAAAAAGCCGGGATTATTAAGCCTCATACCCGGGTGGTTTCGGCTGCTCAGGAGCCGAAGGCATTCCGGGTGATTGCAAGAACCTGCATGGAGAAACAATGTATCTGTCAGGCAGTGGAAAAGGAAAAGATTACAGACATCTGTTATGGATATGAAAATCAGTCTTTCTCCTATAAATCATGGAAGAATGTAAAAATCGTGTTAGCCGGAAGTTATCAGATATTTAATGCGGCTCTGGCTTTAGAAGCCCTGGAGGCTCTTAGGGAGATAGGGTTTTCTATCTCAGAACAGCAGATTTATGAGGGGCTTCTTTGTACAAAATGGAAAGGCAGATTTACTTTGCTTAAAAAGGAACCTGATGTTATTATAGATGGTGCCCATAATCCGGCAGCGGCACTGGAGTTGAAACATTCACTGGAGCTTTATTTCAAGGGAAAAAAAATATATTATATTTTTGGTGTATTTAAGGATAAGGATTATCAGAAAATTATTGAATTGACAGCACCTCTGGCAGAACATATTATTACAGTTGAGACACCGGATAATCCGAGAGCTCTTCCGGCAGAAGAATTAAAAAAGGCAGTTGAAAAGGTAAATCCTTCTGTAGAATCGGCACAGAGTATTTCAGAGGCAGTCACAAAAAGTTTGAAAAAAGCAAAAAAAGAAGATGCAATTATTATTTTCGGCTCTCTCTCCTTTTTAAAAGAGGCCGAGGAAGCGGTTGTGTGTGGAGGTAATTACTGTGGATAAAGAAAAAATAAAAGCAGGTGTAAAAATGATTCTTGAAGGAATCGGAGAAGATGTCAATCGAGAGGGACTTTTGGAAACACCGGACCGAATTGCCAGAATGTACGAAGAACTGGCAGCCGGATACAGCGATAATGCAGCAGAACATCTGCAAAAGAGATTCCATGTGGAAGGTAATGACATGGTTGTGGAAAAAGATATTCATTTTTACTCTTTTTGTGAACATCATATGCTGCCTTTTTATGGAACAGCGGCGATTGCCTATATCCCGAATGGGGAAGTCGTTGGCTTAAGTAAAATAGCAAGAACGTTGGAAGTATACGCAAAAAGATTTCAGCTCCAGGAACGCTTGACAGCTCAGGTTGCGGATGCATTTATGAAAGAATTAAATTCTCAAGGGGTAATGGTGCTTGTCGAGGCGGAACATATGTGTATGACGATGCGAGGAATCAAAAAGCCGGGAACGAAAACTGTGACCGTAGTTACCAGAGGGATTTTTAATGAAAATGAAACACTGCAGAATCAATTTTATCGTATGCTGGAACGGAGATAGATGCAATGGAACGGATTCACAAAATCTGCTGTCACCCCCTTTGGAAAGAAAGTGTAGCTAAAATCCAGGAACTGGAAGAAAAACGGATTTTTTGTAAACACAATATTGTGCATTATCTTGATGTGGCGCGAATAGCCTATATCGAAAATCTAGAGAAAAATATGGGAGTGTCCAAGGAATTCATCTATGCGGCTGCGCTACTTCACGATATTGGAAGGCATTTACAATATACGGATGAAATTCCTCATGACCGGGCCAGTGCCATGCTGGCGGATATAATCCTAAAGGACTGTGGATTTGAGACCAAAGAACAGGAATTAATTCTTTCTGCAATCTCAGAACACAGGATGGTTGAGACAGCAGCAAAAGAAAATCTTGCAGGTTTAATCTATCGGGCGGATAAACGTTCCAGAAATTGTCTGTTTTGTGACGCCTGTGAAGCATGTAATTGGAGTGCTGAAAAGAAAAATTTTACGTTAAATATTTAAATATAGGAGATACTGCTATGATGAAAATTGGAAATCATATGTTTGATGTAGAGAATGACTGTTACATTATGGGAATTTTAAATGTAACACCGGATTCCTTTTCCGATGGAGGAAAGTGGACGGATATTGAAAAAGCGAAAACACACACTGCGGATATGATTGCGGAAGGGGCTGCAATTATTGACATCGGTGGAGAGTCTACGCGCCCGGGACACGTGCAGATCAGTATTCAGGAAGAAATTGACCGTGTTGTACCCGTGATTGAAATGATAAAAAAGAATTTTGATATCCCTGTTTCGATTGACAGTTATAAAGGCCCGGTAGTAGAGGCTGCGCTAAAAGCAGGGGCTGATATGGTCAATGATATCTGGGGACTAAAATATGACAGAAGAGTGGCAGATTTGATTGCGAGATACAAGGTTCCATGTTGTCTTATGCACAACCGTGAGAAAGCAGAGTATGACAATTTTTTAGACGATATGTGTCAGGATATGCGAAACTCTCTTCTCATTGCAAAAGAAGCCGGAATTGAGGACAATCAGATTATATTGGATCCGGGAGTAGGGTTTGGTAAAACCTATGAAAACAATCTAACAGCTATCTGTCATCTGGAAAGGCTGGCAGAACTTGGGTATCCGATTCTTCTGGCGACCTCCAGAAAGTCTGTGATTGGTATCACTTTGGATTTACCTACGGATCAAAGAGTGGAAGGCACTCTGGTTACGACTGTTCTGGGTGTACAGAAAAAGGCAGCATTTATCCGTGTACATGATATCAAAGAAAATCTTCGGGCTATTCGTATGACACAGGCTATTATGAGGGAAGGAAAGAGATAAAGCAATGAAAGTAGTACCTTATGATGAAATAAATATTAAGAATTTAGAAGTATTTGCCAATCATGGAGTTTTTCCGGAGGAAACAAGACTTGGACAGAAATTTCTTGTTTCTCTTACCATGTATGTGGATACCAGATATGCCGGGAAGACAGATTGTCTGGAGCATTCCATCAATTATGGCGAAGTGAGTGGCTTTATAACCCGTTATATGAAAGAAAACACTTATAAACTCATTGAAGCTGTTGCGGAGCATCTTGCAGAAGCACTTTTGATGCACTATTCACTGCTCTGTGGTGTGACTTTAGAGGTCCAAAAACCATGGGCTCCGGTCGGTCTTCCACTGGAAACGGTATCTGTAAAAATTACCCGTTTCTGGCATACTGCTTATCTGGGCCTCGGCTCCAATATGGGAGATAAAAAAGGATATTTAGATCAGGCTGTCAAATCACTCGATGAGATGAAAGACTGCCAGGTTGAAAAAGTGTCTTCTTATATAGTAACGAAGCCTTATGGCGGTGTAGAACAGGATGACTTCTTAAATGCTTGTTTAATTCTAAAAACGATGCTCTCTCCACATGAATTATTAGAAACTCTTCATGAGATTGAGAAGAATGCTCATCGTGAACGAATCATTCACTGGGGACCTAGGACATTAGATTTGGATATTTTGATGTATGATAATGAAATTCTGGAAACAGATGACCTGATTATTCCACATGTAGAAATGCATCTGCGTGATTTTGTCTTAAAACCACTCCAGGAAATTGCACCGAATAAGAGACATCCTGTTCTTCAGAAGACCATAACGCAGCTTATGAATGAGCTTTAAAGGGAAGAGAGAAATAAAGATGGTTTATAAAAATATTTTGGAGACGAACGGACACACGCCTATTATAGAACTGCAGGGGGCACCGGCTCCGGATTCAGCACTTGTTTTGAATAAATGTTAAAGGGGGAACGTGAAATGACGATGTCAGAAGCAATGGAGTTTATACAGACCAATAATTGGGTTAGTTCTAAGACAAATTTAGAACGTATTACAGATCTCATGCAGCAACTCGGAAATCCTCAAAAGGAGTTGCGTTTTGTTCACATTGCCGGGACGAATGGAAAAGGCTCCACATCGGCAATGCTCGCCTCTATTCTTAAGGAGGCGGGTTACACTGTGGGTCTATTTACTTCCCCGCATCTTCAGTTTTACAATGAACGTATTAAAGTCAATGGCAAGGATATTTCAGATGAAGATTTCTGTGCTATGACCAAGAAGGTGAAGTCTGTTGTCGAAAAGACGAATATTATTCCTTCGGAATTTGAGCGGCTTACTGCAATGGCATTTTTATACTTCAGGATGCAAAAGTGTGACATCGTAATTTTAGAGGTGGGTTTAGGAGGAAGGCTAGATAGCACTAACGTTATTCCTTCCCCAGAGGTTGCCGTCATCACCAATATAGGTCTGGATCATACTGAGTATCTGGGAAATACTGTGGAATCGGTTGCCGCAGAAAAGTCCGGCATTATAAAACCCGGAACGGATGTGGTACTCTATGGACAAAGCCCTGACGTTGAAAGGGTGGTTGCAGAAAAATGTGCTGCCTGTGGAGACGCCTTATGGGTGACGGACAACTCTCAGCTGAAAAGGCACTCTGGGAATCTTGAGGGGCAGTTGTTTGATTATCGGAAGCGAAGGAACCTACATTTACGGCTTCTGGGAACATATCAGTGCAACAATGCTGCAGTGGTTTTAGATGTGATAGATATCTTATGTCGGCAAGGATGGCATATCCCGGAAGAGGCAATTCGGCAGGGACTGAGCAATGTCTCATGGCCGGGTAGGTTCGAAGCATTGCAAACATCGCCGCTGGTTTTAGTGGATGGTGCTCATAATCCCAATGGCACAGAGGAATTATCAAAATGTCTACAGACATATTTACCTGACCAAAAGATTATTTTTGTTATGGGTGTTATGGCAGACAAGGGGTATGGCGAAATGCTGGATATTATCGTACCTTTTGCAAAAAAGTTTATTACCGTAGCACCGGACAGTTGCAGGGCTCTGGATGCAGTACAGCTGAAAGCTGCTGTCGAGTCCCGCACAGATATATCTGTCGAAGCGCTGCCTTCGGTGGAGGCCGGAATCGAGCTGGCACTGCATGAGGCAAAATCAGAAGATGTGATTTGCATATTTGGTTCTTTATACCAAGTTGGGGAGGCTTTGACATATTTTAGAATTCTTAACCCGGATTCTTTTCTCTTGACTTTCTAATTTTAGTAGCTATGCATTTCAAGTAAAGGATTTGCGGGATTTTGGACATATTCCATTGACGGTAGCATTTTCCCGTTTGTCTTTTTCATGTTTTTTGGCTTCTTTGGCTTTTATTACGAGGGGAAAATGTCTGGAACCTTTATGGATGAACGCTTCCGTGAAAACGCAATCCTTGCGCTGCAGACGAAAGTGAGTCATAAGGGATGGCAGAATTTGAATGTCGGTTATCCGACAGCTAAAAGATTTAACACAGGAACAGTTAGCAGAATTTGTTTTTGAATAACAGAGTGAAACATTTGCAGTCTATACATCGTATAGCGCAATTAGTAAACCCAACCGGAGCAGTCAACGGTCAAAATGAACGGGCTTTACCCCACCGTTGACAGCCCCGATCGGTTTCGTAAATGGGTAAGGGGCGACAGCAAAGAGTGCTGCCGCCCCTTACCCATATTCAAGAAAGGGGGCTTCCATGCGCGGCTTTCAGACTATACCGTGTTTTGTTAAAGAATCCTTCCTATTTTAGTAATCACAATCGTCAAAATCAATCGGACTTTCAATTAATGTTGCAGCCTGAAATTGATGTTTGTGTCCGTCTTCTCTCTCTGTAAAATCTTTGATAAAGTGAACGTGTTTGCCATTTCCTACGTGAATTGCCGGGCCTGTTTTTCCACAGAATTCATGAAAATGCTCATCTGTAAAGTCAGTGCGGAATTTTACTTCGTGCACATGACTGTTACCCAGTTGAATTGCTTCATCTGATATGGTGCAGAAACGGTGATTATGGCAATCATCACATTCTTGTACGACTGCGGTAATGCCAGTTATCTCGTGGACATGTTTTTGTTTTTCGCAGCAACAGTCTTGATTATACATAGCGTGATTCCTTTCGAATTGTTTATTTTATAATATGAGTTACATAGTAAATGGTGCCACCGGAATGTTAGATATTGTTAACATGAATAAGGCGACATGACATCTGGATCAACCAGATATGGTTACATTTTTTAACATCAAAATATAAGTGGAATGGAAGGGAGTTTCTTGGTACAATAGGAATAAGTTGTTAATCAGTGGGAAGGTTCCTAAAAAACGATTTATTTCGGAGGTGTAAGTATGTGGATTGTGTTTGCATTTGGCTCTGCAATCTTTGCAGGAGTTACTTCTATTTTAGCAAAATGTGGGATTCGCAAGACAGATTCCAGCGTAGCAACCGCTATTCGGACGATAGTTGTTTTTCTTTTTTCATGGATTATGGTATTTGTGATGGGATCTCAATCCCAAATTAATCAGATTGATGAAAAAACGTTTATGTTCTTGGTCTTGTCGGGAATTGCAACGGGCGCTTCCTGGCTCTGTTACTTCAAGGCGCTCCAGCTTGGAGACATTAATAAGGTAGTTCCCATTGATAAGTCTAGTACAATATTGACTATTCTACTGGCGTTTCTATTTTTGGACGAAGAAATTAATTTTTTTAAAGCAGTTGGCATTATTTCTATTGCTGTCGGCACCTTTCTGATGATCGAAAAGAAGGACGTTGCTTCAGAGTCTCAGAAAGGAAAGGTATGGTTTTTCTATGCTGTCTGTGCGGCAGTGTTTGCGAGCCTGACATCTATTCTTGGGAAAGTCGGAATTGATGGTGTGGAATCGAATCTGGGTACAGCCATACGTACCGGAGTCGTACTCGTGATGGCATGGATTGTGGTGTTTACAGAAGGAAAGCAGAATACCGTGAAAGAGATTCCAAGAAGGGAACTAGCCTTTATCTGCCTCTCGGGACTGGCTACCGGTGGTTCTTGGCTCTGTTACTATAGGGCATTGCAGGATGGACTTGCAAGCGTGGTGGTTCCTATTGATAAGCTCAGTATCCTTGTGACGGTTGCATTTTCTTATGTTGTGTTCCACGAGCGGCTTTCGAAAAAATCAGGGATAGGTCTTATGATGCTCGTGGTTGGTACGCTAATCATGCTGCTTCCTTCATACATATAGAAGAATATATACGGACATACGGAAATCAGTATATGGTTGAACTCTCAAACCCCATGCCTTGAAGGTCAGTGTCGTTCATGCATTTTATCATGGCGACAGACCTTCAAGGAGAATTTTTATGTATTCTCTGCATCAAATGCTTCCCATGACCATGCAATTCGGTTGGCAAAGAAAATCGTGACAAAGGTAATAATGATAGAGGCGAGACCCCCTTTTTTGTCTAAGTGTCTGCCAAATAGTTCATAAGCTTTCAGAGCACAGATGGCAGTAACAGCACCTGCGAGCCCTGCAATATATCCCAAATGATAAATCAAAATCCATAGCATTCCACCGATGAGTGCGCCTAAAAATGCACCGATAAGGCCAGGTACAAAGTGGCCTTTTTGAGGTTTGATTTTATTTTTACTACATAAAATAATGCTAGTGGTGCTTCGACAAGCTATGGTACAATAAGGACATAGAATCTGGAAAATAAAGATTGTGAGATGAGTAAATATGATGGAGATAAACAGTATATTGGAAAAAGTGGATCTATTATTTGAACAGAACAAGGCTAAAGAGGCAGAAAGGCTATTGATTGATTCATTGGAACATGCAAAAGCAAGCGGCAGCGAGGCACAAAGACTATCACTGTTAAATGAATTAATCGGGTATTACAGACAGACATCGGAATCCGGTAAAATGATAAAAACGATTGAGGAAGCATTGAAAGTCGCAGGGCATATGGGGTTATCCGGGAGTATACAATATGCCACAACTGTACTCAATGCTGCCAATGGATATCGGGCGATAGGCTGCCTTGAGCTTTCCTTACAATATTATCATTTAGCAGAAGAAATTTATCTGCGCGAGCTGCCTGAGAGCGATATGTTGTTAGCTGGGCTGTATAATAATTTTAGCCTCCTGTATCAGGAAAAAAATGAGTATGACATGGCGGAAAAGTATCTGCTAAAAGCACGAAAAATTGTAACGCAGAACCAGGCAGAATTTGAGATTGCGGTTACCTATGCAAATCTTGCGAATACTGCTGTATTGGCAGAAAACTATAAAGGGGCCAGAGCCTATGCAACGAAGGCCGTGCAGTGTTTTGAGAAAATGCAGTTATTTGACGTGCATTACTGTGCAGCCATATCTGCATTAGGGATGTGCTATTTCAAAGATGGTCGTTTTGCTGAAGCAGAAACACTCTTTCAGGACAGTATGAATATTGTGGAAAGAAGTCTGGGCAGAAACTCCCAATATGAAAGATTAAAAGAAAACAGGGATATGTGCAGAACTGTACTGAATAAAGAACAAGAGCAGGTATTCGGTGAGCAGTATATAGGGGATACACAAGAGGATACTAAAGCTCTAAAGGGATTAGAAGTGTGTAAAAAGTATTATGAAATCTATGGGAAACCTATGATAGAGGAACAATTTCCAGAATATGTATCAAGAATTGCAGTCGGACTTGTGGGAGAAGGGTCTGATTGCATGGGGTATGATGATGTTGTTTCCAGAGACCATGATTGGGGACCGGGCTTTTGTATCTGGCTAACGGACGAGACCTACCGTGAGATTGGTGAGCAACTGACAACGTGCTATGAGAATCTTCCAAAAGAGTTCATGGGTTACGTGAGAAGAAGCACTACGCAAGGGAAAAAACGCCACGGTGTTATGAAAATATCGGAATTTTATCGTAGCCTGCTTGGAGCATCAAGCTATGAGCAGATTGATTGGCGAAATGTGGATGACTATTCGCTTGCAACATCTGTGAATGGAGAAGTGTTTACGGATGAGGAAGGGATTTTTTCTAACTTTAGAAATAAATTAAAACAAGGGTATCCGCAAGAAATCCGGTTTTTAAAATTAGCTGAGGATGTAGCTAGAGTGTCTCAGACAGGGCAGTACAATTATTTTAGAATGCTGGACAGAGGAGAACGCCTCACTGCCGACAGGATGTTATCGGATTGTATCGGAAATATAATGAAGCTTTGGCATCACCTTTATAATAGTTATCCCCCTCATGATAAATGGCTCTACAAGAGCTGCATGCAGTTAGAAAACGGGAAAGAAGTCTGCAGGATGCTTACGTCTCTTCATCACTGCATGAGGGAGGATGATTCGAGAGCAAAGGAAGGAGCAGAGACAATTATGGAAACTCTAGGTGAATATCTGGCAAGGGAACTCTATGCGAAAGACTATATTAGTGATGTGGATGCATATTTGGATTCACATACGGAGGAACTTCTAAAAAAGGCTTCTTTTGCAATATATAGTGATGAAGAGCTTGTGGATAGAATTGTAAGATTGGAGTTTCAGGCTTTTGATGAAGTGAAACATGAAGGCCACAGAGCCGGATGTCAAGATGACTGGTTCACATTTTCCATCATGAGAAAGAGTCAGTATCTCACATGGGATCGTACTATGCTCATGCAGTATTTATATGATTTTGACAGGGAATATAACAAGGGGCACAATCTGATTACAGAAAAGTACGGGCGTATGATGGAAAGCGCTTCACCCGAAAAGTATAGGGAGTTAGAAAAGCACTTCCCGAGACTTACAGAGCAGAAGAGAACGATTATTGAGCAGATTGTTGCTGTTCAAATGAATATGGTAGAGGAATTTGCAAAAGATTATCCAAAGATTGCAGGAAATGCGCGAAATCTCCACACCTACGAGGATAACTTGCTAGATACATCTTATGAAACGTATCTTCGCGGAGAAATTAGCACCTATTCCGACAAAATGCTGCAGCTCTACGGCAGATATGTTGTTCGGTGCGTTTCAACCGGAATCAATATTGCTAGGCAGACGATTGAAAATACAGCCGGACTATATGGATATTCGGGTCTGGAAGCATTTGAAGGTAGAATTATTTAGAGGTGTGATAATAATTGGACTATGAAGCCCAAGACGGTGTTATGACCGTAGACTTTTTTGATAAAGGGACAATGATGAATTATTTGCAGGTTATGTAGAGCAGAGAATGTATTTGTCGATGAATGCTGGGATATCCCTTAATGGAGATATTAAGTATAAAAGAAGATGAGCTATCTATCTTGAAAAACGAGATTTATAAAACTACGGTCATGTTAAAAGAAGTGGCAGAGCATTCAGTAAAGGCGAAGGAAAATTTAAAAGAGTCTCTGTCTGACATTTCACACCGGTTAAAGACCCCACTGACATCGATTCTTGTGATTCTTGATAATCTGATTGATGATGCCGAGATGGAAGCAGAAGTGCGACAGGATTTTATACGGGATATCAAACGCGAGATTTCCAATATCAATTTCTTAGTGCAGTCACTGTTGAAACTGTCTAAGCTGGATTCTCATACAGTTGTATTCCTGAAAGAAGAGGTATCCGTACAAAAAATTGTGGATGCAGCAGTCCAGAATGTATCCACTTTGTGTGACCTGAAAAATATATCCATTGAGACTATGTGTGTATGTGAAACGCAGGAGCCGGTGCTTGTCTGTGATTTCCGATGGCAGGTGGAAGCAGTTACAAATGTTTTGAAAAATTGTGTAGAACATTCTCTGAATGATAGCAGAATTATTATCCAGACAGGGCTTGCAAGACAAATCCGTATTGTGATATTGTAAGTTGGGAATTATGATTGGATAAGGAGGATAAAAATGAAACTAGAAGTAAGAGAACTGAAAAAGTCCTTTGGCGAAACAGAAGTACTTCATGGGGTTTCGTTTTCTGTGGAAAGCGGAAGTGCACTGGGACTGCTCGGAAGAAATGGAGCCGGAAAGACAACGACCATTCGTATTCTAATGGATGTTTTTAAAAGCAATAGTGGGACAATTTTATTGGATGGAAAACTGTTTAATCCACGGGAGCATCAGATTGGATATCTACCGGAAGAGAGGGGATTGTATCCGAAAAAAACAGTTGGAGAACAGCTGGTTTATCTGGCTATGCTTCGTGGAATCAGCGCTAAGAAAGCAAAAGCACAGATGAAAAAATGGCTGGAGCGAATGGGTGTTTTGGAGTACGAAAATCGAAAATTAGAGACACTTTCAAAAGGAAATCAGCAGAAGGTACAGCTCGCACAGACATTACTCTGTGATCCGGATATTGTGATCTTGGACGAGCCATTTTCCGGACTTGACCCGGTTAATTCACAGATTTTAAAAGATGTGATTAAAGAACAGATTCAAGAGGGAAAACTCGTTATTTTCTCAAGTCATCAAATGAGCTATGTGGAAGAATTTTGTGATGAAATAGCAATTTTGAATCATGGGGAAGTAGTGCTTGGTGGAAATTTGCGTGAAATCAAAAGGGAATTTGGACGTGACCGTCTTGTACTTTCAAGTCTTAGTGAGCCACCACAGGAATTGGCCAAACGTATGACAAGAGGTTTTTCGGATTTACTTGATGTAGAGAAGATACAAAAAGACCGCGTAATTATCCGTAAGAAACAGGAAGAGAATAAGTCTGCGATTTTAAAACGGCTTTTGGAACAGGACATAGATTTGGAATTCTTTGGACTATATGAGCCGTCCTTGAATGATATTTTTGTGGAAAAGGCAGGTGACGAAGTATGAAACAGTTTTTGATTGTACTTAAATTTGAACTTAATAATTATTTTAAGAATAAAGGTTTTATTGCGACAACATTAATTCTGGCCCTTATATTGTCAGCAGTCGTGATTGTTCCGACATTGATTCCGGGACTTTTAGGGGACGATACCAGCGAACCGGGCAATTCACAGGAAGTTGTGACAGAAGAAAATCTTGCAGAGTTGGAAGAGGATACATGGGAATCCAAGTCACTTGGAATATATATGGATTCCAACGCGGCAGATGTCGATGTAGAAATGATATGTGAAGCATATCCGGCAGACTGGACTACATATGAAAGTGAAAAAGATATGAAAAAAGCTGTAGAAGCTGGAGAGATTGAGGCAGGATTCATTATGAAAAATGCCACAGAAGTTACCTATGTTGTGAATAATCTTTCTGTGCATGATTATCTTGGTAATGCCTTCAGCCAGACGTTGGCAGAGTGTTATAAGCAGCAGTACTTGATGGATAAAGGGTTAACACCGGAGGAGGTTGTGGAATCCGAAAGTATCTATGTACAAGTGGAAGAAGAAATCCTGGGAAAGAACAGTGTTCAGAATTACGGCTATACTTATATTTTGGTATTTGTGGTTTACTTCTTGATTATTTTCTACGGTCAGATGATTGCAACATCTGTTACGACTGAAAAGAGCAATCGCGCGATTGAAATTCTAGTAACAAGTGTGAATTCTAACAGTCTGATATGTGGTAAGGTACTGGCTGGCGCAATTGCAGGTGTGCTGCAGGCAGTTGTAATCCTCGGAAGTGGATTTGTATCTTATAATTTTGTGGGAGAAAAATGGGGTGGAATTCTAGATATCTTATTTGATATACCGACAAACGTGCTGGTTACATATGTAGTATTTGCACTTTTTAGCTATGTGCTGTATGCATTTGTTTTTGGTATGCTTGGTGCACTGGTTTCTAAGACAGAAGATATCAGTAAGAGTGCAACTCCGGTTATGTTTATTTACATTGCCTCCTTTTTAATCGCAATGTTTGGTATGACAAATAGTGACAGTATGCTGATGAAAGTAGCTTCGTTCATCCCGTTTACGTCTGGAAACGCTATGTTTATCCGTGTTTCTATGGGTAGTGTGGCAGTATGGGAGGTTCTCGTGTCTGCTGTGATTTTGATGGCGAGCTGTGTGATTGTGGGTGTGCTTGCGGCGAAGATTTTCCGGTTTGGAACCCTGCATTATGGAAACCCCATTAAGTTAGCAACAGCATTGAAGAAATCTTCTATGAAATAGATTATGTGATACAAAACAATATAGACTAATGTAGGACAGTTACGGAATTCCGTAACTGTTTTACTGTGAAATTTTAGAAAGTTTTAATTGTAAATTTATGTGAGAAGCGTAAAATGGAAAGGTATAGAAAAAGGAGGAGAAAAGATGTTAAAAACTTTACTTGGTCAAGTGAAAGAATATAAAGCAGACTCAATTAAGACACCTTTATTCATGGTGCTTGAAGTGCTGCTTGAGACTTTAATTCCACTTTTGATGGCTTCAATTATTGATAAAGGTGTAGTAGTGGGCGATATGCAGCACATTTTTATCATAGGTGGTCTTATGGTGTTGCTGGCTGCAGGTGGCTTGTATGCCGGAATGATGGGTGGAAAATATGGAGCAAGGGCTTCAGCAGGTTTTGCGAGAAATCTAAGAGAAGCGATGTACACGAATATTCAGACCTTTTCATTTTCGAATATTGATAAATTTTCGACGGCAGGTCTTGTCACCCGTATGACTACAGATGTTACCAATCTGCAAAATGCGTACCAGATGATTCTAAGAATGTGCACGAGAGCACCTGCAAGTCTTTTATGTGCGATGACAATGGCATTTTTTATCAATGCAAGGATAGCTCTGATTTATCTTGCGGCGGTAATTGGGCTTGGCGGTTGTCTGTTGATTATCATGAAATTTGCAATGAAATATTTTAATCAGGTATTCAAAAAATATGATGATTTAAATGCCAGTGTACAGGAAAATGTTTCTGCGCAGCGTGTAGTAAAAGCATATGTGCGTGAAGACTATGAAACGCAGAAATTCCATCGGGCAAGTGGGAATATTTATAAAATGTTTGTGAAGGCAGAAAGCATTCTGGCTTTTATATCTCCACTCATGCAGTTGACGGTGTATTCCTGCATTCTTGGTATTAGCTGGCTTGGTGCAAATATGATTGTAGCAGGAAATCTATCAACTGGAGAGTTGATGAGCCTTCTAGCCTATTGCATGAATATTTTGATGAGCCTTATGATGTTGTCTATGATTTTTGTTATGGTCACAATGAGTATGAGCAGTGCAAAGCGTATCTGTGAAGTTCTGGAAGAAAAGGCAGACTTAACAAATCCGGAACAGCCGGATTACGAGGTGACAGACGGAAGCATCTGCTTTGAGCATGTGACATTCCGTTACAATGCAGGTGGCGAAAAACCGGTACTTGACGACATCAACGTAGAGATTGCTTCTGGAGAAACGATTGGTATTCTCGGTGGAACTGGAAGTTCCAAGACCAGCCTTGTCAACTTAATCAGTCGTCTTTATGATGTGACAGAGGGTGCTGTCTATGTGGGTGGCAAAAATGTCAAGAGTTATGATTTGGAGACGCTTCGTAATGAGGTCTCTGTTGTATTGCAGAAAAATGTGCTGTTTAGCGGTACAATTTTGGAAAATCTGCGTTGGGGGGATGAAAATGCAACTGAGGAAGAATGCAGACGTGTGTGCCGTCTTGCATGTGCAGATGAGTTTATCGAGAGAATGCCGGAGAAATATAATACTTATATTGAGCAGGGCGGAAACAATGTGTCTGGTGGTCAGAAACAAAGACTTTGTATTGCAAGGGCACTGTTGAAGAAACCGAAGATTTTGATTCTTGACGACAGCACCAGTGCGGTAGATACAGCGACAGACAGCAAAATCCGTGCGGCCTTTGCAAATGAAATTCCGAATACAACAAAGCTGATTATTGCTCAGCGTATTTCCAGCATTCAGGATGCCGACCGGATTATCATTATGGATCAGGGTCGTATTGATGCGATTGGCACACATGAGGAACTACTTGCTTCCAATGCCATTTATCAGGAAGTGTATGAGGCACAGACAGGCGGCAGTGGTGACTTTGATGAAAATGGAGGTGAGGCATAATGGCACAGGCAAAACCGATGAAAGGACCTATGGGCAGACGTGGCATGCCTGGCCCAAAGATACAAAATCCAGGCAAAATCTTTATGCGTATGATGAAGTACGTGATGAAAAAATATGTAGTACAGTATGCGATTGTGCTGATATGTATTGTTGCCAGTGTGCTTGCTAACGTGCAGGGAACCCTGTTTTTGCAGACATTGATTGACGACTATATTACACCGATGTTAAAAACTACAAATCCTGATTTTACCAATCTCCTTCATGCAATTGTTCGTGTTGGATGCATTTATCTGATTGGAATTAGCTGTACTTATCTGCAGTCAAGAATTATGGTAAATGTAACACAGGGCACATTAAGGAGCCTGCGTGACGATATGTTTGCACATATGTCAAAGCTTCCGATTAAATATTTTGATACACATGCGCATGGTGATATCATGTCGGTTTATACGAATGATACAGATACATTGCGTCAGATGATCAGCCAGAGTGTTCCGCAAATTTTTTCTAGCATGATTACAATTGTCAGTGTGCTGATCAGTATGATTACACTGAGTGTACCACTTACCTTGCTGACCCTGGTTATGGTTATGATTACACTGACTTCGGCAAAAAAGATAGCAGGAAACAGTGGAAAATATTTTGCAAAGCAGCAGGCGAATATTGGTCAGGTAAATGGTTACATTGAAGAGATGATGAATGGGCAGAAGGTGGTAAAGGTATTCTGTCGTGAAGAAAAGAGTCTGGAAGAGTTTAAGAAACTAAACGTTGAACTATTTGACAGTGCATACAATGCAAATAAATATGCGAACCTGATGGGACCGGTTAATGCACAGATTGGTAATATCAGTTATGTGCTTTGTGCAGTGGTAGGTGGTATGCTCGCATTGGGAAATGTTGGTGGATTTACTTTGGGAGCACTCGCAAGTTTCCTGACGTTTAACAAGAGCTTTAACATGCCGATTAATCAGGTAAGCCAGCAGTTTAACAGTATTATCATGGCACTCGCAGGTGCAGAGCGTGTGTTTGATTTGCTTGACGAAGAAGTGGAAAAAGATGAAGGTTACGTTACTCTGGTGAGGGCGAAAAAGGTAGACGGTCAGATTGTGGAGTGTGACGAGCGTACAGGAATGTGGGCATGGAAGCATACACACCAGGCAGACGGCAGTGTAGATTATGTTGAGTTAAAAGGTGATGTTGTATTTGACGGAGTAGATTTTGGATATAATGATGAGAAAATTGTACTTCATGATGTCCGGTTATATGCACAGCCGGGACAGAAGATTGCGTTTGTAGGCTCGACCGGTGCAGGTAAGACTACTATTACCAATCTGATTAACCGTTTTTACGATATACAAGATGGAAAAATCCGTTACGATGGTATTAACATTAATAAGATTAAAAAAGCAGACCTGAGACGTTCACTTGGTATCGTACTTCAGGATACGCATTTGTTTACTGCAAGTGTTCTGGACAATATCCGTTTTGGAAAGCTGGACGCAACGACAGAGGAAGTCATTGCCGCGGCAAAACTTGCGAATGCAGATGGATTTATACGACAGCTTCCGCAGGGGTATTATACAGTGCTGACAGGTGATGGGGCGAACTTAAGTCAAGGACAGAGACAGCTCCTCTCGATAGCGAGGGCGGCGATTGCAGATCCTCCTGTACTGATTCTAGACGAGGCGACAAGTTCTATTGATACACGTACAGAAAAGATTGTACAGGACGGAATGGATAAATTGATGAAGGGAAGGACAACATTTGTCATTGCCCACCGTTTATCTACAGTTAAGAACAGCGACTGTATCATGGTTTTAGAGCAGGGAAGAATTATTGAGCGTGGAACACACGAAGAACTTTTGGGGCAGAAAGGAAAATATTATCAGCTATATACCGGAAACAGTCAATAGTGTTTAGCAGAAGTATTTGCAAAATTACAGTTGTGTTGGTATGATGAAGAAAAATAGATAGAGGGAGACAACGAAATGAGTGTTTTACTGGGATTAGAGCCGGCGCCAGTGTTCCGGTTTTTTGAAGAAATTTGTGGGATTCCACACATATCGTATCACGAGAAGGAGCTTAGTGATTACTGCGTGGCATTTGCGAAGAAAAGAGGATTATATTGTGAGCAGGATGAGCTTGGCAATGTAGTTATGATTGGGGAAGCAACTGCAGGATATGAAGAGGTAGAGCCGATTATTATACAAGGTCATCTGGATATGGTTGGGGATAAAGTACCAGAATGCACACTTGATTTAGAGAAAGATGCGATTCGCCTTCTGGTAGATGGTGATTATGTTACTGCAGATGGAACTACACTCGGCGGCGATGACGGGATTGCGGTTGCATATGCACTTGCACTGTTAGATGCCAAAGATATTCCTCATCCACGTTTAGAAGTGGTGCTTACTGTCAGTGAAGAAGTTGGACTGGAAGGAGCAACTGCCATTGATATGTCTTGCTGTCAGGGAAAAAGACTGATGAACATTGATTCAGAAGAAGAAGGAATTTTCACAGCAGGATGTGCAGGCGGAATGAGAGTGGACTGTTGTATTCCGATGGAAACCGAGGTGAAGACCGGAGCAGTATACGAGGTAAAAACGCAAGGATTTCTCGGTGGACATTCTGGAATTGAAATCAATAAAGGTCGTGCCAATGGCAATGTGATTCTCGGAAGATTTTTCTTATTTCTAAAAGAAAAGATGCCTTTCCATATCATAAATATGGCAGGAGGCGTAAAAGATAATGTGATTCCAAAGAATGCTAATGCAGAGTTTGTGGTAGCCGAGGCAGACATGGAAAATATCAAAGCTGCAGTGGCGGAGTTTAATGTACAGTTGCGGGAACAATATGGTGTCGCTGACCCGGATGTAGCATTAGTATTGCAAGTCAAAGACATGCAGGAATGCAAAGTTCTTACAGAAAATTCGAAAGAAAAGGTGCTTACTGCACTGAACCTGATGCCAAACGGTGTTCAGTCAATGAGCATGGATTTACCGGGCTTGGTAGAAACATCCCTAAACATGGGTGTTATGAAAGTAGATGATATAGAGCTGCAGGCTTCGTTTTCTGTTCGAAGTTCTATCGCAACAGCGAAGGAATACATGGGAGCGAAGTTAAAGCAGATTACAGAGATGCTTGGTGGAACGGTAAGCTTTCATGGCGATTATCCATCTTGGCCATATGCGAGAGAATCGAAGTTCCGTGATTTGTGTGTAGAGGTATATGAAGAAATGTATGGAAAGAAACCAGAGATAGATATTATTCACGCAGGATTGGAATGTGGAATTCTTTCTGGTAAGATAGAAGGTCTGGAGTGTATTTCACTTGGACCGGATATGCAGGATGTTCATACACCGGACGAAAAAATCAGTATCAGTTCGGTTGCACGAGTTTGGGAGTACCTGCAAGCAGTATTGGCGAGAAAATAACAGAATATGTAAGACCCAAAAGAGCAGCCACCACATTATCGTGAAGGCTGCTCTTAAATGTCTAAACTTTCATATCTTGCAGGTATTTTATAATCTCAGGAAATTCCATTCCGTGAGAAGCTTTTACTAAGATGGTATCCCCTTTTTTGAGTAGTTTTTCTGTCTGCGAAAGAAAATCAGCTTTTGTATCAAAGTGACATACATTTATTTTGCAAGTCTCAGAACAAGCACTTTTGGCTCCCTGTGCAGTGTTTTTTGATAATTGGCCAATGCAGATGAGCAAGTCTATTCCTTTCTCTGCGGCATGCATGCCGACCTGACGATGCAGGTCTATTTCATTTTCTCCAAGTTCGAACATATCACCAAGAATTGCTACTTTTCTTGAGTCAGCTGTTGAAAGAACATCTAACGAAGCACATGTTGATATCGGGTTAGCATTATAGCAGTCGTCTATAATCAACAGAGACTCAGTTTCAATCATATTATTACGCCCGGATACCGGAGTGAGGCTCTCAATACCTGCCTTGATTTCTTCTGGTGTCAGGCCAAATTCCTTTCCAACCAGTGCACCGGCGAGAGCATTGTATATCATGTGCTGTCCCGGAATCGGAATCAGTACGTCGATAGACTGCTCACCCATGTGAAGTGTACAAGTGGTGCCTTTCAGTGAGTGATTGTGGATATTGTCAGCAAATGCATCGAGTCCTGTGGATAACCCGAAAAATTTCGGAGTCTGTCCTTTGACTTCAGTTACGGTTATGAGTTTATCATCATCGCCATTTAAGACAATGGCAGCATTAGGACGCATATAATCAAAGATTTCCGACTTTGCCTTTAAGATACCGTCGCGGTCAATTAAGTTTTCTAAATGACAAAGCCCGATATTGGTAATCACACAGACATCCGGTCTTGCCATCTTAGTGAGACGATGCATCTCGCCAAAATGATTGATACCCATTTCCAAAACTGCAATGTTATGTTCCTCACGGATATTAAAGATTGTAAGAGGAAGTCCGATTTCGTTATTGAAGTTTCCTGCGGTCTTTAATACGTTATATTTTTGCTCTAAAACAGAAGCAATCATTTCCTTTGTACTGGTTTTACCAACACTTCCGGTAATCCCGACTACTTTGATATCTAAGGATTTGCGATAGTGTTCTGCAATATCTTTTAACGCCTGTTCGCAGGAGTCCACCAGAATATAGGAATGTGTATAATTTTCTAAAACTCTCTCAGATAAAGTACATAATGCACCTTTTTCCATTACCTGTGGAATAAAGTCGTGACCGTCTACGCGGGCACCCTTAATTGGAATAAATAAGTATCCTTCTTCGATTTTGCGGCTATCAATAGCAACACCGGATACTTCCAATGAAAGCAGTTCTTCACTGCCAAAATACTGTCCGCCACAGGCTGTCGTAATTTCTTGTAAAGACATATGTTTCATAAATATTCCTCCGGTCTAGGCATTGTAGCGAGCTAATGATTTCTCAATAATCAACTCGCAGAGTTCACCGTATTCAATGCCTGCAACTTTTGCT
Organism: uncultured Clostridia bacterium; assembly: GCA_937896665.1. GTDB lineage: Bacteria > Bacillota > Clostridia > Lachnospirales > Lachnospiraceae > Faecalimonas. Next base: position 40,554 of record CALBNS010000059.1, read on the forward strand.
TCCTGTGGAAGAAGGCTGGTTGCGGTCATTCCCGGAAGTGTGTTTACTTCAAGGCAATAGATATCACCGTTTCCATCCAATAAGAAATCCGCACGGGAATAAATGTCCAATTTCAAAGCTTTGAAAGCCAGCTCTGTAGCTCGCTGCATTTTTTCTGTAACTTCAGCAGGGATATCTGCAGGACAGATTTCTTCCGTAGCACCGGACTGATATTTGTTGGCATAATCAAACCATCCGGATTTTGGAATAATTTCAATGACCGGAAGCGCCTTTCCATCAATGATTCCGCATGCAAACTCGCGTCCTTTGATGTATGGTTCAATCACAACTTCATCTTCATAACGGAAAGATTTTTCGATTGCTTCATCATATTCCTCTTTGGTGTGCGCAATGTATACCCCAATACTTGAACCGCCTGAGCAAGGTTTTACAACGACTGGAATGGACAATCCAAGCTCTGCGAGAGGAGTGCCTTTTTGCTCCTTTTTTAATGCTGTTCCAAGTGGTGTCGGTACACCGGACATTTTGAAAATCTGCTTGGCAATGCCTTTGTCCATTGCAAGCGCACTGCCAAGGTAATTTGGACCCGTATATTTAATACCAAGAATATCGAAAGTAGCCTGTAACTTCCCATTTTCACCGACATCGCCGTGCAGTCCCATAAATACGATGTCAGCAAGACGACAGATATCAATGACATTTGGCCCAATGAAGCAGTCAGACTGGTCTTCTCTGGAAGCCTTGATTGCCGCAAGATCCGGTTCGGTTGTCTTAATCCCTTCAGCAATCTCAAGCCCTGCGTTTGGCAGTGTAAATACCTCTTCTAATTTATTAGAATCGCACGGAAAACCAAGGTATACATCAAGAAGAAAAGCTTGGTGTCCCCGTTCTCTTAAGGTCTTGCAGATTCCTGCTCCAGAAGAGAGTGATACGTCACGTTCGGTGCTTAATCCACCGGCTAATACTACAATTTTCATATACTATCCCCTTTTATTTATTCAGCAACGCTCATCTGATTTAATAGAGCCTGCTTTTCATCAAATAATTTTTGTGATAAATCCACATATACACGATGTGGGTTAAAGAGACGTTTTGTTTCATCCCATAAAGTCTCTTTTTCTTCTTTACAGTAAGCGGCGATTTCCATAACGGATGGAGAATCATAGATACATTCACCATTGATAAAGATTGGTTTTAGAATCTCACGCATTGTGTAAGTGCCGCCTGTAAGTTTTGTCTTTTTCCATGTCTGTGACGGGTCAAAGATTAATAAATCTTTTGAAGTGTCATATTCCTCATCTACAAAGCAGATTAAGTCGGCACGGATTTTTCCCGTCTCATTGTCATAAATACGATAAATCGTTTTGTCTCCAGGATTCGTAACTTTTTCAATGTTTTCCGAAAGTTTAATCTTTGAATAGAACTTACCGTCTGCACCTTTGATTGCAGCAAGCTTATATACGCCGCCGAAAGAAGGGCAGTCTTTGGAAGTGATCAGGTTCGTTCCGACACCCCACGAAGTAATCTTGGCACCCTGTGATTTTAAGTCGTGAATCAGATATTCATCTAAATCGTTGGAAGCAGAAATGATTGCATCTTCAAATCCTGCCGCGTCTAACATCTTACGTGCCTTTTTTGACAAATATGCAAGGTCACCACTGTCGAGACGAATTCCGTAGTTCTTAAGTTCAATACCTTCCTCACGCATCTCTGTAAATACACGGATTGCGTTTGGTACACCGGATTTTAAAGTGTCATAAGTGTCTACCAGAAGCGTGCAGGCATTCGGATAAATCTGTGAATATTTCTTGAATGCACTGTATTCATCAGGAAAACTCATAATCCAGCTATGTGCGTGTGTGCCCTTCACCGGTACATCAAACATTTTTCCGGCCAGTACATTAGAAGTACCGATACAGCCGCCAATCATTGCTGCTCTGGCACCGTAAAGTCCTGCATCAGGTCCTTGCGCACGGCGAAGTCCGAATTCCATAATGCCATCGCCGGCTGCTGCGTATACAACGCGGGCTGCTTTAGTGGCAATCAGAGATTGGTGGTTAATGATATTGAGAATCGCAGTTTCGACAAGCTGTGCTTCCATAATCGGAGCAACAACTTTGATTAGTGGCTCCCTCGGGAATATAATGGTTCCCTCCGGTATTGCATAAATATTACCACTGAAATGAAATCCACTTAGATAATGTAAAAAGTCTTCCGAGAATAAATTTAAACTTCGAAGATAAACTACATCATCATAAGTAAAATGAAGATTTTTTATATATTCAATTACCTGTTCAAGCCCTGCTGCAATGGAGTATCCGGAACTGCAAGGGTTAGAGCGGAAAAATACATCAAATATGACAGTTTCAGTTTCATTGCGTTCGAAATATCCCTGCATCATAGTCAATTCATATAAATCGGTAAGCAGGGTAAGATTTCTATTATTCATTTCACTCACTCCTTCGTATATGAACATAAATTATATCCAAATCATTATAGCACTGTTATTTAGAAAAGTAAATTTCAAAAAAGTTGCCTTTGAATCAATTGTTTTGTATAATGTAGTAATACATTACTTTATGAGAGAAAAGAGGACACAATTATGAATTTTGAAACTGCCGAAATTACTTATGAGAAACCGGCACGTTTGTCAGGAGTGCTTCTTCATCCGACCTCTCTGCCATCACCATACGGAATCGGAGATTTAGGACAGCAAGCATACGACTTTATTGATTTCCTCGAGAAATCAGGACAACATTTATGGCAGACGTTACCGTTGACACCAACAGGATTTGGAGATTCACCTTATCAGAGCTTTTCTGCTTTTGCCGGACAGCCGCTGATTATTAGCCCGGAGCATTTGAGTGAGTTAGGACTCTTAGAGAAAGAGGACCTCTTGGATTGTCCTTGCGGCGAGGGAGATTATGTAGACTACGGAACAATTATTCCGTGGAAGAATAATATTTTGAGAAAAGCATATGACAATTTCCGATGTACATCAGATAAGATGTTATTGGAGGAATATGATGCTTTTTACGAGGCAAATCAGTTCTGGGTAGACGATTATGCACTTTTTATGGCATGCAAGGATTATCATGAAGGACGTGATTGGCTTTCATGGGAAGAAAAGTACCGCGTACCGACACCTGCTGTACGTGCAGAATTGAAAAAAATGCTTGCATCGGAGATTAAGTATTATTACTTTGTACAGTTCATATTCTCAAAAGAATGGTACGCATTAAAGAAATATGCCAATGAAAAAGATATTCAGATTATTGGAGATATTCCGATTTTCGTATCGCTTGACAGTGCAGATGTGTGGGCGAACCAGAGCATGTTTCAACTTGACACGAAGGGATTTCCGACTGTAGTTGCAGGAGTTCCACCAGATTATTTTTCAGAAACCGGCCAATTATGGGGCAATCCTCTATATGACTGGGATGCACAGAAAAAAGACGGATATAAATGGTGGATTTCCCGTGTACGCAATCAACTGGATTTATTCGATTATCTGCGAATTGATCATTTCCGTGGTTTTGAGGCTTATTGGGCAGTGCCATACGGTGAAGAGACTGCAATCAATGGTAAATGGAAGATCGGACCGAGAGAAGACTTATTCCTTGCAATTGAAAAAGTATTAGGAAAAGGGCTTCCGATTATCGCAGAAGACTTAGGTGTGATTACTCCGGAAGTTGAGAAACTGCGTGACCGTTTCCATTTCCCGGGTATGAAGATTTTACAGTTCGGGTTTGAAGCTCAGGATGAAAGCAGTTTTCTGCCTCATCAGTTTACAACGACGAATTGTGTATGCTACACAGGTACACATGATAATGATACGACGGTGGGCTGGTATGAGACAGCACCTGAATATTCCAGAGATAAGGTGCGTCGTTATATGAATACAGATGGCAGCAGCATTCATTATGATTTTATGAGAACCTGTCTGGGTTCAATTGCAGCATATGCAATTATCCCGATGCAGGATGTGCTTGGTGTTGGAAAAGGAGGACGTATGAATACACCGGGTGTTGCACAGAATAATTGGGCTTGGCGCTATAAAAAAGAAGCGCTTTCTGACGGACTTGCAGAAGGCTTACGCTCGATAACCCGTCTGTATGGCCGTTAAAAGAAGGGATTTGAAGTTATGATACGTTTGATATTTGTTGCTGTGTTTTTGGTTTTGTTCCTGATTTGCGGTATTCCACTGTTTTTAGTGGAGTGGATTGTTGGGAAGTTTAACCGAGAAGCAAGAGATTATAGTAGTCTTCGCATTGTGCAGTGGGCATTTAAGTGCATTTTAAAGATAACGGGAGTGAAAGTAACTGTGATTGGTGAGGAAAATGTGCCGGATGAGCCGGTGCTGTACATCGGCAACCATAGAAGTTATTTTGATATTTTACTGACATATTCACGTTGCAGACGCCTGACAGGTTATGTGGCGAAGGATTCTATGGAAAAAATTCCGCTTCTTAGTACTTGGATGAAATATCTGTACTGCCTGTTCTTAAACCGTGATGATCCGAGAGAGGGACTTAAGACGATTCTGAAGGCGATTGAGTATGTGAAAAAGGGAATTTCTATCTGTATTTTCCCAGAGGGTACGAGAAACGATGGCGAGGAACTTAGTATGTTGCCATTTAAGGGCGGCGCGTTGAAGATTGCAACAAAGACCGGATGTCCAATTGTACCGATTTCCATTAACAATGCGGCGGAAATCTTTGAAAATCATATGCCGTGGATTAAAAAGACACATGTAATCCTTGAATATGGCAGACCGATTTATCCAAAGGAGTTGGATAAAGAAGAGTTGAAACATATCGATACTTATTGCCAGAATATAATACAAGAAACCATTAACAAAAATGCAGCTCTAGTGTAGGGCTGCATTTTTTGTTCTACAAATTTCAGGCATTTTTTTGTGGAAACATGTGTAAGATAGTAAGGAGAAAGTATTGGAGATTCCCATGAAAAAGATTATTCTTTTAATTCTTGTTTTCTGTCTGGGAGGCACCCTATTAGCCTGCTCTGCAAAAAAAATGAATACCGAAAAAATAAGGGACATAGAATTTACTGTTTTAGAAGAAGAGGATACTCCGGAAGAATTACTTGGCACAATTCAGGAACAGGAAGAGACACCGTTTCATGTGACATATGCCGATAAAGGATATCTTTACATAGCGAAGGGATATGGAGCACAGAAGACGACAGGATACAGTATAAAGGTAAAGGCATGTTATGAAACAGCCAATGCCATCTATATGGAGACAGATTTGATAGGACCATCGAAAGACGAAGAGATTGTTGAGGAAAAATCCTGCCCGTATGTGGTAATTAAAATGGAGTTTATCGACAAAAATGTAGTGTTTCAGTAAAGGAGAATGACATGGAGTTAGAGAAAAAACAGATTCACTTGTATCAGACAGGCAAAAAGATTGTCGACCAGTTTTTATTAGATGATGATTACAATGTACCAGACACGAAAAACGATGTGCGCAGAATTATAGCGAGCGAAGGAAAGGTGAAAATTGAGGACGTAAAGCTTGTTGAAAACTATGTACGCATAACAGGAAAACTGTATTTTCAGATATTGTATGTGACAGAAGGGATAGAGCCGGCACTTTCTTCATTAAACGGAAAACTACCATTCGAGGAAATGGTGTATGTATCAGATGCAGCAGACGGAAAATTCTCTGTCTGTGATGAACGCGTGGATTTTACAGCAACGATGATTCATTCAAGAAAACTAAGTATGAAAGCTGTTGTAGAACTAGAACTGTGTCCGGGAAAAGTGCTCAGTGAAGAGATTACGACAGACGTAGAAGGTAATGTTTCACTTTACAAGAAAAAGAAGGCTTTGGAATTATTAAAACTACACACAACGAAAAGGGATACTTATCGCATTAAGGAAGAGCTGACACTGCCGGGCACAAAGGAAATGGTAGGAAATGTGTTGTGGACAGACATTTCTAATCGAAAGCTGGATACAAGACTGGAAAATGATACTTTGCTCCTATCGGGTGAATTGTTGGCATTCTGTTTTTATGAGTCACCGGAAGGGAAACTGGACTGGATTGAACAGGTCCTGCCGTATGAGGGCAGTGTAGAGTGCTATGGTGTCAATCCGTCTATGTACCACCATATGAATACGAGTCTTGAAGATGTGAATGTAGACATTCGTATGGATGAAGACGGTGAAATGCGTGTTTTGGGTATTGAGGGTACGCTGGAAATGAATATCGTCATATATGAGGAGGAGAGAGAAGAGATTTTAGAGGATGTTTATTCTCTGGAACGGAAGTGTATGCTGGAAACGGAAGAAAGCTGTTACGAAGAACTGCTGTTACAGAATAATTCCAAATGTAAAGTGGCGGAAAGGCTTTCTATACCGGAATTGAAGGATAATATTCTTCAAATCTGTCATAGCAGCGCTACGATACAAGTGGAGCATACGGAAATCGAGGCAGAGGGAATACGCATCGAAGGGGTGATGCATATTAACTTTTTGTATGTGAAATCGAATGACAACATTCCGTTTGATACATGGCAGGGCATGATCCCATTTTCACATCTGATTGAATGCGGTCAGGCACATGAAGATATACGGTATGGCATAGCGAGTACGTTGGAACAGTTAAATGTTGCTTCCCTTGGCGGTGACAGTGTAGAAATCAAAGCGATTATTGCATTCAACAGCTTTATACGGAAAACAGTCTGTATGGAAGGGATTACGAATCTGACGGCAGAGAAAATTCCGGAAGAAGAGATGGTAAACCGGCCAGGAATTGTTGGATATGTTGTCAAAGAAGGTGACGGGTTATGGACGCTTGCAAAGCGTTTTTACACGACTGTTGAGGGGATTCAGGAAGTAAACGAGCTGAAAGATGAAAAAATAAAACCAGGGGACAAATTATTGATTTTCAAGGAAAACATGAGTATACTGTGAGTATAATGTATACAAAATTGTCGGTGACATTTTGAACGGACGTGAGTAGGCACTTACGTCCGCTATCACTGTAGGAGCTTCCTGTATACTTTAAAGAGTAAAAGGAATTGACCAAAAAGAATACCT
>CALBNS010000060.1 GCA_937896665.1 uncultured Clostridia bacterium
GGTTGTTTTCAAATTTTCTTTTTTGTTAGGGCTACTCAGATTTGGAAGTTAAGGATCCAGCATATTGTGACCGTAAATAATGGAATTGCGGTCTGTGAACTTTGGCTTGTTCTCATAATCAAGGAACAGGCTTCCGGTCTTATTTTCCGTTCCGTCATACAGGTGTTTGAGATAATAGTCATTGTCTTTTCCCTGTACGACAGGATAATTGATAACAGTATCAGGAATGGAGAGCCAAGCCTTGACATCCGGCCCTTTTTGAAGAAGTTCTTCAAAATTTACCGAGGGCAGCTCCGTTTCAGAAGAACCAGCGGATCCCTCCAGGGTTTTTTCTTCCACAGGCAATTCTTCCACATACTGTTGCAGGCCCCCATATGCTTTCGCGCTTTTTTGGTACTGGCTGATCTCCCCGGATAAAAGGAAGGCGCTGCCTATGGTTCCCGCGGCAAAAGCCAGAAGGACGCTCCCGGCCGCAATACGGTACTTCTTATTGTTGCCTTTGCGGATACAGAAGAAAAAGGAAACGCCTGTGCCGGCCAGTGCAAGCGCAAAGATCCCGGCCCACAGATACAGGTTGTAATTATCCCCGGTCTGAGGCACCGGTTTTTTCGGAGTATCAGGAGTGTTTGGGGTATTCGGAGAGTCCGGTGTGTCAGGCGTATCCGGTTTCTCTGGTTTCTCTGGTTTCTCATTAAAGAACTGTACCACCGCGGTTTCGCCGGTCTTGATCTCAACCGTAGCCCCGTCAGGAATGATGTAATCCTCGCTGGCCTTATTTCGGTTCTCGGTGACAGTATATGTTCCGATACGCAGGCCGGTAATCTCGATCACGCCATTTTCAGGTGTTGTAAAGGTTTCACAATAAGTACCGTCCTTGCTCTTTACCTCAAAGGCAAAACCATCTTTTCGTCCGTCACTGGAATCTTTTACAATCTTCAGGTTTCCGCGGTAGGCTTCATACATACTTCGCCTTCACTTCTTTCAAAACATTTGATATTGTATCTGATGCTGCGTGGTGGCATTCATCAACAAGAACCATGCCATATTGATTCAATAAATTATGAAATTCACCCTTTTTACAAAGCGAACCAGCCATGGCAATATCTATAATTCCTGTCATAGAATCATGCGCTCCCTGAAGTTTACCTATTACCTCTTTCCGTACTTTTATTCTTCCGGTTTTAGTCTTGTATTTCGGCAATTCTTCATTAATATCTAAAAATTTTTCTAATGCTTCTTTCCATTGTTCCATCAATGCTGATGATTCCAGAATAATTAATGTATTTACCTTTTTCTCAGCTATAATTGCACTGCAAACAACAGTTTTCCCAAACGCAGTAGCAGCATGCAATATCCCATTATCAAACTGTAATATTTCATTCATTGCTGTTTTCTGCTCTTCACGCAATTCACCTTTGAATGCTACATCTATAGTTCTACCCTTTTGCCGTTCATCTTCAATTTCATACGGTATTTTTGCTTGTTCAATATTATCAATCAAAACACCATATAAACCACGTGGAATTTCAATATAACCACTTAGATGATCTTGTCCTAAATATAGCCAGCGTGCCGTATCATAATTCGATGTTCCAATTGCTTGATTTTTATAATAAACGGGATTACTTATCGCTGCCAATCTGCGAATTTTATTCTGTAGCGCAGGTCTAATATTTGTACTATCCACATATATTCCATTCGACAATGTAAGATGCAACTTCCCATTAACATCTGCAGCAGAAAACCTTCTTTTTTTCTCCCAAGGCTTTTCTCTATCCTCATCAGTTTCTGCAACTATCGTATCTTCTATGGAAGATGTCCACTCTCTTATTTTTGCCTCAAGAAATTCCTTTGAAAGTCTCGGCTTACTCCACAAAATTTTCCACTGATTTGAATATGCATTCCAGTTGCTGTCAATAAACGCACTATTTCCTTCCTTTAACGCCTTTCCTTGTAACGGAAGTGCAATCAGATTCCCTACTCCACCCTCAGGGAGTTCATCCTGTGCCGGAAGCATTCTATCATAATATTTAAAGGATTTAAGATTTACCTGTTCTGCACCTTTGTCTAATAAGGCTATGCCAAATTTCCGCACTAACGCTGCTGAAATCGGATTATCAAAGAAAATCCATATGTGTGCTCCTCTTCCGGATCTAGAACGTTCTACAAGAGGATCTATGCCATTTAACACACAAATTTTTCTCATTGCCTCCACTTCTTCAATCCATGTGTCATCCTCATTTGCAAAATCCTTTTTCTCTGCACCTTTCTCATGATTATCAAAATCATATACCAAAAATCTACATGTTCCATCTGTAAGCAATGGATATACACCTATTACATCCGAAGCATTATATGACCACCCACGCAAATGCGCTAATACATCGTCTTTTATCAATTGTTTGTATGACTGATATTTGCAATCCATACAATTTATTTTTTGCCTATGTTTTTTAGGACACACTTCCTTCCAAAAGTTATAACATTGTGTAAAATAGCTAACCTCTCCCGTATCCTTCTTTTCATTTCTTTTTGCATACACATCCTGTCTTCCCCAGAATCTGGAATAAAACATAATTGCCATCTTTTCTGTAATTTCAACAGGTGTCTGAATTCTTGCGCCTTGATTCGGATCATATTCACACAACTCTTCTGACGAACGCAGACGCATTAATTCCTGTCTATAAGAAATTCCAGAATTATCCAAGATATTCTTTAATATTTGATTTTCCAGTTGCAAGTCATTTAGTTGTGTCTGTAAACGACTTATATTCTCAATTGGTTCTCTCATAATCATATCCTTCAATACAACATTATCCCGTCTCAAGTTAGTCTCATAATCTCATCCTCAAAATGAGACTGTGTGAGACTAACTTGAGACCAATTTCCTTATATTTTCTCAAAAACATCAGTTTTATCGCGTTTCTAAATTTTTTCTAGTCTCATCCAGTATCAAATCTTATGAGACTAAGTTGAGACTGAATGAGACTAAGTCAAATTTTTCATTATAAAGTCCAAGTTGATGTCTTTTTATCGTACACAGCACCTGTAACCTTTTTTATTTTCGCATAATCTCTAAAAACCGTTGCTCTTGATATGTCAAGTTCCGCCATTACCTGTTCAACGGATAAGTGAAGATTTTCGCAAATCATATTATAAATTTTTTGCTCTCTTTCAGATAAGCATTTCTGATCTTTCGTCTCATCGGCTGCCACCTTGTCCAATGGTATGATTATTCTAAACACATCATCTTCAATCAATTCCGGCTTACCACCATCAGAATATATTGGTGTATACTTATACAAATTTCTTACACCGGAACCAATGGTATCTGTTCTACCTATATTAGCAAAAAACTGCTGTATCAATGGATTCTTTGGATATGGAGTAAATTCATCACTCATAATATTTCCATGTCGTCTTGGAATACACCAGTTTTCTGTTTTCAACCAGCCCTTTTCAATAATTACCTTTGCCGGGAATGCACTGGCATAGTCTCTATAATCTCATCATCTACAACCACAACTTCCGGCTCTGTACTAACGACTGCAGCTACAGTCTCCACAATCGTTTCAACCTCTGCTGTAGCAACAGCCTCTGTAATAGCTTCTACAAACGATTCTGTAATCAGGTCTGCCGCCACTACATCTTCCCGCACACGATATGGATTCCCCGGCACTGCGTCTTTCTCAACATCTGCCAAATCCACCATATCATCCACAGGTATCCGATACTCCAGTTCCGCATCCAGCAGACTTCCATCTCGCTCAAGGCACCGCTCCACCGCTTTCAATTTCTTAAGGTTATCCTTCTTTTGAAGCTTTATCTGCGCCAACCGTTCCCGATAATCATCCTCCGATGCTTCAAAAAACACCAAATCTTCTACTGTCTTACAGGCTCTTTTCTTCGAAGCTCTGTCCCGATACAGTTCTTTCTGTACCTTACACAGTTCCTCATCCACCCGCTGTAAGCGAAATTTCAAATGAACCAAATCCACAAATGATTTTACATCGTACTTTGCCACCACCAGATACTCCTCCTGCAACTCATGCATTTTTCGTATCTGCTCATACAGATAAGCCGGCTTATAAGTAAACCTCTTTCTCTCTGCCAGTCGCAAACGATACATCCTTACATGAACAGAGCCCCGATTATGAGCAATCCGCTTGCGTTAGCAAGCTTTGAAGCACATCGTGCGGGATTGCGAATGGTGCGTGCTGAACTGTTACTCTAGGTGCAATACATACCGCAGTTATGCGGTTCGACTTTGGAGTATTAGTAAAAGCTTCGAAGATTACCACAATTTGACAAAGGAGATGATTTTTATGCCAGCTTACAAAGACAACAAGACCGGTAAATGGTTCTGCAAGTTCTATTATACGGACTGGCAGGGCATCAACAGACAAAAGTGGAAACGGGGTTTCGCCACCAAAAAGGAAGCCTTGGCTTACGAAAGGGATTTTCTTGAAAAGCAGTCTGCTAACCCGGACATGACTTTTCGAAATCTCTACGAACTTTATATGGAAGATATGACAGCAAGGCTGAAGCAGTCAACCATCATGACCAAGAAGCATATCTGTGAGACACACATCCTGCCTTTCTTTGGCAACAAGCCTATCAACGAGATTAAGGCTTCCGATGTGCGCAGATGGCAGAATCAGTTGATGAACTCCCCAAACGGATAGTTATAAAATGTCAAGCTATAATGTACAAAAAATATGATATAAGAATGTACAATTAA
>CALBNS010000061.1 GCA_937896665.1 uncultured Clostridia bacterium
AAAAAAGGAATCTGAAAGCCTTATATTTACTGGTTTAAAGATTCCGAGAGATTATAATTATTTACAGGAGGATGCCTATGGGTAGAGTAGAAGTTTTAGAAGCAACAAGAACTGCTCCGAACAGCAGGGGCCGAGGAAAAAGAGACGTATTAAAAGTAGATAGGATTCGAGTGGCGGCTTATTGCCGAGTGTCAACGGATGATGATGACCAGCTTGGCAGTTTCGAGTCACAGAAGCTGTATTATGAACAGAAAATCAGAGCAAACCGAGATTGCGTAAATGCAGGAATTTTTGCTGATGAAGCGATAACCGGAACAAAGGTGGATGCACATAAGGAAATACAAAGCTCTACAAATTATTTGATTATGTGTAACGAATGATGATTTTCGGGTACTAACTTAGCAGAAAGGAGGAAGTACGATGGAATCAATGGAAGAAATATACCAAAACTACTCAAAAAAGGTCTATGCGTTTCTACTAAGTAAAACATGTAACCATGAGCTTGCAGAAGAATTAACACAGGAAACTTTCTTTTGCGCCGTAAATAGTATTAACAAGTTTAAAGGAAATAGTAGTGTATTGACATGGCTTTGTGGTATTGCTCAAAATCTTTGGCTCAAGTATTTAAGAGACAATAAAGCATTTGAAGATTTATTAAATTATGAAGACATGTTGACAATTTCTTCTGCTGAAGATGAACTATTTATCCAGTGGGAAAATGTAGAGATATTGAAGTTACTACATAATCTCGATGAACCGATGAGAGAAGTTATGTATTTACGGCTGATTGGAGAAATATCGTTCGCTCAAATCGGCGAAATAATAGGCAAAAGTGAAAATTGGGCTCGTGTTAATTTTTATCGTGGGAAAAAAAGAATATTTGAGGAGATGAAGAAAAATGAATAAAGAATTGCAGTGCAATATAGTCAATGATTTACTACCTTTATACATGGATGATTTGACATCTGAGGAAACAAATTCATTTATTAAAAAGCATTTGGAAGAATGCCAAAATTGTCAGAATGAATACCGGACGTATAAAGCAGAATTAAGTAATTCAGCCAACAGGAATAATGCTGCAAAAATGCAAGAGATTGATTATCTGAAAAAAATAAACATATATCAAAAAATGAATTTTGTTTTGGGTGCAATCATCAGCTTTCTGTTTGGGGCATGTTTACCTATATTGAAAGTTGGCATTCCTGTACTTTTAAACGGAGCAGTCCCTGATTATTATCTGGCACGACTTCAAATCGCATGGCATATCGGTCTTTTGAAAATGACAGTTTCTGGAGTAATTGTGTGCCTTATTTATATGATTATTATGTTTATAATCAAGAAAAAGTTAAACAGTAAAACCAATCGGAATAGTCAACCGTAAAGAGAGTGGACGGTGTCCATCGCTTCAATCTGGTTTTGCAATAAATATAAGGGATGACAGCATAAAATACTACTGTTTTTTACATCATTTAGAAAGAGCCACGACTGCTACTCCATATCGGAGTGAAAGCCGTGGCTTTTAACTTGGGGTTAAGTTTTTATCTCCATGATTAACAACTGCTCGATTGTGCTATGAATATCAGCTTGCTATAATAAAGACAACAAAGAGCTTTTTGTAATATCCTCAAAGGAGATTAAGATATGCCTATGAACATAGTTATCCAAGAGCAGCGCAAGCTACTTGGATTAACACAGGAACAGGTTGCTGATTATCTCGGTGTTTCTACTCCCGCCGTCAGCAAATGGGAGAAAGGTATCACAAGCCCTGATATTGGCCTTCTTCCTCCATTAGCCAGACTTTTGAAAATTGATTTGAATACATTGTTTTGTTTTAGCGAGCATCTGTCTGAACAGGAAATTGGATTTTTCTGCAACGAGCTCGCTAAACAAGCAAGGAATGATATTCTTTCTGCATTTGATGCTGCTGAAGCAAAGATACACGAATACCCACACAACGAACTGCTTCTTCTCAACATCACGATTATTTTGGATTCCATGCTTTTGCAGACAGCCGATGACACTTTACCCATCGATAGCCTTGATACAAAGATTTCAGACTGGTATTTACATCTGGCTGAGAGCAATGATGAAAAGGTACGAAACAGCGCCAACTATATGAGAGTTAACCGCTATATTCGTAAGGGCAAAACAGATGCTGCACAAGAGGTTCTTGATACAATTCAAGATAAAACTAACCTGATTAGCACATTGCCGGACAAACTCATGCTTCAGGTATCTATCTATATGCAACAGCAAAAAGCAGAATTGGCTGCATTAGAACTGGAAAAGGCATTATTCAAAGAAATTACCAGAATTCAGATGCTTCTGACGAAATTGGTAGATGCTGAATTAGCCTCCGGAAACAAAGAATCTGCTTGTAAGATTGCCGAGAAATCAAGTTCCATGGTAGATGTATTTGATATGTGGGAATACAACCGATATATTGCTTCTTATCAGATTTTGGAACAAAAGCAAAATGCAGATGCAATGCTTCATTTACTGGAACAAATGCTTGAAGCGCTTACTACACATTGGTCATTAACTGATTCCGTTCTGTATCACAGGATGGCTCCCGAAACCAAAGCTATACAATCCCATGAGTTGATGCCAGTTCTTCTCAATGGATTAAAAACTGATCCACAATGTGCATACCTTCGAGAACATCCAAAATTCAAGGAGCTTATCGACAAATACAAAAACAAATGAGGAATACGGCTGCTACTACCTTTCGGAAGTAACAGCCGTGTTTTCAATTATCGCTCGTATTCTTTCTTCTTTTGCTTCTTTGGTTGTGGAGTTTCCTGTTTCGGCGTTTTCAACTGTTCGCTGATAGAACGCTTTTTTTTCTGAATTGGCTGTTCCCGCAATTCTGTGTCAATCTGCCTGTTGGCTTCATTGAAAGTAACAGAACTGTATTTATCCTTGTATTTTTCATACAATTTTCGTACTAAACCAACTCTGCCATCAGGACGGAGGTTTTCACGTTCCTGCATCACAGCATCCTGATTTTCAGGTGCAATCCCATCTTTCATTTCAAGGAACTGCGTTTTATCAGCTTCTTTCTGTTCAGACAGGGCAGCACGCTGCTGCTCCAAGGTTTCCAGAACAGTTTCCATCTTTTTTAGATTTTGCTTTCGGGCGGCAATGCCATTATCCTGGCAATTCAACTGAGACAGCAATCCAGCCTTTTGAAATTTCAGTTCTTCAATATCTTCGGTCAGAGCTGCAATCTGTTTGCCCAGCTTACTTGCACGAATGAAATGAATACCACAGTTTTTCTGTTCTGCAATCAATTCCTTTTTCTCAGCAGTTTTGGCTTTGAATTCTGCCTTAACATTTTTGTATTCAGCCAGTATATCAGCCAAAAGGTTTTTCTGGGAAGTGACAGCTTCCTGCTGAGAAGTATTTACGATCAACTGATACTGAAGAAAAACCATGTTGTCACGCAGAGTTTCCAATGCAGAAGCGAGGGCAGGAATATTTTCTTTGACTGCTTTCATCAGCTTCTGCACCTGTTTTTTCAGTTCACGCAGGAGTTTGTTATCTGCCCTGATCTGGCGGTTCAGTTCACAGCGGTCAGAAACAATTCCCATGGATTCCAGTTTCCTTGCGTGGTATCCTTCGTGTACAGTAGGCTGTTCCGTCAATCCTCTTGCGGCATGACTGCGACAATCTACACGGTCAGCAATACCGTGGCGTTCCTGTTCCTCATTGATAATCATTTCCCAACTCTTACGCCATGCAAATAGCTGTTCTTCGCTGTTCCACAGCTCTGCAACAGGGTTTTGTCTCCCATATCGGGTACTTTTAGGTGTCTTTGATGTTCTGATACTTCAGAATAGGAATGATGAAACAGTTCATGGAAGAGTTTGGGAAATGGCTCC
>CALBNS010000062.1 GCA_937896665.1 uncultured Clostridia bacterium
TACGTCAAAGCCAGTAAAATCAATAGATTTGGGCTTGACAGAATAGGAAGGAAATATGTACGAAGAAAAGATTGTATTGTGCGGAGCTAATTCATATGAGCAGAAGTTTTATCTGAACCCGGACTTCGAGATGCTTCCGGAGAGTGTCAAAGATGAATTGAAAATTATGTGTGTGCTGTATACGGAGGACGTGGGAGGAATCCTGACACTTGTCTTTGAAGAAAGTGGTGAACTGTGTTTTGAAGTGACTTCGGAGGAAAATGATTTCTTCTTTGATGAGATTGGAAGTCATTTGAAGATTAAAGAACTGCAGAGAACCAAAGAAGAATTATTAGAGTCTTTGCAATTGTATTATAAAGTATTCTTTCTGGGGGAGGAAGTTTAGATGCTGTTAGTGATTGATCTAGGGAATACGAATATTACTTTAGGGGTATTTGATGGACCGGATTTGAAAGCAACTTTTCGTATGACGGCAAAGCAGCCAAGAACATCCGATGAGTATGGAATCCAATTGTGTACATTGCTGGAACACCGTGATTTTGACGTAAAGCAGATTCATGCAGTAATTATATCATCTGTTGTGCCGGATGTTATGCACTCCCTTGGCAGTGCAATTATCAAGTATTTTCATGTGAAACCGATGGTTATCTCTTCGAGCCTTGACATTGGGCTCGAGATCAATACGGAGCATCCGAAGGAAATCGGACCGGACAGAATTGTAGATGCAGTTGCGGCATATGAAAAATATGGCGGACCGGTCATCGTGATTGATTATGGTACGGCAACAACTTATGATGTGGTAAGTGAGAGCGGGGTGTTTGAAGGTGGCGTGATTTCCCCTGGTATTCGTACATCAGCACGTGCGCTCTGGGGCGGAGCATCCATGCTGCCGGAAATTGAAATCCGTAAACCGGACTCAGTTCTTGCAAAGGAGACAGTTGCAAGTATGCAGGGAGGTCTCGTATTTGGATATATTGGGCAGACAGAATACATTGTGAATAAAATCAAAAAAGAAGGATTTGAAAATGCAAAGGTCGTTGCAACCGGTGGTTTGGGAAACATTATTGTGTCTGAGACAGATGTAATTGATATATATGATCCGAAGCTGACATTAGACGGGCTTCGCATCATTTATGAGAAAAATAAAGGCAGAGTGGAACAATGAGAACACTTACGATAGGGAATGTGACATTGGGCAATCCATACATTTTAGCGCCAATGGCAGGGGTAACGGACCTGCCTTTTCGCTTGTTGTGCAGGGAGCAGGGTGCGGGGCTTTTGTGTATGGAGATGGTTAGTGCAAAAGCGATTCAATACAATAATAAGAATACAAAGGCATTGCTGGAAATACACCCGGATGAACGTCCTGTGTCGTTGCAGCTATTTGGTTCGGAACCGGATGTTATCAGTGAGATTGCAAAGCGGATTGAAGAATTACCATTTGCAATTCTTGATATTAATATGGGCTGTCCGGTGCCGAAGATTGTGAAAAACGGGGAAGGTTCAGCATTGATGAAAAATCCAAAACTGGTGCATGAGATTGTGGAGAAGACCGTGAAAGCAATCCAGAAGCCGGTTACAGTGAAAATCAGAAAAGGATTTGACGATACATGTATTAATGCAGTGGAAATTGCAAAGATTATAGAGGATGCCGGGGCTGCAGCTGTGGCAGTCCACGGGCGTACAAGAGAGCAGTATTATTCGGGAAAGGCCGACTGGGATATTATTCGTCAGGTTAAAGAGGCCGTGAGCATTCCTGTTATTGGCAACGGGGATGTGATCTCCGGTGAGAGTGCACTTGCGATGCAGCGCGAAACCGGTTGTGACGGAGTCATGATTGGAAGAGGCGCACAGGGCAATCCGTGGATTTTCTCAGAATTGCCAGAATATGAGAGAACGGGTGTCATGCCGCGAAGACCAGATGTGGAAGCCGTGAAGCAGATGATGCTTCGCCATGCGAGACTTCAATTACAGTATAAAGGGGAGTATCTTGGTATACGTGAAATGCGAAAACATGTGGCATGGTATACGACAGGGTTTCCGAATTCAGCAAAACTTAGGAGTGAAATTAATATGGTGGAGTCTTATCAGGAGCTTGAACAGCTGCTTGAGGAAAAACTGCAAAAATCTTGACATAAACCATGCATTCGAGTATAATGTTTAAACTGTGTAAATAAGATAAATTAGCGAAATTTTAAGTCAGATATATTAAAAACACAAACGGTTAGAAAGGAAATAAGGACATGGCGGAAAAGAAAACGATACTCACTTATGCGGGATTAACAGCATTGGAAGAGGAGTTAGAAAACTTAAAAGTCGTAAAACGTAAAGAAGTGGCAAATAAAATTAAAGAAGCCAGAGAGCAGGGGGATTTATCCGAAAATGCAGAATACGATGCAGCAAAAGATGAACAGCGTGACATTGAAGCACGTATTGAAGAAATCGAAAAGATTTTGAAGCATGCGGAAGTAGTTGTAGAAGACGAAGTAGATTTTAACAAAATTAATGTTGGCTGCACTGTCGTACTGTATGATAATGAGTTTGAAGAAGAAGTAGAATATAAGATTGTTGGCTCAACAGAAGCGAACAGCCTTGCCGGAAAGATTTCAAACGAATCACCCCTTGGAAAAGCATTAATTGGTAAATGCGTTGGGGATGAAATTGTGGTAGAGGCGCAGGCTGGAATCATGGAGTATAAAGTGTTAAAGATTGACAGAAGCAT
Source organism: uncultured Clostridia bacterium (assembly GCA_937896665.1). GTDB lineage: Bacteria > Bacillota > Clostridia > Lachnospirales > Lachnospiraceae > Faecalimonas. Next base: position 2,723 of record CALBNS010000062.1, read on the forward strand.
TTAAGCAGACGTTTGATAAAGGAGAGAGAATTGTGGCTGAACAAAAAAATGTACAGGAACAGGATATTAACCAATTAAGAAAAGTACGTCGTGAAAAGTTGGCAGATTTACAGGCCAATGGCAATGACCCATTTTTAATTACAAAATATGACCCAGATACACATAGTCAGGACATCAAAGAAAATTTTGATGAAATGGAAGGCAAGAAAGTATGTATTGCCGGCCGTATCATGTCTAAACGTGTAATGGGAAAGGCTTCGTTCTGTAATGTGCAGGATTTAAAGGGCAATATTCAATCTTATGTTGCAAGAGACTGCATTGGCGAAGAAGAATATAAAGCATTTAAGAAGATGGATATCGGTGATATTGTAGGTATCAAGGGTGAAGTATTCCGCACGAAGATGGGTGAGATTTCAATCCATGCGGATGAAGTAACTTTATTATCAAAGAGTCTTCAGATTTTACCAGAAAAATATCATGGACTGACAAATACAGATTTACGTTACCGTCAAAGATATGTAGACTTGATTATGAATCCGGATGTAAAAGATACATTTGTGAAACGTTCAAAAATCTTGAGTGCAATCAGAAGATATCTGGATGGACAAGGTTTTATGGAAGTGGAGACACCAATGCTTGTTGCAAATGCAGGTGGTGCGGCAGCAAGACCATTTGAAACACATTTCAATGCGTTGGATGAGGAATTTAAACTCCGTATTTCTTTAGAGTTATACTTAAAGAGATTAATCGTTGGTGGTATGGAACGTGTGTACGAAATCGGACGTGTATTCCGTAACGAAGGTCTTGATACAAGGCATAATCCGGAATTTACATTGATGGAATTATATCAGGCATACACAGACTACAATGGTATGATGGATTTGACAGAGAACCTTTACCGTTATGTAGCACAGGAAGTGCTTGGAACAACTACAATCGTTTACAATGGCGTTGAGATGGATCTTGGAAAACCATTTGAAAGAATTACAATGGTAGATGCGGTTAAGAAATATGCAGGTGTGGATTGGAATGAAATTCATACATTGGAAGAAGCAAGAGCAGTTGCGAAGGAACACCATGTAGAATATGAAGAACGCCATATGAAAGGTGATATCTTAGCATTATTCTTCGAAGAATTTGCAGAGGAACATTTGATTCAGCCTACTTTCGTAATGGATCATCCAATTGAGATTTCGCCATTGACGAAGAAGAAACCGGAGAATCCGGAATATACAGAACGTTTTGAGTTCTTTATGAATGGTTGGGAAATGGCGAATGCTTATTCAGAGCTGAATGACCCGGTGGATCAGAGGGAACGTTTCAAAGCTCAGGAAGCGTTGCTTGCACAGGGCGATGAAGAAGCAAACACAACAGATGAAGATTTCCTGAATGCGCTTGAAATCGGTATGCCGCCGACAGGAGGTATTGGATTCGGTATTGATAGAATGTGTATGCTGTTGACTGATAGCGCAGCGATTAGAGATGTGCTGCTGTTCCCTACAATGAAGAGCATGGGAGCTGCAAAGAATGAAGCAAACAACGCTGCACAGTCCGCTCCGGCTGAAAAAACAGTGGAAAAAGCGATTGCTGAAGTGAAAGAAACATACGATTTCTCCAACGTAGAAGTAGAACCATTATTCAAAGACATGGTTGATTTCGAGACATTCAGCAAGTCAGATTTCCGAGCTGTAAAGGTAAAAGAATGTGAGGCAGTTCCGAAATCTAAGAAGCTTCTGAAGTTCGTATTAAACGACGGAAGTGGTGAAGACCGCGTGATTTTAAGTGGTATTCACGATTATTATGAGCCGGAAGAACTGGTTGGAAAGACATTACTTGCAATCACAAACCTTCCACCACGTAAGATGATGGGAATTGATTCATGTGGTATGATTATCTCTGCTACACATCTTGTAGAGGGAAGAGAAGGACTCAATGTTCTGATTCTGGATGATAAGATTCCGGCAGGAGCGAAGTTGTACTAAGAAAGTAAGAAATCTTCACAATTTGACAACAAAAATTCTTTTTGACAACAATTTGACAACAAATTTGTATTCAAACATGAATCATCATGAAGAATGGTGATTAGTTGTCAGTAATACTACTCCAACAATATGAATTGTTGAGGGCACTTTTTGAAAGAAAAATCTTTCAGAGAGTGTCCTTTTTTTATTCATTAACAATGTTCGTTGTGGTCGAATAAAAGGTGAAAGGGGAAACAGATTTGAAAACAGAAAATATGTATTATAACCAGCAGAAGCGTTCAGAGGTAAAAGAAGAAGCACGCAGACTTAGAAGAAAATTTCTTCGTTATCAACAAGCTGAAATTGTATATAGTTTGTCACATAAAAAATTGATGGAACTAGCAAATGATGCAGGAGCGATTTACAGAATGGATGGAATTGTTTTGATAAACAGAGAAATCTTTGATGAGTATCTTGAGCAATTTCATGAAAAATAAGGGAACGTTAGTTTGAAGAAAAGGGGATTCGAGATGCATGGAAAAGTTTGGATGTTTTCTCATCTTATTGATGATGAAGATATAGAATTTATGCAACATGAATTTATAAGTTATAGACAAGCTATGGATTATTACAATCTTGGATATAAGCCAATCGTAAGATTATCTCATAAGGCAGGAGCAGTTTATAAGATTGGAAAAAAAGTTTTAATTAAACGAAGTACATTTGAAAAATATCTGCGAGAGAATATCAGAAGGGAGAAAGAAGAATGGGAAAAGTTATATCAGTAGCAAACCAGAAAGGCGGAGTCGCAAAAAGTACAACGACTTTAAATCTTGGAGTGGGATTGGCAAGACAGGGAAAGAAAGTATTGTTGATTGATGCGGATCCACAGGGAAGCCTAACTGCAAGTCTTGGATATGTAGAACCGGATGATATTGGAACTACTCTTGCAACTATTATGATGAATATTATCAATGACGAAGAAATTGGAGAAGAAGAAGGAATTTTACATCATAAGGAACAGATCGATCTCCTACCAGCCAATATTGAGTTATCTGCTTTAGAAGTAACCATGAGTAATGTAATGAGCAGAGAGCTGATCATGAAGGAATATATTGATACGATGCGATCACGATACGATTATATTTTAATTGATACATTATGTGGTTAACCACATAAAGTATCTAATGCGGAGTAAATTATTATGCTGAGTAACTATTCGCAACAGTAGTAGTAG
>CALBNS010000063.1 GCA_937896665.1 uncultured Clostridia bacterium
AAACATTTGAGAGAAAAACAAAGAAAAAGTTGCCAACGTTTACTTGACACAAACTAAATAATCTGCATCACTTGAAATTACAAAATTGATATGTTATAATGTATAAAACAAGAGTGGTACTTAGTTGTACCCCTTGTGATAATTTAGAAGTTAAAAATAACCGCCAAAGTTACCAGCTCAGGGCGGTTATTTTTTGTTTTTAAAACATATCTCGACTACGAGACCTATTATTGCTACGATCAATAATCCAAGCTGGATTAGTTCATCATATGTAACGTACATAGGCATCTCCCCCTTTCTCAAGGGGTAACCGTTCCCACTCATTAACATTCTAACACATGTAGCTTACAAAAACCAGTACATTTGTTTTTTACCAACACAGGAACAAATAGCGATGACAAAATATTCTCCGTAATGGTAAACCTCCTCAATGCTTCACAGACATGAGGAGGTTTTTCCATAGATCCTGTTTTTCATAAATTCTTATTTTATCCCTTAGGCAGACACTCCCAGGCATGCTACATAATGGAATAGCAAAACTAAATTTTTCCATATTAACTCTTCTTCGTTACAAAAAGGAAATGATTCGTCTTTCCCAAGTGTTCCGGTTTTTCACAATAGAATAAGTGCATCTTTAAATATTGAGCATATGCATCATCATCAAGTTTATTGATTCTTTCCTCTAATAATTCACTCATTCCATCAGATGCAATCTCATGAACAATATCAAGTTCATTGCAAATGAGCATTTCACGGCATTGACCCAGATTAAAAAATACAAATGGAAAATCATCTACCTTAAAAGTATCCTTATCATATTCGCCAGTCATTAGATAGTTAGAATCATACCCCCATTCAGTATAGTGAATCATGTCATTATTAATAAATGCTACAAACAATGTGCCATCTTTTTTCAATACTCTTTTCGCTTCTCTTATTACTGTATTCCGATCCTCAGCTGCATGCAGGTGATAAAGTGGACCACACAACAGGACAACATCAAATGATTCATTTTCATAACAAGAAAGATCAAGTGCATTTCCCTGTCTTAAATCAATATCAATATTACCGGTAATTTTCTTACGAAACTCCTCAACATTTTTGTCTGCAAGTTCAATGGCATTAACTGTGTATCCTTTATTTGCAAAATACAGACTATACTCTCCAGCTCCTGCACCTATATCAAGAATTCGCATTCCTTGTCTAAGATACATTTCAATATATTTAACAGTTGTTATGAACTCAACTCTTGCAGCATTGCTGCGATTTAATCTGGATTTTTCGTCAAAAATATTATAAATAACATTAACCAATTCCGCATCGTTCTTTATTTTTTTCATATCATTAAAGTCCATGTCTTGTACCTCATATAGTCTTTATTATTCTAGCTCTATTTTATATTGGCTCCCACCATATGTCAACAAAAAACCAGACGGCCATTGCGGACTGTCTCCCTGCTAATGAGGTATTTGGATTAAGGCATTATCCTTGCCTCTCATCGGCCATTATTTCTTAATTAATTTTTATGTATCTTCATAACATCCGACTGTGTAGGTATAAATTTAACACCTCTCTTTAACATACCAATTACTTTTCTTGCCTTTTGCTCAATGGCATTTACAGCATGATCACTGATTAACATTTTTAGTTAGTGATTTGATAAGAAATGACATGTTCTCTCCAGAGTTTTTCCAAAAGAGCCTACATGTTGGCGAATACATTTGCAGAATATACTGGCGAACCAAAGAGTATTCCGTCTGCCTGTTTTATTTTCTCAAATGGAACATGTGAACAAGTATTTTGGGTTTTTTTATTTTTCAGAATTTTCTATCTTTAACAGTCTTGCCCAGCCCTTTACACCGTAAAAGCAGGGGACCGTTTCTTTTGACACAAAAACAAAAAGATTTCTTGCAATTATTGGCAGAAAATGATACATTAACTGACGAGCGGTATTCTACGGAAACTGCATCGAATGATAAGTGTTGTCACAATTTTGTTTTCATAAAAAATATAATCACAAAAGAGGTGATAGCATGAAGATTAGTTTTATTGGTGCTGGCAGGGCAGCATGCAATCTTGGAAAATACTTAAGTATTTCCAAAGAAAAAGCAACTGTACAGATTACCGGCTATTATAGTTTATTGGAAGAAGATGCCAAATGGGCAGCAAAGTTCACAGATTCAAGGTTCTTTGAATCAATGGAAGAAGCAATTGCTGCAGGCGACACCATTATTCTCTCGACTCCAGATGGAGCTATAAAGAACGTATGGGAATCTATATCTAAAAATCAAATAAATGGCAAAATGATATGTCATTTAAGTGGCTCCTTATCATCCGATGTATTCTCAGGGATAGAAGGATATGGTGCATATCCAATTTCTATTCACCCACTCGTCGCATTCAGCGATAAAGAATCCGTGTACAAACAATTAAATCAGGTCAATTTTACTTTAGAAGGGCATCCCTATGCAGTATCAAAGTGGAAAAAACTATTTGATAAAACAGGAAATGCTGCCATTGAGATTACAAAAGAACAAAAGCCCGTTTATCATGCAGCAGCCAGCATGTTAAGTAACCATGTTGTTGCCGTTTTAGAAACAGGATATCAATTGTTAGAACAATGTGGATTTTCTCCGGAAGAAGCCAGACAGTTTAGTTCTGTTTTGATCCGTCACAATGTGGAAAATGTGATAAACACAGGAAGCATACAGGCGCTTACCGGTCCGATAGAGCGTGGAGATGCAGGGACGGTGACAAAACACTTATTCTGTCTAAATGATGTACAAAAAGACGTATACAAAGCATGTGGAAAACAATTGATTTCCATTGCACAAAAAAAGAATCCAGGGAAAAACTATCAGGATATCGAATCTGTATTACATGAAAACCAGGAATGAATTATGAAATCAATGTTTAGTTGGAGGAGTAAGATGAAAAATACAGTTATGACTTTTAGGAAAGCAAAAAAAGATGGTGTGAAATTAACCATGCTTACAGCATACGATTATTCTACTGCAAAATTAATTGATGAATCCGGGGTGAATTCCATTTTAGTAGGAGATTCCTTAGGAAATGTAATGCTTGGTTATGAAGATACCATTTCTGTAACAATGGAGGATATGATTCATCATTGTGCGGCAGTTACCCGCGGTGCAAAGAACGCACTTGTCATCTGCGATATGCCATTTATGAGTTATCAGACCTCTGTATATGATGCGGTTGTAAATGCAGGCCGTCTTATGAAAGAAGGACGTGCCGGTGCAATAAAGCTTGAGGGCGGTATGGAGGTTTGTCCTCAGATAAAAGCAATTGTAGATGCTGGTATCCCTGTGTGTGCGCATTTGGGATTAACCCCTCAGTCCATTCACGCCTTTGGTGGTTTTAAGGTGCAAGGTAAGACAGAGGCAGCTGCTAAGAAGCTGATTGCAGATGCAAAAGCGGTCGAAGAGGCTGGTGCATTTGCCGTAGTTCTGGAATGTGTTCCTGCAAAGATTGCAGAGATTATCACAAAGGAGGTCTCCATTCCTACCATCGGTATTGGAGCCGGCAATGTGTGTGATGGCCAGGTTTTAGTCTACCAGGATATGCTTGGCATGTTCAGCGATTTTACACCAAAATTTGTCCGCAAATTTGCCGACATTGGAGCGGTTATGAAAGAGGCCTTCGCGTCCTATGATGCTGCAGTCAAAGAAGGAAGCTTCCCGGCAAAAGAACACGAGTATACCATAAGTGATGATGTTTTAGATAAATTATACTAGAGGAGATGACGAAGATGAAAATTTCATGTAGCATTCAGGAAACAAGAAATATGGTAAAAGAATGGAAGGCACAAGGATTATCTGTGGCGCTGGTTCCAACCATGGGCTATTTACACGAAGGTCATCAAAGCCTGATGAAACGTGCCCGCAAAGAAAATGATAAGGTAGTTGTCAGTATTTTTGTAAATCCTATGCAGTTTGGGCCAAACGAGGATCTTGAGTCCTATCCAAGAGATTTGGAAAGGGATAGTAAGATTTGCGAATCGGAAGGGGTAGACCTTATATTCCATCCGGAAGTAGAGGAAATGTACGGACCAAATTTTCATGGTTATGTAGATATGAATGTACTTCCAGAGAAGCTTTGCGGTGCCAGCCGTCCGGTGCATTTTCGAGGTGTGCAGACCGTAGTAAGTAAGTTGTTCCATATCATCCCTGCCCAGCGGGCTTATTTTGGTCAAAAGGACGCCCAGCAACTTGCTATTATCCGCCGCATGGTAATTGATCTTGATTTTGATATTGAGATTATCGGCTGTCCAATTATCCGTGAGGAAGATGGTCTGGCCAAGAGCTCTAGAAATACATATTTATCTCCAGAGGAGAGGTCTCAAGCAGTTATTTTAAATCAGTCTTTAGAGGAAGCAATGAAAGCCATCGAGGCTGGCGAAGAGGATGCTGCAAAAGTAAAACAGATTATTGTAGAGAAATTAAACACCTGTCCTTTTGCAAGGATTGACTACGTTGAAGTGGTAAGTTTTGATACCATTCAGCCAATTAGAAAAATAGAAGGATCTGTCCTGATTGCAATTGCAGTGTATATTGGAACTACAAGATTAATTGACAACCGTATCATTTTATGGAAGTAAATAGGAGAAAACAATGCTACTAAATATGTTGAAAGGCAAAATTCATCGTGCTACCGTGGTTCAGGCAGAGCTGAACTATGTAGGAAGCATTACCATTGACCCAGTATTAATGGAGGCTGCCGGAATTTTAGAATATGAATATGTACAGATTGTGGACGTGGAAAATGGAAACCGTTTTGAAACCTACACAATTGCCGGAGAACCAAATTCCGGTATGATTTGTTTAAATGGTGCCGCAGCCCGTCAGGTTTCGGTCGGCGACCATGTGATTATTATGTGTTATGCGCAAATGACACCAGAGGAAGTGAAAGAACACAAGCCAAGTGTGGTATTTGTAAATGATAAGAACGAGATTGCTCAGGTATCGAATTATGAAAAGCATGGGGAGTTAAGTCCCAAGTTTTAAAAACCTTTTTGAAAAGCATTTAACGTTCTGCCCGGAATAGCTTATACTTTTATAGTGAATGAGTTACGGAAACTTGAGAAGCCCGTAACCCGAGCGGCTCCTGTGGGGGCCGTTTTGTTATTTATGCAGAAGATTTCGGAGGTGTTTCTATGGCTAACAATCTACAACAGAAGCCTTTTTTAGATTATCAGAATGGTAGACATCCCTCCCCACAGGTCGCACATGCTTCAATCTGCGTTTCGCTGCACTCCAGTTTGAAAGGATATATCCTCGTGGATAAATTCCCTGTGAACGCATATCATCAAACATAGCCTGCAGATCAGGATAAATCCTTGAATCTACCTTCTGTCCATTGCGAAGCTCTGTAAATTCAATATCCCAATCTCTGGGAATCCTGTTCTCTGAATTTACCAGAACCAAACCAAGCCTACAAAGAGTATTATCCACAAAAAACCCAGGGTTCTTCGTTTCTTCTTTCTTCTCTTACGGCTCATCTTTCAAACGGCACCTCCATGAAATCAATGAATTTCCGTTTTACGATAGACCATAAAAAGAATCGGAATAATAAGGCAGAATAATATCAGATATATCGGAATGATTACAGATATACCGCCCATTATCTTTCCACCAATCTGATATAAGCAAAAGTCCTCAAGGCCCTTATTTAATCTAAGAAGCTGATCTGGGAACAAGGACATAACTCTTGATATCATCGCAATCTTTCCTAAAAATGGAGGGATACATGTAAGGATAAATGGAACTGTTATTGCCAGTACCGTTGAATGCGACTTTGCTGAAATAAGCATTGCCAGTATGAGAATAAATAAACTTCCAATATATCCACCAATTACTGTCAGCACAAAATCTTCAAAATATGTGATGTTATAAAAGCTTCTCCAGTTACTGAGTCCTGTCTGAACAGAACATACTCCACCCTCAAATCCTAGCGTACACAAAATGATAAGCGAATAAATAATTGTTACCGCCCAATATACAATCGTTACGATACAAAATCCGGCACCAATCTTTGCCAACACACCTTTATCTCTTCCTGTCCTGGTGGAAAAGAAAATCGAGTCTGATTTATTCGTAAACTCATCTGAAAATATGCCTGCCACGAGAAATCCCATAACAAGAACCAATATCATCATAAGAGTTGGAAAATACTGTGAATCAAGAAGCGCTCTCCAGCCTTCTGCATATTCATAATAAAGAGGTATTTCCATGTCTGCATAAGCATTTAATAGGAACTCTTTCTCCTCTTCTGTATAAGTATCAGTTATTTCGTCAGAATACAGATAATTTCTTAATCCATTAATTCTTCGATCATAGAACTGTCCCACTTCCTCTGGCAATACGCTATTTGCCCTGAAATAATCGTACTCATCAAATTCACTGAATGCCAAACTGATTAGTTCCTTAATATCCAAATAACCCTGAGTCTTTGAATACGCCTTGTTGTTCTCCCTGGTATCATTTGATTTTGCTTCAAACGATGCATTAATAGCTCTATGTTTTTCTATTACTCTTCTAAGAACATCCTCTGTGATATCGCCAGACCACTCATTCTTTACTCTTTTCAATTCATGCGCTGCAGCAATACCACTGATGGTATCTCCATCTTCCGTCACATACTTAACATCTCTTATCGTTAATATGCTTCCGATGATAAGAACAGCCGCCAAAAGAATAAGAGCAGCCTTATTTCTCGGTTTCAAAAGGACCTTCTTTATCTCAAATAACAGCATCTTCTTCCCCTGCCTTTTCACCAAAATAGTATAAGAATACATCTTCCAATGTAGCCTCTTCAATCATTGCCCCTTCAAATGGCATATTCTTTGAAATAATCCTAAGCTCTACACCTTTGTGATCTGACTTTACATTGGCCACCTTGTACTGCTTCATGATTGCAGGAACCATAGATTTATCTGCAAAACATTTCCATACATTCTCCGGCATCAAATCAATCAGTTCCTCCGCTGTGCCTCGATGAACCAATTCACCATCCTTCATAAGTAAGATTTCATTGGCGATATACTCAATATCAGAAACAATATGTGTTGATAATAAAACCAGCCTATCCTCTGAAAGCTCACTGATAAGATTTCTAAAGCGGATTCTCTCATTTGGATCAAGTCCTGCTGTCGGCTCATCCAATATCAAAATCTTAGGATCATTTAACATAGCCTGTGCGATTCCTGCCCTTCTTACCATACCGCCTGACAGCTTCTTCATTTTTCTGCACGCAGCTTTTGTAAGACCAACCTTTGCTATCAGCTCTTTTACACGCTTTTTTGCCGCTGCTGGACGTAAGCCTTTTAATGCAGCCACATAAAGAAGATAATCCTGAACGCTAAACTCCGGAAAAAAACCAAAGTCCTGCGGCAAGTAACCAAGCAGCTTACGATAATCTCCACCCATTTTTAATATATCTTTTCCATCACATGTAATACTTCCGCTTGTTGGTGGAAGTAAGGTACATATCATTCTCATCAAAGTAGTTTTTCCTGCTCCATTCACTCCAAGCAGTCCATATACACCATTTGTCATAGTCAGATTCATGTGATTGACTGCCATGAAATCTCCAAACTCCTTTGTTAAGTTATTCATTTCCAATTTCACTGAAGTTAACCTCCCATATCTTATTGCAGCTATTTATAGCTTTATGAACCGTATAAGCTAGTAACAACCATGCAATTGCAAATAATGACACCCATACAGGAATCGTTATCAGCCTATACACTCTTTCGTCTAATAGGACAAACCACCATAAAACACTCCAAATCATACACAATTCAATTCCAGCTGACTGATATAAAAATCTTCGGCTGCAAAGAACACCAAAGCAGATACAGGCTGTTACTGCCATAGGAAAAAGAAACTGAATCATCAGATCCATCAGTGCAATTCTTAATGAAATGGATGCAACTGAACAAAAAGCTGTAACAAACAGCACATCCACAATTCCAAACAAAAGCATTCTGGAAGCGTATATTTGATGTAATGAATAATATGTCGAAGCCTCTATCTCCATTGCATGATAAGTTCTGTTTCTCCATAACTCCGGAATGAAGAGAATCACAAACAAAGATGCTCCTACTCCCATACTTCTGCATACATAATAGGAATCACTCACATAAGATAAGAACATTAGTAATCCAACTAGTATAATGCTCTGTAACACCCACCACTTCTTTTGAATCAACCGAAACTGCATCCAGATGAATTCACAATAGGTCAAAGTCATATCCAGCTCGGAAGCAAGGAAAATCTCTTTTGATGCTTCTATCGTATCTAAGATGTTCTCTTCTTTTATTTTCACATCCATATGCTTCTTGTAATCTTTTAGCTTATTATCTAAGTTCATGGGTTTTCCTCCTCTCCCAACAGAATTTGAAGTTTCTCCTTTGCCTGCTTTAATCGATATTTCACCAGCGGAACACCAATTTGTAACACCTCGGCAATCTCCTTTATTTTTAGTTCCTGAAAATAGAAAAGAATAATTACTTCCCTATATTCCTCTTGTAACTGATATAGTGCGGTTTTTATGGCAATATCATTTAGTACAGATTCCTCTGGAGACGTGGCTGTAAGCTCCCTTTCTGCAACTTGCTCATCTTCAAATAATGTTTCCTTTTTCTTTTTTAGATAATTGCAGCAAAGGTTTCCTGCTATCGTATACAAATAATTCTTTGCCTTGTCTTTATGATGGTAATCAGACAGATTTTTGAAAAAACGTAAAAAGGTCTCCTGCGTCAGATCTTCTGCATACTTTTCATCCATACAATGGTATCTGCAATATTTCAGTATATCTTCATAATACTTACGGACAAATATGTCGAATGACGCATCATCACCCTTTTTCATTCTTCTTATCAGAATAAAATCGGCATCCATTAATCCTCCTTTCCCATTATCTAAAGTTCTAAGCGCTTATCCCTTTCTATAATGATTAACAACTGAGTAAGTAAAAAAGATAGGACTGATATTATTTTTTCCTATCTTTTTTAGCAATTTTTTCATCAATTTTCTTTTTAAGACTTTCCGGCACTTCAATATCATCAACTTCCTGATCCGCATGAAGGCTTAACCAAAACATCATAATTGCCATAGACCTTCTCCGCAGCAATCCAAAGTCACTCACTGTATCATCAATTGCAAGACTGGAGCCTATGGAGCTAATATCAGTATCTGCGAAGACCGCGGACATCCACAAATTCACTATAATTCCTGCCGTAACAGATGTTGCCCCATGTGTCAGGCTCTTCCCAAAGAGTTGTGGATGGATAAATGCCGTGAAGATGTACTTGATGCTCCTTACTTTCATGTGGTATTCACAGTACCTCAGGAACTAAATCCACTAATCTACAGCAACCAACAGCTTCTGTATGATGCACTGTATCATTCTGTGTCAGCTAGTATCTGGATGAACTCAAAACTTTATGGGAAGATAATAAGCTTCATTTCCATGGAACCAGTGAAAAGTACCGTAATCATTATACATTCAAAGAACTGATAAATACTTGCTATAAAAAAAGACTGGATTCCCCACTGCAAGAAAACCTTTAATGGAGCCCAGTCCGTTATTAACTACCTTGGCAAATATACTCACAGAATCGCCATCAGCAATCATCGCATCATTCGCATGGACGAAAATACTGTTACATACTATGTCAAGGATTATCCTGAAGCAGGTAAATGGAAAGAATTAATCATTCCCGGAATTGAATTATCTATCCCGGTTAAAAGATATGGAAACGCCTCAGATATTGGAAACTCTTTATAGTATCAAGGTCACTGTATTCAAAGAGCTTATAGATTCCTGTTATGATACAGAATGGATTCCTTACTGTAAGAAAACTTTTAACGGTGCACAGTCTGTGATTGATTACCTTGGAAAATATACCCATAGGATTGCCATCAGTAATCACCGCATTATCCATATGGACGATGAAAATGTTACTTTTTCTGTCAAAGATTACCGGAAGGAAGGACAATGGAAAGAACTGACCCTTTCCGGTATTGAATTTATACGGCGTTTTCTGATGCATGTGCCGCCCAAGCGTTTTGTCAGGATCCGTCATTACGGACTTCTTTGTTCCCGTAGCAAACACAAAAAACTCACTTTATGTCGAAATCTTCTTGGATGTAAAAAATATCTTTCAAAGCTTCGGGATAAGGAGATGCCGGAAATACTGAAACAGCTTTATGGGATAAACATTTGTGTATG
>CALBNS010000064.1 GCA_937896665.1 uncultured Clostridia bacterium
AACCGAGAACTTTCTATTGTATCGTGATCAAAAGTAAGCAGATATCTTCTATATGGATGTTGAATTTAATGACTATACAGGGCTGTCCCAACAAGAGATGAATACTGTTTTAGACAGCTTCCGCAATAGTCTTGGAATTGATTATGACGCTTTTACTGCAAAACTTTCAGAAGTGGGAAACTTCGAAAAGTTCTATTCGCTTTCATCACGCGGAAACAATAGCGATCAATATCAAGTGCATGATTATATTTTTGAATACCTAACGGAAAATAACGGACAAATAAGAATTGCCCTTTGTTCCTATGAGAAACCGTTGCGTGATTGGTTTGTTGATACAAGGTCGGACAGCAGAAACAGGCAGAGCTTTGAAAGGATAAAAGCACTTTTACTTACAGGCAGTACCCCATGAACACGGATAATACCCATCTGCTTTTCCTTGAACAACATAGAAGCAAGTCCTAAAAAGCCAACCGCCGCCAATTCAAAAAACAGAAATTCGCAAGTGATTTCCCTGTGGCTTTTCATTTCCTTGTTGTCCGTGCCGATCACTTCTGCGGTGGTGGGATTTGCGGGTGACAACAAAGATAAGGCGTAGGCGGCACGACACCTATCGGTGCTGTGTATATAGAGTTTTCAAAGTTCAAAATCGATTTATCTCGTAAACCAAGACCTCCCAGCAAGGTTTAGAGGCGTTTGGATTACGCAATCATTAGCAGATATCTTGCACCAAAAAAAGAAGAAAATTTTCTACATTTTGCACAAGTGTTAATAAATTTTATGTGGTGAAACTTCCTTTATTTTGGGATCCAAAGGATTCAGACCAAGCATAAGATACTGGAATTGTTCTTCTGTTATCTCTGCAGCTTCGTTTATGCACAAACATTGAATCCGTTAAATAGAGCAACTTATGATAGAACAATTACTTCAACATTGAAATTAAAAAACATATTTGGTGGAACTGTTGTTACATTAAAGGCTGTTGGAGTATTTCGAACTAAGGGTTCGACTTCTAAACCAATAGATGCATATGGAACACATAGTGCTATTGTTTGGAATGTAACATCAAAAAAAGCAGTCAAAGGGTCTTCTGCATATAATTCATATGTTAGAAACACATTCACTGGAAAATTCAATATCGGAATAGACCCTGTAAATATGACAGTACAATCATTTACATATACGTGTACAACATATTGTAATACCAAAGGTGTCTATTCCGCATCTTGGAGATAGTAAAATAATCATAAGTTTCATCAAAATTTATAATTTCAAAGTGACAATAAAAAGAGATATTCAATATCTCTTTTTTAATCTGTTTTAATTATCAACTCAATAGCAAGCAGGTAAACACAGGTTATTTCTGTAATATCCTTTAGTTTGGGAAACTCCGTTCTCCCATTTTGAAACCGTCTGCCTTACCACATTCAACTTAATAGCAAGTTCTTCCTGCGAGATTCCTTTTGATTTTCTTAGCTTCTTAATGTTTTCATTCAACATAATCTGGGCCTCCTTTGTTTTTGATACCTCTATCAAACATCAAAATAGGCCGTTGCCACAAGCAACGCATGTTAACATTCGCTCATTTATAGTATTTGATCGTAAATTGCGTTCCTTTTTCACTCGAATCCACACTAATGGTGCCATTATCATTTTCTATAATGCTTTTTGCAAGTGATAATCCAATTCCTACACTGTCACCGGTTGCATCTTTACCCTTATAGAATCTCTCAAATATATGTGGCAAATCTTTTTTGTCTATGCCCTTACCGTAATCTCGAATGGATATTTTGGAATACACCTTATTATCTTCAATCACTATATCAATGAAAGATTTTCGCTCCGAATGTTCTATGCAATTCTTCAAAATATTACTAATTGCTTCTATCTGCCATTTAAAGTCACATTTAACCAACGGATTGTCTTTTACAGTTAACCTCAGCTCAACCTCTCTTAAATCGCTGAGCATAGAGACATTTTGCATTGATTCCTTTACAATCCTATCGGCTGATACCTCTTCAATAATGAAATGAACCGTATTGGTATCCAGCTTGGATAATTTCAGCAAAGACTGGACTAAAAAGCTTATGCTGCTAACTTCTCTCTTGATATTTCTAATAAAATCTTCTCTCACATCCACTTCCATATCCGGATCATCAATGATATTATCCAGCATAATCAATATGGACGTTAACGGAGTTTTTAACTGATGAGATATATCTGATAACGACTCCTTTAATTGAAGCTTTTCCTTATTAGAATTCTCTGCAGCTTCTTTTAACATAATAGTGGTTTTGTATATTTCATTCTTTAAGATGGATAATTCATCTTCTGACATATCATCCAAATCCAGTGCATAGTTCTTTCTATTGATCTCCTCGATACATTTCGTAATCTGATTTATTTCCCTGTCTTTTTTATAATTAAATCTCAGGAAATAAAATAGCATCAAGGCAACCGTCAACACATAAAAAGCTATATTGATTGCCAAATACCTTCTGTATGCTTCTTCGTTGCTTTTTATCAGAGTATCTTTATCTAAATCGATACTATATTTATTTAGTACAACATCCTGTTCCTCTGTGCTATACAAAACCTCTAACAACTCTTCTTCCGAAACATACGGGTATTTCTCTTCTATTTGATTAAGCAACGAAGATATTTTCTTATTAAAATTTCTATTATAAGCGCCATATTCATATATATTTATTGTTAGGAACACTGATACGAACACGCCTATAAATATGAATAAACATAGCAAGAACTTTTTTAGTTTTACCCTATTGTTCATCAATTCTGTAACCCAATCCTTTAACCGTAGTAATAATGTTGGTTCCTAACTTTCCTCTGATTCTCTTAAAATAGACGGTCACAGTATGATCGTCCACATCATTGCCGGTACTATCCCATATGGTGTCTAATATAACTGAACGTCTAACTACTTTACCGATGTTTAAAAATAACAAGCTTAATAATTTTATCTCCATAGGGGTCAAGTCTATTATGTCGTTGCCCTTATATACAACCATTTTATCTGCATCAAAGGTGATATCCTGCACAGTAATCTGGCTTTGCTTCTTGTGGCGCAATAACACCTTATTTACTCTGGCTAACAATTCCTTGGTGCTGAATGGTTTTGTTATATAATCTTCGGCACCAATATCCAGTCCCTTAACAATATCGTCCTCATCATCCTTGCCCGTTAGAAAAATGGTTGGAATGCCAAACTTTTTTATGGCATTCTCATAAAGAACAAAGCCATTTCCATCAGGAAGCATAATATCTAAGATTGCCAAATCAATTTTAGGGTTCGTAGATAAGTATTCCTTGGCCTCACTTATGGATGACTTACAAAGTAGCACATAATTATTTTTTTCAAAAGAGTATTTCAAGCCCCTCGTTATGCTTTCATTATCTTCAACTAATAATATATTCATAGCACATCTCCTCATGAAAAAGCACACGACAAAAAGGGCTTACGCCCCTTTTGCTATATGTTTTCATTTCTGATAGTTTCTATTGTATTTTCTTTTCCAATCTTACTCATTGAATATCTCATAAGAACTGTTATCAAAAGATATACAACTACGATTGAAATGCCAATTGAAAGTATTGGCGGTTTAAATGAAAATCCCATGGCTTCCTCCATAAAATGATATATCAAATATGAAATACCGGTTCCAATCGGGATACCAAATATCAATGATCTCGCACCAATAAACAAACTCTCAAGTCGAATCATTTTTCTAAATTCCCTGCTGGTCATACCGACTGATTTAAGCATGGCGAATTCCTGTTTACGAAGATTCATATTTGTAGTAATCGTATTAAAGATGTTTGTAATACCGATTAGTGAAATTACAATAATGAAGCCGTATAAGAAAATAGCTACCAGTGTATATAGGTTATTCATCATTCTTGCATTTTCTTCAATATTATTAAGGTTGAAATTTTCATCTCCCATTACTTCTTCAATCTCATCCTGCAGCTTGTTTGCATCACTTGATTGATAGTATATGGTAATATTCTTACTGCCCTCCGGTATTATTTCATCAAACATCTTATCCGAAACAACCAAAAGAGTCGCATACGGATAATCACCCATAGGTTTTGTGCGAGTAACACTTCCAATAGTTACACTATTTTCTGTATCTGATTCCTCTTCACGAATTTTTATTGCATCACCCTTTTTATAATCATATTTTTCTGTATATACTTTGCTCGTATTATCACTTTCTACAAATTCAAAAGCTTCGTTTCCAGAATACAAAATAGCCTTGTCCTGAAATTCATTGTAATCCAAATTCAGTTCTTTTAAGTATTTCCTATACTGATAATCGCCTACAGTCATTACATAAATATATGAATTTCTCTCTAACGTCTCTTGCCCTGCCTGCCCTTCGTAATTTCCAAGCTTAATATAATTTTCTGTGTATTTGGCATCGTAAATATACAAATGACCATATCTCTTAACCGCATAATCATCAATATTGTCTAACGCAGTTGTAGATAAGAGCTTATTTGCAATCTCCTCATTTTCTCTGTCTAAATAAATCGATGCAGATATATTATAATCATATCTTGTGATTTCATTATCTATTTCTCTAAATACACCACCAATAAAATATGACAGTCCGATGAATATGGAAACAGATACGACAATGGATAGAATCGTTGTTCTGTATTTTTTCTTATTTCTCTTGAAATTTTTATGTGATATTTCACCACCTATTCCAAACAGCTTTTTAATAATGAATGGCGTCTTTAGTTTCTTAGCCCTTATCTTAATTTCTGCACTATTTCTAATTGAGGTAATTGGACTAACCTTTGATGCTTTATTTGCGCTTCTTAATGCAGAAAGATATATAGTAACGATTCCCAATACACAGGCAACCAGTACTGCAGTCCAAGAGAAACTAAAAACAAGTTTTAAATCATCCGCAAGCATTCCTTTAAGGAAAGCGTTACTTACAATAACCAATATGATGGATGCCAAAAATCCCAATAACAACCCTAAAGGTATTCCAATTATCCCAAGGATAGTTCCTTCATAGAATACGTTTCTTTTAATCTGCTTTTTTGTTGCTCCAACACTTCTTAACATTCCATATTGCTTGATCTTTTCAGTAATAGATATGTCGAAACTGTTTTTGATACAGAATACGGATGTAACAACAATGATTATCAATACTACTGCAACAGCAGCTGCTAATCCGCCCATAGTGCTTTCTTTCAGCGGATTATTTTCTAATAAAATCAAATAACTATTTATGTTAAAATCATATTTCGCTTTATCCAGTTCTGCCATGATACGGTCATATTCTTCTTCCGTTTCATATGTCCCATTGGCTTTTTTCGTCATTGCATCTTCATCAATGCCCAATATGTCAGATGTAACTTTCAAATAATTACTTGATCCGAAATGGTTAAATCTCGCATAGACATCAATGTTTCCGGTAATCTGGTCATCACCTAAATATGTGATAAATGTATAACCCGGTGCAGAATAAGATTCTACATTATTGGCAGGTCTCTCAATCGTTCCTACAACTGTGTACGTTCTTGTTGTTGTATTGATTATCTGTTCTTCGTTTTCTTCGTTATAAGGGTTATTTTGATTCAGCTCACAATTATCTGAAACTCTTGTTCCAACCTCTAACGTGATCGTATCTCCAACCTTGAAATCAACCCTACCATTTGTTTTCAAGTGATTAGGAATCAATACTTCATTTTCATTTTGTGGCAATCTTCCATCAATCAATCTGACAGATAAGCCTTCTAAAGAATCTTCTGTAAATCCCTTAATATACGCATACGGTTTATAGGTATTCTTAGATTCCTCCAGCCTTGCATAACCGATATTATTGGTTATATAGACTTTATCTACACCCTTGTTATTCCTGATGAAGGATAAATCATTTTCGTTTACATCATAAAAGGCTACATGAAAATTACCCTTTTGATATGTCTCATATCTTATTAAAGACTTGATTGCACTTGAATACATGGTAGCAACCGCTGTAATAAGTGCGACGGACAGCATAATACCAATTATCGTTACAATGGTTCTTTTCTTATTCAGTTTCAAATTTTTGATTGTTAATTTGTTAAGCAAGTTCATGATTATACCTCCTCAACAATTTTTCCGTCTTCAATCTTTATGATCCTGTCAGCAATTTTTGCAATTTCCATATTATGGGTAATCATAATAATCGTCTGCTTCAATTCCTTATTTGACTTTTTTAACAAAGCAACTATTTCATCGCTGGATTTACTGTCAAGGTTTCCGGTTGGCTCATCGGCAAGTATGATTGTTGGATTTGTAATCAAAGCTCTACCTATACTGGTTCTTTGCTGCTGTCCGCCGGATAACTCATTAGGAAGATGATTCTTTCTTTTTTCCAACCCTAACAGCTTCAACATCTCGTCTAATTTTACCTTATTAATTTCACGATTATCCAGTGATAACGGCAATGTGATGTTTTCCTCTACATTTAAAATCGGAATCAAATTGTAGAACTGATAAATCAATCCCACCTGTCTTCTTCTAAATATAGCCAGTTTGTCATCATTAAAATTAAATATATCCTTTCCATCAATGTAAACCTTTCCTGATGTTGGTCTGTCAACGCCTCCCATTAAATGCAGTAAAGTAGATTTTCCACTACCAGATGCACCAACGATTGCAACAAACTCTCCTTTTTCCACAGAAAAAGACACATTATCCAAAGCAGTAACTTTAGTAGATTCCTTACCATATACTTTGGTCAGATTTTCAACTTTTAAAATTTCCATATCGAAAACACTCCTTTCAGTTTGTATGTCCATTATAAAAAGTCAAAGTTACTACTAGGTTACTTTGGAAAAAATATTTTAATTCTTACAGAGAGATGATTTCTCTCCGCGTTCTTACCGACCATGCTTATATGCCTTGAGGGGAGATTTGAAAGTTACAATCCCCATATAATTCTCGGCGAAACGTCCGCGAATTGGTACAATTGTGAAGAATCACATTTAGAGCAGTTCATCATTTTTAAAAACTGCTCTTTCTTTGTCTGCTAAAAATGTGGTACTTCACTTAAGAATTATATCATATTTTCCTGCATACTTTAATTGAATACCATTATCCTTTAAACATAAAAAATAGACAGCCACTTTTCATAGCTGCCTACCCACCAATGGAATATTGGGATTCGGGCATTATCCGTGCCTTCCTACGGTCATATTTATTATAACTAAAAACACGATTCTAACTGCAACTAAAATTAGAGCAATCTTAATAACTGCACTAGCTAATGCGGTTCTGCATTATTAGACACAGTCTGTCTCGTATCAAACCGCTGAAATCTATTATCCTTATAAAATCTAACAGTTTTTCTTCATTATTTGCTTCCAAAAATGTCACTACACCACCTGCACGATACTGTATCTCTTCAATTTTGTTCCATGCTGCCTCAAAGAGTTCTTCTCCGGTTATCCTTTTATCCGCACCATTTGCAAAATTTTTACCTAACTGCGCTATCAGATATGCCGACATTGTATATGTGTGCGTTTCCGCATCCAACTCACTGATTCGTAGCAACTTTCTTTTTACAGTATTACTTACCGTTTCTCCTCTTACTGTCAGAGGCTTAAGTGCTATTGTGAAATATCCTAACAATTCTCCATCTTCAACAGGGAATACCAGATATGTAACAGATTGATTCTTCTTTGTAAACTCTATAGCGCTGTTCTTTAAAAATTTTTCACCATCCGAATTTCTTTCACATGAAAACTCGGAGAGAATATCTACCAAATCATCCTCTCCGAGTTCTGGATTATCACTCTCGAGATACTTGCGAATGTTGATTACTGAATACTTATCATTTTGCAACATTCGTCTTTTTCCTCTTCTTCATCAATTTTATTATATCATCAGTATCCGTTAACTCCCTAGCAGCTACCGGTACGCGAATCGGGTGATTATTGGCAGATGCTTCAATTGCATCGACAAACATCTCCACCTGTTTCTGACCGGATATAACAAAATTTTTAGTGATACTTGAAGTTGCCATATAAACACCTCCTTTTTTAGTATGGCTTGTTTTGATTTATACATACTTTCCTAACTTTATTTTATTATCAAATATCAGCTTTCGCAACCGTTTTTTATGAAATTTGTGTTAAAAATCATGCTCAATTCTATATCACGGCACATCCACCACATAAAGATTCTCTATATCCACATCCTTTTCATACTGGTACTTATGACGGGCATGTTCGTTATAAAGCTCCTTCTTCTTGGCATCAATATCAGCTATCTTTCTCTCTGCCCTATGCTTTGCATAGAGATAATCATCGCAATGCATAACGTAACACTTACATTAGAAAAAGTTTTAGGAATATTGCTCCAGGCTATATGGATAAACATCAGGACGTATGGTAATACTGTCACCACTTTTCCATGCCAATTGGCTCCTATGACTTTTTCTGATTTTCTCATCATAATGATATGAGACACTACATTGATAATTTCTTTCACAACAAACAATACAAGTGTGCCTCCCATTAATGAAAATCTGCTCACAAGACAAAGGATTACAACACCCTGTGTCAGTTTGTCTGCAACCGGATCCAATATCTTTCCTAGATTACTTATCATATGAAAACGTCTTGCAATATAGCCATCAATCGTATCGGTTAACCCTGAAATAACAAGTAGGATGTGGTTCAATTTCTGTTGTACCGAAACTGTACCCGGCGGTAGTTATCTCAATATTTAATATCTACCACTTAAATACACATACTACGTTCTTTTAATATAAACCATTTTGTTAATTTCTAATATTCTTTTCTCAACGTAGCTAAGAATTCCTGTTCTTCTTTTACAGGATCATATATTCTATTTCCCTCTATATCAAAATAAAGAATCTTATTTATCGGCAATTTTAATACCACATTTTCTGATATTTCATCCCATTTATTATCCGCTTTAACAAGCAACTTACCCAAGCTTGAAGAAACATTATATAAAATATCACTTCCCATTGGCTCAGTTCCCCCTATTTTTCCACTTATATAAACACAGTCGCCTAATTCTTCTCTTGTATGCAAATCTTCCGGACGAATACCAAGATAACCAAAACTTGTTTTTATTATATTTGCAGGCGGATTACCAATAAATCCCGCAACAAATATATGATTTGGATTAGTATACATTTCTTTCGGAGAACCCTGTTGTACTATATGGCCTTCATTTAACAGTATTATATTGTCTCCCATTGTCATAGCTTCTGTCTGGTCATGTGTTACATAAACAAATGTAGTTCCTAATTTTTTTTGTAACCCCAAAATACTATGCCTCATATGATTTCGAAGCTTTGCATCAAGATTAGACAATGGTTCATCCATCAAAAACACCTCTGGATTTTTTACAATTGCTCTTGCTAAAGCAACTCGCTGACGTTGTCCACCGGATAACTGCCCCGGCAATTTATCAACCTGAGTATCCATTTCTACTGTACGAAGAGCCTCCATTACTCTTTCTCGTCTTTCTTTCTTGGGTATTTTCTTTATTTTCAAACTATATTCTACATTCTTATATACACTCATATGTGGATACAATGCATAATTTTGAAAGACCATTGCCAGCTGCCGTTCTTTAGGTTCAAGATTTGTAACATCTTTTCCTGCAATAATAATTTCTCCTTCATCTGCATATTCCAATCCACTCAAAATTCGCAGCAACGTGGATTTTCCGCATCCTGATGGTCCCAAAATTATAGTAAAGGAAGAGTCTTTAATTTCTAAATCAATTCCTTTTAAGACATCTGTATCCCCAAAACTCTTTTTTATATTCTTAATTATTATTTCGCCCATTAAATTATCCTCTTCCAATCATCTTACTGCGAATCATTTCTATTTCTGCTTCTGTTATTCCTAAATTTATCAAGTAATTTTCTGCACTGCCATATCTCTTATATAAGTATTCTAATGTTTTTCTCATAGTATACTCATTTGAACTAAATATTTCTTCTGGCACACCAGCTATACCTCTCTCTTCTAAAACTTTTTTTTGCTTGGAAATTTGCGTCCTATTATTCTCCGCTGATGACACATAATCTGCAATAATCTGTTCATCACATACACCACACAATGCCAATATTAGCATTGCAGTTACACCAGTTCTATCCTTTCCTGCGGCACAATGAAAAATTATACCTTCTTCTCTTGCAACAATCTGAAACACTTTATATAATTCTTGTTTATAATCTTCTAAAATACTCTGATATAATTTGTATAAAAGATCCTCTGGTGAACTCAAATCTATTTTTCCCTCAATTGGAATTGCATAATACATTTGGCCAGGTTTCTTTTCAAAAGGGTCTGCTGTTTTTTTCTCAGAATCTATTCTTAGGTCGATGCATGTATGTATACCGTAAGATAGTATTTTTTTCATGTCCGATTCTGTCATCTCAGATAAATCACCACCACGCAGTAATTTGTGTTCTCTCAATTGAATATTATCATCATTGATATATCCACCTAATTCTCTTACATTCAACGCACCTTCTAATTCCATGGGTGTGTTTGCTATATACTTCACTATTTAATGCCTCCTTTCATAAACGAGTTTATGATTTTACCACTCATAAACATATATATTATCAAAATAGGAATAGTTGAAATTGTTGCAGCTGCCATTACTGCTCCCCACATATTAGTATCAGTACCAACAAATGATTTTAATCCTACTTGAATAGGTGATATTTCATCACTACGAGCAATTAATGTCGGCCACAAGTAATCATTCCACGCACTAATAATCTGTACAATTCCCAGTGAAGAAACTGCCGATTTCATATTAGGAAGAATAATATCCTTCAAAATCTGCAATTCACTACTTCCGTCCATTCTTGCAGCATCTATCAACGCTTTAGGTGTTGAGTTGAAACTTTGGTACATATTCATATTGGTAAATACTGAACAACAATGTGGCAATATCATCGCAATCAAGGTATTGTTTAACCCCATCTCAACAATCTGAATATAGTTAGGCACCATAATAACCTGTATTGGTACTAACCATGTCACAGTAATAATTCCATATATAATATTTTTACCTTTGAATTCCCACCTAGTAAAAGCATAAGCAAATAATATTGCGATTATCATCTGTATCATCGCTGTTACTAAACTGATAATCAACGAATTCAATAACATACGTAGTAATGGTTTACTAGTGAATGCTGCTACATAATTGGCCATAGTGGGATTCTGCGGAAACAAACCATAACCAAATATTTCTGAGCTGCCCTTCAAAGACGATACAATCATCCAATATATTGGAAATATAGCCGCAAATGATAATACTATTAGAGCTAAATGAGCTATCGTTTTCGTTATATTTTTTTTCATCTCTGCCTCCCCATTTAATTATCATAAAAAGTCAGTTTTTTAGATATTGACTGCAACACAATAGCTAATGCTCCAAAAATTACCAATAACACAACAGATGCTGCTGCACTTGCTCCTACATTAGAATCTGCGAAAGCATACTCATATATCATGTAGTAAATGTTGGTCGACGTACCGTATGGTCCACCCTGTGTTAGCATATCAATATAGTTAAATGTCCACTGACTTGCAAATAGAATACTCATAGTAATCATCAGCATTACAGTTGGAGACAAAAGCGGTATACTAATATCTAAAAATCTTCTCCACCCGGAAGAACCATCCATTTCTGCAGCTTCGTAATACTCTGGATTAATATTTCCGATTGCCGCCGAGAACATCAGCGATGAAAAACCTATCATTTTCCATCCAGTAATAAGCTCAACAACTAACCTAGCCCACTCTTCTGTCATGAAAAAATTTATCCCATTATCGATAACACCAATTGATACTAATACATAATTTAACAACCCATTTGTTTGATGCAACAACCATTGGAATACTGTTGCAGTTGCAACCGGTGGCATAATCATTGGCAAAAAGATTAATACCCTATATATTCTCTGCGACCTTTTATCTAGACTCTGTATTACCGCAGCTATCATAAGTGGTATCACTACTGAAAACGGTAACATCATAAATATGTAGAAAAATGTATTCTTTATCGCATCAAAAAAATCTGGTGCTTGGAATAAATCGATAAAATTTTGTAATCCCACCCATACCGGTTCTGTGCTGGGAAGCATATTCCAATCGTAAGAAGTATACATCAATGTTTGAAATAAAGGTTTAATTAGCCAAAACCCAAGAACTAATAATGTAGGTAAAAGAAATAGCCACGGTTTTAATCCGCCGCCATTTCTTCGATTATTGCCTACAATTTTTGCTTTCTTTTTATTATTTGTAAGCTCCATGTAATAATCTCCACTTTAACGATACTCTACTTAATATACTTATTCATCAATTCTTGATACTCTTTCATTGTATCAGCCACATCTGCATCTGTAGTTAATATTTTAACAGCCATATCTGCATACAACGTTGCCAACTCAGACGCTTCATCTCCCGACCAAATAGATGCAGGTTGAATTCTATCCAATCTCTCAATATTCGTTTTAATAATCGGATTAGCCTCTACAAATTCCTTTAAGTAATTTTCATCCTCTGCCAAATAAGGTCTCAAAGGCAAATATCCAATTTTAGATGTTATAATTGTATATCCTTCATCACCTGTAACATATTTTATGACTTCCCATATTGCCTGTGCTTTCTGCTCACTATCCGGACGAACAACTATCGCACTACCAGAATTTGTTGGAATAGATTCTTCACCATTAAAACCAGGCATTGGATAACCATACAGCTCCCAACCTGACTCTTCGGAAGCGCCTTTAAACATAGTGTAAACAGAAGTTGATTGTATATGCATTGCAGCTTCTCCAGCAGCAAATGCTTGCATAGCTTCACTATCGGTACCTCCTACGGCAACGCCATCCATATAAAACTTTTTCCATGTCTCAAACGCCTCAATACCTTCATCACTAGCAAATTCTACTGCTGTTCTGTCCGCATTCAAGACTGTCGCTCCATTTGAATACAATATACTGTCTGTTACCCATCCGGTAGAATTATCTGGGGACAATGCTAATCCATATTTTCCTGTTTTTTCTTTTATCCGGACACACCAATCGTACATTTCTCCCCAATCTGCAGGTGCTTTCGTAGGATCCAATCCAGCTTCTTCGAAAAGTTCTCCATTCACATAGAGGATTGGTGTTGAAAAAGTAAATGCCAGTCCATACATTTCATCATTAATTTTCCCCAAATTGAGGCAATTATCAGGTATTCCTTCAAAGTGCTTATCCATTTCTTCTTTTGGAAAAACATCTTCGAATGAAGATATACCTAAATCATCAATGGCACCATCAATGCCCTGAAAATATTGCTGAATCATATCCACTTGAAGACCTGCTTTTATATCTGTTGCCGACTTAGCACCATTATCATCTGCCACAACTTCAAGAACTACACCTTTCTCTTTACCAACTCCATTATTAAAATTGTCCATTATTTCCTGAAACCCTGTACCAAAAGAAGGGCTTGCGTAGCTATATGAATAAAACTTTACCGTTACAGGATTATTAGGATCTAAAAGATTTTCTTCCCACACTACATCTCCTTTACCATTTTCTTCCACTTCACTGCTGGTTCCATTCACTCCATTGTTTGAAGCATTTAGCTGGCATCCCGCCAACATAGACATAACCAATGCAACAGAAAGAACCATTGTCGCTAATTTTTTAATTTTCATAATTATTTTCCGCCTTTCTGCGAAAGGCACCGATGGGTTCATGAAACCCGTTGGCTAACTTTCGCTTGTTAATCTGTCTCCCTCCTGATATTATCTTTTTAATAAGACTGACTTTTGCCAAATGACCAGTCACTGTCAGTTTTATTTCTTCAAAATCAGGAGGTTATTTTATTGTCTTTTAAAATTTTTCACAAAAATTGTTGCAGACTTGATATCCACAAAACCTGGATCTATGCCTGCATTGGTATTGCCAACACAAACGGCAGAACAGATTATAAGCGAACTCGTTTCTCATCTTTTTCCAAAGGATTAGAGGAATTGTCTGATTGGCTTGCAAAATATAATCGTTCTGAAGTTTGCATGGAATCTACCGGCAAGTATTGGATCCCTGTTTTTAAGGTCCTTGAGGAAGCAAACGTGTCTGTTATTCTTTTCAATTTTAAAAAATAATCTACTCATCCATACTGGCTAATTGTTTTGCAAATTCCTCAATTGAATACTCAACAACCGGTGTATCAATCTCAACCGTTTCATAATGCACTTGAACTTTATCATCATTAATTTCTGTAGTGAGATACCCCGCCTTATCAGTAAATGCAAGCATACCCCTATAAACCTCTATTGAAAACGCCGTAGAATCCGCTGTATACTGTGTAATACCATTACAATTTTGCACAGAGTTTTCATGTGTATGTCCGCAGAATATCGCAAATACATCACTTCCCTCTAGCACTTCCAGTACCTCATTACTGTTGGTAATTTCCTTAGCTGCACCTCCGGCATTCCAAAAAACAGGATGATGCAAAAATAAAATACTACCTTTTACTGCTGGTTCCGCTAATACCTGCTTTAACCACTCTATCTGCTCTCTTGAAACAGTTCCTGATTCCTTTCCAGGAACCGCACTATCCAAAATTATAAGCTTATAGCCATCTATTGTACTGGTATAGTAATAAGCTTCTTCCTTGTCTTCTCCATAAAAGCCCCTGTAAAATGCACCTTTATGATCATGATTTCCTAGCACATAGAGAACTTTCATATCTTTCGGAACATTTTTTTCGAAAATTTGCTTTAAATAATCATAATCATCACTTATTCCCTCATGTACTAGGTCTCCTGTAACAACCAGAAAATCATAATTTCTCCAATCAGTTCTCTCCAACAAATTGGTCAAATTTTCAGCAGGTGTTAATTTTTGCCCCAACAAAGCATCAATACCTTCATCTGAGTATTTTTTTCGAATATGCGTATCTGATAACTGCATAAACCTCATTATAATGACCTCCTTTCATTACATCCTATCATAATTATCCGATTTCTATTTATCTACCAACAAACAGTAAAGTTTTTGTAATATTGTTGTATAATCAGTTCCCCATCCACATAAAGTTTGAACTGCTCCGGATTATTTACAATATCATATCCCATTTTCCAGTCAATCGGTTCGAAATCAACAGGCATTACAGGCTCATTCCCTTCGGCTTCATCTCTCCACAAATATACTCGCATATTCAATCTGGTTGCGTATGGTCAGTATTTAAAAATGCTGCAATTCTGTCATTTGCCATTACCCCTTCACTGTAAAGAGAT